>NZ_JBHVOC010000006.1:0-305871 GCF_044142145.1 Streptomyces sp. BK79
ATCCTTCGCCCCGACCGGTTTGCGCTGCTCTCCTACGACGGTTCCGTCGGCCTGCTCCGCTGGGCTGCTGACCTGGCTGGTCACTGAAGTGGACCTCCCTCGAGGCGGCTGTCCGGGGAGTGGTCTCCCACCGACCATCCCAGGATCAACCCTACGTCCGCAGGGGTTGACTTCCGGTGGACATTCGCATGATGGACACGACCTCGAGAGGGCCCGCCGACCCGGCGTTCCACGGTTTCCCCGCCCCTGGGCACTCGTGTGGGCGCACCCTGTCCGCGCTTCGGCCTCTCATTCGTTCGGATGACCGGCCGGCTCACGGGCCCGTCCCTCGCTTCCTCGGGACGGGCCGCCCGGGTCAGGAATTGAGATACGTGAGGACGGCGAGAACCCGCCGGTGGTCGCCGTCGCTCGGGGACAGCCCCAGCTTCATGAAGATGTTGCTCACGTGCTTCTCGACGGCCCCGTCGCTCACGACGAGCTGCCGCGCGATCGCGGAGTTCGTCCGCCCCTCGGCCATGAGCCCCAGCACCTCCCGCTCCCGCGGGGTGAGCCCGGCGAGCACGTCCTGCTTGCGGCTGCGCCCGAGCAACTGCGCGACCACTTCGGGGTCCAGCGCCGTCCCGCCCTCCGCGACCCGCACCACCGCGTCCACGAACTCCCGCACTTCGGCCACCCGGTCCTTGAGCAGATAGCCGACGCCGCGACTGGAACCGGCCAGCAGTTCCGTGGCGTAGCGCTCCTCCACGTACTGGGACAGCACCAGGACGCCGAGCCCCGGGTGCGCCTTGCGCAACTGCACCGAGGCCCGCACGCCCTCGTCGGTGTGCGTCGGCGGCATCCGTACGTCCGCCACCACCACGTCCGGCAGCTCGCCCTGCGCGTCCAGCTCGGTGATGGTCTTGATCAAGGCCTCGCCGTCGCCGACACCGGCCACGACCTCGTGCCCGCGGTCGGTCAGCAACCGGGTCAGCCCCTCTCTGAGCAGTACTGAATCCTCGGCGATGACCACCCGCACCCTGTCCTCCACGTTCCTCGGCCCCCCACAGCCCGTCCACCCCACGGCCCGCGCGGCCCACGCCGCGTCCACGAACCGTCCGTGCGACGTGGTCCAGCATTCCAGCATCGGCGGCCGGATGCCGAGGGGCGACGGGAAGAGAGCGGGAAGAGAGCGGGAAGAGCGGGGCGTCAGTCCGGGTCCGGCCACTCGATGGCCGGTTTTCGCGCACGTCGACGGGCCGGGGGGAAGGTGACCGGGCGACGGCTTCGGTGCAGCCGGCGTTCCGCGGCGGCGGGCGCGGCGGGTGTGGCGGGCGCAGCCGGTGCGGCGGGCGCGGTGGGGCGCGGCGGCCCCGTCCGGCTCACCTGGTCGTCGGCTCGCTCCGCCACGGCAGCTCCGCCGTCACCCGCGTCGGGCCTCCGGCCGGCGAGTCCACCACGAGGATCCCGTCCACCGCGTCGAGCCGCTCCGCCAGCCCGGCCAGGCCCGACCCGGCCGACACGTCCGCTCCGCCCACGCCGTTGTCCACGACCTGGAGCATCAGCCGGTTCTCCACCCGCCAGACCTCCACGGCGGCCGACGTGGCCCGGGCGTGCTTGCTGATGTTCTGGAGCAGCTCCGACACCGTGAAGTACGCGATGCCCTCGATCGCCGACGCCGGCCGTTCGGACAGGTCGACCTCCACCCGCACCGGCACGGTGCAGCGGGAGGCGACCGAGGAGAGCGCCGCGTCCAGGCCGCGGTCGGTCAGGACGGCGGGGTGGATGCCCCGGGCCAGGTCCCGCAGCTCCTGGAGGGCCGTCTTCACCTCGCCGTGGGCCTCGTCGACCATGACCGCCGCGGCCCGCGGGTCCTCCTTCAGCTTCTCCTTGGCCAGCCCGAGGTCCATGGCCAGGTTGACCAGGCGGGCCTGCGCCCCGTCGTGCAGGTCGCGCTCGATGCGCCGCAGGTCGGCCGCGGCGGTGTCGACCACGACCCCCCGGTCCGACTCCAGCTCCACCACCCGCGTGGCCAGCCGCGACGGCCCGAGCAGCCCGTGCACCATCACCCGGTCCACCGTCGTCAGCGCCCGGACGATCCACGGCGTCGCCAGCGTGAACAGCAGGCCGACCAGCGCGGTGACGGTGATCTCGAAGGGGTTGTCCAGGTAGATCCGGTGCGTCTCGTCGCCGTACAGCTGCAGCCCGTCCTGGCCGGCGTACATCGGGAACACCCAGAACCACAGCGGGTACGTCAGCATCGCCCATCCGACCACCCAGAAGTTCACGGCGACGACGAACGAGAACACCGCCCACGGGAACTGCAGCACCGAGTACAGCAGGCTCCGCCAGGAGGTGCCGCTCTTGAGGACGGCTCCCATCCAGCCCATCGCGCCCCGCTTCCGCAGCCGCAGCGGCTCGGGGTCGGCCACCCGCAGCCCCAGCAGGCCACGGGCCCGCGCCCGCTCCATCGCGCCGAAGCCCCGGCACCCGGCGAGGGCCGCCGCCAGCACCGGAACGCCGAGGAACGTCACCAGCAGGCCCGCCCCCAGCGACACCATCGTGACGGCGTACGTGAAGAGCAGGATGCCGATCGGCAGACCCAGCAGGACGTAGCCGAACTCCCGCCAGCTGCGCCCCTCGAACGGTGCCCGCAGCCCCGCCGGCAGCCGGTGGCGTCGCGCGGCGGTGTCGCCCCCGAACCCGTAAGTCTGTCCGTAATCCGTGGCCATCGGTGCCGTCCTTCTCCTCGTCCTACGGCTGTGCTGTCGTAACTCCACCCTCCTCGGCCGCGCCGGTACGGGCCATGCGGCCCGTCGGCGTCTCGGAAGGGGGGTTTTCCCCACCCCTCCGGCCGCTCCGTGGCTACCTCGTGCCACCGGACGCGTGGGAGGGGGCGTCGGCGGCCGTGCGGTCCCGCCACGGCAGCTCGGCCGTGACCGCCGTCGGGCCGCCTTCCGGCGAGTCGACGACGAAGAGACCGTCGACCGCGTTCAGCCGGTCGGCGAGCCCTTTCATCCCCGTACCGCCGTCGAGGCGCGCGCCCCCGCGGCCGTCGTCCTCGACCTGTATGAGCAGCCGGTCGGACGACCGCCACACCTCCACGGAGGCGGACCTCGCCCGGCTGTGCTTGCTGATGTTCTGGAGCAGCTCCGAGACGGTGAAGTACGCGATGCCCTCGATGGCCGCCGCGGGACGCTCCGTCAGGTCGACGGTCACCTTGACCGGCACGGTGCAGCGGGAGGCGACCGAGGAGAGCGCCGCGTCCAGGCCGCGGTCGGTCAGGACGGCGGGATGGATGCCCCGGGCCAGGTCCCGCAGCTCCTGGAGCGCCAGCTTCACCTCGCCGTGCGCCTCGTCGACCATGGCCGCCGCGGCGTCCGGGTCCTCCAGCAGCTTCTCCTTGGCCAGCCCCAGCCCCATCGCCAGGTTGACCAGGCGCGCCTGCGCCCCGTCGTGCAGGTCGCGCTCGATGCGCCGCAGGTCGGCCGCCGCGGTGTCGACCACGACCCCCCGGTCCGACTCCAGTTCGGCGATCCGCCGCTCCAGCTCGTCGGACGGGGACAGCAGCGCCCGCACCATCGCCCGGTCGGCGTTGGCCAGCCCGCGCGCGATGAACGGCAGCACCGGCCACAGCACGAACAACGACACCAGCGTGAGGACGAAGGTGAGGATGCCCCAGGGGAGCCGGATGAAGTCGTACAGGACCGTGCGCCAGCCCACCGGGTCCTTCAGCGCCATCCACAACTGCGCGAAGAATCCGCCACCGCCCCGCAACGGCAGCCGGCTCGGCTCGTCCACCCGCACCCCGAGCAGGGCCCGGGCCCGCGCCCGCTCCAGCTTGCCCAGTTGCCGCGCGCCCATGAGCCCGGCCGCGAGCAGCGGGAAACCGATCACCGTGACCGTCAACATGGCACCGGTGAACAGCATCGTCAGGACGTAGACGAATCCGAGCAGCGACGCCGGGAGATTCGCCAGCAGGTGGGCGATCTCCTTCCAGGTGTGCCGGTCGTAGGCGAACCGGGCCGGCGGCGGGCGGTCACCGGGCACGGTGCCGGTGGTCCCGCCGGGGAGCGGTGTCGAGAGGCGTTCGGTCATACGAGTCAGCGTGCCGTGCCGCGCCGCACCGCGCCATGAGGTGGGCCGCCGGGACGCACTGAGGAAAACCCCACCCCGCGTCCCAAGGTGCGACGGGCTGCTTACCGTCTCTTTATCAGGCCCTAGACTCCCGTGCGTACCGTGCGTACAGATCGTCGAACAGCGGCGCTCGGGACAGTGGCAGTGGCAGTGGCAGTGCGCAGTGCAGTGGCACTTGTAGTGACAGGGAGCGAGGGACGGACGTGCCGGAACCGACCGTCGGCGACGTGACCGCCGGCGATGTGCCCGTTGTCTCCGCCGCCGACGCGACCGTCGGCCTCGCGGCGGACTACTTCCAGTCCTACTCCGTCGTCGGGCTGCTCGCCGTCGTCGGCGTGCTCTTCGTCGCCGTCGCCTTCGGCGCCGGCCGCCTGCTGCGGCCCGTGGTCCCGACGCCGGAGAAACTCCTGACGTACGAGTGCGGTGTCGACCCCGTCGGCGAGGGCTGGGCCCACACCCAGGTCCGCTACTACGTCTACGCGTTCCTCTACGTCATCTTCGCGGTCGACTCGATCTTCCTCTTCCCCTGGGCGACGGTCTTCGCCGATCCTGGTTACGGAGCGACGACCCTCGTGGAGATGTTCATCTTCCTCGGCTTCCTCGCCGTGGGCCTGCTCTACGCATACAAGAAGGGCGTCCTGTCATGGACGTGAACCCTGCCGAAAGCCCCGCGGAGCCCGTGCTGCTCCCCGAGCCCAAGCGGCTCGGCGCCCTCGCACGCCTCGCCCCCGAGCCGATGAAGGTCGTCCTGAACTGGGGCCGCCGGTACTCCCTGTGGGTCTTCAACTTCGGCCTCGCCTGCTGCGCGATCGAGTTCATCGCCGCGTCGATGGCCCGCCACGACTTCATCCGGCTCGGCGTCATCCCGTTCGCGCCCGGCCCCCGCCAGGCCGACCTGATGGTCGTCTCCGGCACGGTGACCGACAAGATGGCCCCGGCCGTCAAGCGCCTGTACGAGCAGATGCCCGAGCCGAAGTACGTCATCTCCTTCGGCGCCTGCTCCAACTGCGGCGGGCCCTACTGGGACTCCTACTCCGTGACGAAGGGCGTCGACCAGATCATCCCCGTCGACGTCTACGTCCCCGGCTGCCCGCCGCGCCCCGAGGCGCTGCTCCAGGGCATCCTCAAGCTCCAGGAGAAGATCGCCCGGGAGTCGCTGGGGGAGCGGTACGGCACGTCGCCCCGGCCGTCGACGGCCGCGCTGCGGAGCGGCCTGGTGCGGCCGCCGGCCCCCGACGCGGCGCCGGACTCCGCCGGGGCCTCGGACCCGGGGGAGGCCCGATGACCGCGGTCGGCTGGCTGCCCGCCGGCGCCGGGGAACTCTTCGGTACGGACGCCACGGCCGAGGAGTCGTACGACGTCCTGACCGTGGACGTCCCGCCGGGGTCCTGGATCTCCGCCCTGGAGACCGCCCGCGACCGGCTGGGCTGCACGTACTTCGACTGGCTGAGCGCGGTCGACGAACCCGGCACGGGCTTCCGCGTCGCGGCGCACGTCGTGGCCCTCGGCCCCGTACGCCGGCTGCTGCTGCGTACGACCGTCCCGCACGAGGCCCCGGCCCTGCCCACCGCCGTCGCGGTGTACGCGGGCGCCGCCTGGCACGAGCGCGAGACCCACGAGATGTTCGGCGTCGACTTCCAGGACCACCCCGCGCTGGACCACCTGCTCCTGCCGGAAGGCTTCGAGGGCCACCCCCTGCGCAAGGACTTCGTCCTCGCCGCCCGCGTGGCCAAGGCCTGGCCCGGGGCCAAGGAGCCGGGCGAGTCCGACCACGGCGGCCCCCGGCGCCGCCAGATGCTGCCGCCGGGCGTCCCCGACCCCAACGAATGGGGCCCGCTGAAGGGCCAGCTCCCGCCCGCTCCGGCCCGCCCGGCACGCGGAGCGGGCCGCCCGGCGGGCGAACGCCCGGCCCGCCGGACCCGCACCGCGGCGGAGGGCTCCGCCGGCCAGACCCCACCCGGCGGCGACGCTCCGGTCGCTCCTCGCCGTTCGCGTACGGCGGCGGAGGGCTCGGCCAGTCAAGGGGCCCCGGCCGGTCAAGGGCCCCAGGCCGGGGAGCCTTCGGCCGCTCCGCCGGCCCGGCGTGCGCGCAGCGCGGGTGAGGGTTCGGCGTCGCAGCGGGCAGCGGAGTCCGGCAGCGCGGAACCGAGGCCCGCCCGACGTACCCGGAGCGCGTCCGAGGGCTCGGCGAGCCAGCGGCCCGCCTCCGCGCCGGACACGCCGACCGCCGCCCCCGGCACGCCCGCCGGTGGCGACGCGGGCCGGTCAGGGCGCGCCACGGAACCGGAGCCGAAACCGGCCCCCTCCGCACCGCGCAGCCCGGACGCCCCATGGCACCACGCCCGGCCTGCCTTCGACACCCCCGAGCCCGAGCCCGAACCCGACTCCGAGCCCGAGTCCCGCCGCGACACGGAACCGCGACCGGAACCGACCCCGGACGCCGAGCCGCAGCCGCGGTCTGAGCCGCAGCCGCAGCCGGAACCCGGAGACCACACCGACGACGCGGCGCCCGATACCGACACCCCAGGAGGCCGGCAGTGAACGACGCGCTCGACGTCACCCTGCGCCTCCTGATCGTCTTCGTCGTCTTCCTCACCCTCCCCCTGATCGTCGGTCAGACCGAGCACAAGGTGATGGCCCACATGCAGGGCCGCCTCGGCCCCATGTACGCCGGCGGCTTCCACGGCTGGGCCCAGCTCGTCGCGGACGGCGTGAAGTTCGCGCAGAAGGAGGACGTGGTCCCCGCCGAGGCGGACCGCCGCGTCTTCCAGCTCGCTCCCGCCGTCGCCCTGCTGCCGTACCTCCTGGTCCTGCTGGCCATCCCCATCGGCCCCGGAGAGGGCGCGGTCGGCCAGGTCGTCGACGCGGGCATCTTCTTCGTGCTCGCGGTGATGGGCGTGGGCGTCCTCGGTTCACTCATGGCCGGCTGGTCCTCCGCCAACAAGTTCTCCCTCCTCGGCGGCCTGCGTACCGCCGCCCAACTCCTCGCCTACGAACTCCCGATGCTGCTCACGGCGGCCTCGGTGGCCATGGCGGCCGGCACCGTCTCGCTCGTCGGCATCCTCGACGCCTTCGAGTGGTGGTGGCTGCCCTGGCAGATCGTGGGCGCGATCGTCTTCTTCGTGGCCGGACTGGCCGAACTGCAGCGCCCCCCGTTCGACATGCCGGTCGCCGACTCGGAGATCATCTTCGGCGCCTACACCGAGTACACCGGCCTGCGCTTCGCCCTGTTCCTCCTCGCCGAGTACGCCGGGATCGTCGTCCTGTGCGGCCTGACCACCGTCCTCTTCCTCGGCGGCTGGCACGGTCCCTGGGGCGCCGACGGGCTCGGCTGGGTGTGGACGCTGCTGAAGACGGCCGTCCTCGCCTTCGTCGTGATCTGGCTGCGCGTGACCTACCCCCGTCTGCGCGAGGACCAGCTCCAGAAGCTCTCCTGGACCCTCCTCGTCCCCCTCTCCCTCGCCCAGATCGCCCTCACCGGCGTCGTCAAGGTGGTGATCGCGTAACCATGGCCCCCATCCCCGGCAGCGGCCTGGCCAAGGGCCTGGCCGTCACCCTCCGCACGATGACGAAGAAGACGGTCACCGAGCAGTACCCGGACGCCCAGCCCGAACTCCCTCCCCGCACCCGCGGCGTGATCGGCCTGTTCGAGGAGAACTGCACGGTCTGCATGCTGTGCGCCCGCGAGTGCCCGGACTGGTGCATCTACATCGACTCCCACAAGGAGACGGTCCCGGCGGCGACCCCCGGCGGGCGCGACCGCAGCCGCAACGTCCTCGACCGCTTCGCCATCGACTTCTCCCTGTGCATGTACTGCGGTATCTGCATCGAGGTGTGTCCTTTCGACGCCCTGTTCTGGTCCCCGGAGTTCGAGTACTCCGAGACCGACATCCGCGACCTCACCCACGAACGCGACAAGCTCCGTGAGTGGATGTGGACCGTGCCGGCCCCGCCCGCCCTCGACCCCGGCGCGGAGGAACCGAAGGAACTCGCCGCCGCCCGCAAGACCGCCGACAAGCTGGCCGCCCGGCAGGAGCCGGCCCCGCCCACCGAGCCGCACGCCGACGAACAGGCCCGAGCCGCCGAACGGCCCACCCGCCCGACGGGCGCCTCCGCCCAACAGACGGACCAGCCGAGGCCGGACCGACCGAAGCCGGACCGACCGGGATCCAGCCGGCCGAAGCCGGACCAGCCGGAACAGGAGGGCCGGGAATGACCCTCGCAGCGACCGTCGCGACCGTCGGCCACCTCGCCGCGGGCACCACGACCACCGCCGCCGAATCCCACGGCTTCCTCTCCCCGACCGGCGTCGAGATCGCCTTCCTCCTAGTCGGCCTGGTCACCTTCGGCGCCGCGATCGTCACCGTCACCACCCGGCAGCTCGTCCACGCCGCCCTGTGGCTGGTGGTGGCCCTCGGCGGCCTCGCCGTCGAGTACCTCCTGCTCACCGCCGAGTTCATCGCCTGGGTGCAGGTCCTCATCTACGTGGGTGCCGTCGTCGTCCTCATCCTGTTCGGCCTGATGCTCACCAGGGCGCCGATCGGCAGGTCCGCCGACGCCGACTCCGGCAATCGCTGGGCCGCCCTCGCCGTCGCCGTGGCCTCCGCCGCGACCTTGGTCTGGGTCGTCGTCGACGCCTTCCGCACCACCTGGATCGACCTGGACGGCCCGGCCGCCGGCTCCACCGCCGTGACCGGAGCGAGCCTGTTCCAGAACTGGGTCCTCCCCTTCGAGGCCCTCTCCGTCCTCCTCCTCGCCGCCCTCGTCGGCGCCATCGTCCTGTCCCGCAAGTCCAAGCCGACCCATCCGGCCGGCGCCGACGGTCCCGGCAAGGACGGTGTCCGCTGATGCACCTCGCCTATCCCGCCGTCCTCTCCGTCCTCCTGTTCTGCACCGGCCTGTACGGCGTCCTCGCCCGCCGCAACGCGATCCTGGTCCTGATGTCGGTCGAGCTGATGCTCAACGCCGTCAACCTCAACCTGGTCGCCTTCGACGTCTGGCTCAGCAAGGCCGCCGAGGAGACGCTGCACTCCGGTCAGGCCCTCACCCTGTTCACGATCGCCATCGCGGCCGCCGAGATCGGCATCGGCCTGGCGATCGTGCTCGCCGTCCACCGCAACCGCGGCACCTCGGACATCGACAAGCTCCGCGACACCGCCGAGGGCCCCGACGACGACGGCCCCGACGACCAGGGCCCCGACGACGAGGGTGCCGACGGCCCCGACACCGATGCCCCCGCGACCGGGACGGCCGCCGAGAAGGCTGAGGCCACCGCGTGACCACGACCACCCTCGCCGTACTCGTCCCCCTCCTCCCGTTCCTCGGGGCGGCCGCCGGCCTCCTGCTGGGCCGCGGGGCGCCCGGGTTCGTCCGTCCGCTCGCCGTCCTCCCGACGCTGGCGGCACTCGTCCTCGCCGTCCTGGTCGCCGCCCGCCAGGGCGGCGGACGCGCGGTGGACGCCGTCACGGAGCTGACCCCGACCGGGTCGGTCCCCGTCGAACTGGCCCTGCACATCGACGGCTTCGCCGCCCTCGTCGCCGTCCTGGTCGGCTGCGTCGCCACCTGCGTGCAGATCTACTCGACGGGCTACCTGCGCGACGACCCGCGCTACCCCTCGTACGCCGCTCTCGTCTCCCTGTTCACCTCCGCCATGTTCCTCGTCGTCTACTCCGGCGACCTGATGGTGCTGCTGGTCGGCTGGGAGATCATGGGCATCTGCTCGTACTTCCTGGTCGGCCACTACTGGGAGACCCCTGAGGCCCGCGCGGCCTCCCTCAAGGCCTTCCTGGTGACCAAGCTCGGCGACGTCCCCTTCCTGATCGGCCTGCTCGCGCTGGCCACCGAGGCCGGCTCCTTCCGCATCACCAAGATCCTCGGCGCGGTGGCGAACGGCTCGCTCGACCACCCGACACTGATCGCCCTGCTGCTCCTGGCCGGTGTGGCCGGCAAGTCGGCGCAGTTCCCCCTGCACACCTGGCTTCCCGACGCGATGGCGGGCCCGACGCCCGTCTCCGCGCTGATCCACGCCGCGACGATGGTCGCCGCCGGTGTCTACTTCGTCGCCCGGCTCCTCCCGCTCTTCCAGGCCTCGCGCGCCGCGATGGTCGTCCTCGCCGTCATGGCCGCGATCACGATGGTCGGCTCGGCGCTCGCCGCGCTCGCCCAGGACGACATCAAGCGCGTCCTCGCCTACTCGACCATCGGACAGCTCGGCTACATGACCGGCGCCCTGGCCGCCGGCGACCGCGGTGCCGCCGTCTTCCACCTCCTCACCCACGGCGCCTTCAAGGCGCTGCTGTTCCTCGCTGCCGGCGTGATCATCCACGCGGCCGGCACCAACTCGCTGGCCGCCATGTCCCGCATGCGGGGCCTGCGCGACCGCGTGCCCGACGCGTACTGGACGATGACCGTGGCCCTGCTCGCCCTTGCCGCGATCCCTCCCTTCAGCGGTTTCTTCTCCAAGGAGTCCGTCCTCGTCGTCGCGGAGCACGTGGCCACCGGCCACACCGAGCACGCTCCCGGTGCCGCGGGCTGGACCGTCCTCGTCGCCGGGCTGGTCGCGGCCCTGCTCACCGCCGCGTACGCGACGCGCCTGTGGCTGCTCGCCTTCCGCGGACGGGGTGCCGAGGCCCCCGACCACGGCAGGCAGCCGCTGGCCATGAACGCCGTGCTCTGGGTGCTGGCGATCCCGTCACTGGCCCTCGGCGGGCTCGCCTTCCGGCTGCTGCCCGACTGGTTCGACGGCCACGACCTCACCCCGACGCTCACCACCTCCGTGCTCGGCACGGGCGTGGCCCTGGTCGGCGGCATCGTCACCTATGCGGCCTGGCGCCACACCACGGCGCTCGCGCCCCGCACCCCGCTGGGCGCGGTCGCGGCCCACCCGGAGGGCGACGCCGCCCTGGTGGAGGCCGAGGCCATCGCCAGCCACACGCCCGCCTACGGAGACATCGCGTACGCCCCCGACCCGTCGGATCCCGGACGGCTCCTGCTGGGCCCGCTGCACCGGCACGCGGCCGTCGGCTTCCACCTGGACGCGGTGTACACGACGCTCCTCGTCCGGCCGGTCCAGGCCGGCGCGAGCCTCGTCCGGTTCCTCGACCGCGAGGTCGTCGACACCTACGTACGCGCGGCGGGCACCCTGCCCCGATGGCTCGGGACCGCCGTACGCCGGGCCCAGACCGGCAATGTGCAGACCTATGTGAGCGCGCTGCTCGCCGGCACCGTCGTCCTCGCGGTCGCCGCCGTCCTCGTCGCCTCGGGAGCGTGAGCAGGCGTGATCGATATCAACGAGTCCGTGATGCAGTTCCTTCTGGCGTTCCTCGTCGTCGGCCCGCTTCTCGGCGCCGCCGCCGCTCTCCTGCCGGCCCCGCCCGGGCTGAAGGGGAAGTCACCCGACCAGGCCGTCCTGCGGCACGGCGTCACCGTCACCGGCGCCGTCCTCATCGCCGCGATCGTCCTCGTGCTCGGCTTCGACCACGACCGTCCGTCGAAGATGCAGGCCAGCACGGACATCAGCTGGATCCCCGCACTCGACGTGCGCATCCACCTCGGCATCGACGGCATCTCCCTCCCCCTGCTGGTCCTGACCGCGCTGCTGACGTTCCTCTGCGCGCTCTACTCGTACCGCAAGATGCCGACGGGCCCGAGCCCGAAGGCATTCGTCGCACTGCTGCTCGTCCTGGAGTCCGGCACCCTCGCGACCTTCGCCGTCCTCGACCTGATCCTGTTCTTCCTCGCCTTCGAGATGGTCCTCATCCCGATGTACTTCCTCATCGCCCGCTGGGGCGGCGAGGGACGGGCCGGGGCGGCCTGGAAGTTCATCCTCTACACCCTCCTCGGCTCCGTCGTCATGCTGCTCGGCCTGCTCCTGGTCGGGCTCGGCGCGGGCACATTCGACATGGTGGCACTCGCCACTGACAACGGCCGGTCGCTGACCACATCCGTGCAGGTCATCGCCGTTCTGGCGATCGGGATCGGGCTCGCGGTCAAGACCCCGATGTGGCCGCTGCACAGCTGGCTGCCCGACGCCCACACCGCCGCGCCGACCGTCGGCTCGGTCCTGCTGGCGGGTGTCCTGCTGAAGATGGGCACGTACGGCTTCGTCCGGATCCTCCTCCCGGTCGCACCGGAGGGTTTCCAGACCTTCGCGCCCTACCTCGCCGCGCTCGCCGTCGTCGGCATCGTCTACGGCTCCCTGGCCTGCCTGGCCCTCGCCAGGAAGGGCGCCAAGGGCGACCTCAAGCGCCTCATCGCCTACTCCTCCGTCGGCCACATGGGCTTCGTCCTGCTCGGCATCGCCACCATGACCCCGACCGGCGTCAACGGCGCGCTGTTCGCCAACATCGCCCACGGCCTCATCACCGGCCTGCTCTTCTTCGTCGTCGGCGCGCTCAAGGACCGCACCGGCACCACCGACCTCGACACCCTCGCCGAGGAGACCGGAGCCGCCCTGTACGGCAAGGCACCGCGCCTCGGCGGCCTGCTGGCCTTCGCCGCGGTCGCCTCGCTCGGCCTGCCGGGGCTGGCCGGGTTCTGGGGCGAGATGCTGGCCCTGTTCGGCGCCTTCGACCCCCACGAGGACCTCAGCCGTCCCGCCTTCCTCACCTTCATGGCCGTCGCCGCGTTCGGCACCCTGCTGACCGCCGCGTACATGCTGATCGTGGTCCGCCGCGTGTGCATGGGCGCCGTCCCGCGGGAAGCCCCGAAGCTCACCGACGTGCGCACGTACGAGTTCGCCGCCTGGACGCCGCTCGTCGTCCTCACCGTCGTCGCCGGACTGTGGCCCAGGACCCTCCTGGGGCTGACCGACCCGGCCGTGCAGCAGCTCCTCTCAGGAGGCACCCGATGAGCGCCCCGGCCGCCCAGTCGCTCGCCGGGTCCGCGGCGCAGCCGCTGGCCCAGAACCTCGTCCAGTCCGTCGACTGGCTCGCCATCGCGCCGCCCACCATCGCGGCGGTCGTCGGACTCGTCGTCCTCGTCGCCGACCTGTTCGTCAAGGACACCCGCAAGGCCCTGCTCGGCTGGGTGGCGGTCGCCGGACTCGCCGCCTCCGCGCTCATGCTGCTGCCCCTGGTGGGGGACGACCGCTCGACCTTCTGCCTGACCGGCGACGCCGACGTCTGCAGCTACACCGCGGACACCTTCACCCTCGCCGTCCAGTTCCTGGTCCTCGGCGGAGCCCTGCTGACCGCCCTGCTGTCGGTCACCGCGGTGAAGGACGCGAACCGCGGCCTCCCCGAGGGCGAGTTCTGGTTCCTGCTGCTCTCCTCCGCCGCCGGCGCCGCCCTCCTGCCCGCCTCCCGCGACCTCGCCACCCTCGTCGTCGCCCTGGAGGTCGCCTCCCTGCCCGCCTTCGCCCTCGTGGGCCTGCGGCAGGGCGACCGACGGTCCTCCGAGGCGGCCCTGAAGTTCTTCCTGTCCTCGGTCACCGCGACCGCGGTCAGCCTCATGGGCATCAGCTTCGTGTACGCCTCCACAGGCACCCTCTACCTCACCCAGGTGGCCGAACGCGTCCCGGACGTCGACGGGCAGCTCACCACGCTCGCCCATACCGGCGTCGTCCTCACCCTCGTCGGCTTCGCCTTCAAGACGGCCGCCGTGCCCTTCCACTTCTGGGTGCCCGACACCTACGTGGGCGCGCCGCTGCCGATCGCCGCCTACCTGTCGGTCGTCGGCAAGGCCGTCGGCTTCACGGGCCTGATCCTCGTCACGGTCATCGCCCTCCCGTCCTACGCCGACGTCTGGGGCCCCGCCCTCGCCGTCCTCGCCGCGCTCACCATGACCGTCGGCAACGTCGGCGCCCTCCGCCAGCGGCCCACGCGCGCGTACAGCGCGGTACGCCTGCTCGCCTGGTCGTCCGTGGGCCAGGCCGGTTACCTCCTGGTGCCGATCGCCGCCGCCGCGTACTCCGACGACCCCGAACGCTCCATCGGCTCCACCGTCGCCTACGCCCTGATGTACGCGGCGGTGAACCTCGGCGCCTTCGCGGTGGCCGCCCTGGTGGGCCGTACGAGGTCCCGCAACCGCGTCGCCGACTACCGGGGCCTGTACGCGTCCAACCCCCTGACGGCGCTCCTCCTGGCCTTCTTCCTGCTCTGCCTGGCCGGACTGCCGCCCGGCATCATCGGCCTGTTCGCCAAGGTCACCGTCTTCTCCGCGGCCGTCGACGCGGGACTCGGCTGGCTGGCCGTCGTCATGGCGGTCAACGTCGTCATCGCGCTGTTCTACTACCTCCAATGGACGGCCCTGCTCTTCCGGACGCCCGCGGAGGCGGCGGAGAAGCACCGCGTGCCCGCGCCCCTCACCGCCGCGATCACCGTGGCCGCGGTCCTCGCCGTGGCGCTCTCGGGAGCACCCCAGCTCATCCTGCGCTTCGCCGACACCGGACTCTTCTGAGCAGCGGCCGCCCGCGCACGCGCGCGGGCGGCGGACGACCGCCACGCGCGCGTGCCGCTCCCCCCGCCCTCACCCGTACGGAGCAGGCGCGCCGCCGAGGGCGCCGGGGAACTGGCGGCCCTCGCCTGGCGTTGACCAGTACAGAAGGGTCCACTGGACGTGACGCCACGCCACCGGTGGCGTCGGAGACCAGGAAGCAACCACAGCGAGCGACACCAGCAAGCAAAGGGTTCCCCTGCTGCACCACTTGGAGGGCGTACCGTGCACCGCCGGCACAACGGGCTCAGGACCGCAGTACTCCTCGGGGGACTGTCCGCGCTCATCATCGTCATCGGCAGCTTCTTCGGCCGAGCGGGGCTCGTCGTCGCCGTCCTCGTCGCCCTGGGCACCAACGCGTACGCGTACTGGAACAGCGACAGGCTGGCCCTGCGCGCGATGCGGGCCCGCCCGGTCAGCGAGTTCGAGGCCCCGGCGCTGTACCGCATGGTCCGCGACCTCTCCACGCAGGCCCGCCAGCCCATGCCCCGCCTGTACATCTCGCCGACGGAGGCGCCGAACGCCTTCGCGACCGGCCGCAACCCGCGCAACGCGGCCGTGTGCTGCACCGAGGGCATCCTGCGCCTGCTCGACGAGCGCGAGCTGCGCGGTGTCATCGGACACGAGCTGAGCCACGTCTACAACCGCGACATCCTCATCTCGTCCGTCGCCGGCGCCCTCGCCTCGGTGATCATGTTCCTGGTCAACTTCGCCTGGCTGATCCCCATCGGACGCTCCAACGACGATGACGGACCCGGTTTGCTGGGCATGCTCCTCATCATGATCCTCGGTCCGCTCGCCGCCACCGTCATCCAGCTGGCGATCAGCCGCTCCAGGGAGTACGAGGCGGACGCCTCCGGCGCCCAGCTCACCGGCGACCCGATCGCCCTCGCCGGCGCCCTGCGCAAGCTCGACATGGGGACGAAGCAGCTGCCGTTGCCCCCGGAGCCCCGGATCGAGACCGCCAGTCACATGATGATCGCGAACCCTTTCCGCCCCGGACAGGGTCTGTCGAAGATGTTCTCCACCCATCCGCCGATGGCGGAGCGAATCGCCCGACTCGAAAAGATGGCAGGTCATCAGCAGTGAAGACCATCCTCAACGTCATATGGCTCGTGCTCAGCGGCTTCTGGCTGTTCCTCGGCTACCTGCTCGCGGGCGTACTGCTCTGCGTCACGATCATCGGAATCCCGTTCGGCATCGCGGCCTTCCGCATCGGCGTCTACGCGCTGTGGCCCTTCGGGTACACGGCGGTCGAGCGCCGCGACGCGGGAGCGCCCTCGTGCGTCGGCAACGTGCTCTGGCTGATCCTCGCGGGCTGGTGGCTCGCCATCGGCCACATCGTCACCGGCGTCGTGCTGTGCGTCACGATCATCGGCATCCCGCTGGGCATCGCCAACTTCAAGCTGATCCCGGTCTCGCTGCTGCCGATGGGACGCGAGATCGTACGGACGGACCAGCCGTTCACCGCGACCGCCGGCACCCAGCGGACCGGCTGGTAGACCGTCTTCTCCACAGCCGCGAGGTTGCCCACAGCCGAGGGAGCCTAGGGAGGGCGGACACCGCCGGTGCCCGCCCTCCCTAGGCCCTGCCGCTCAGCGGCTCACCGGTAGTTGACGAACTGCAGGGCGAAGTCGAAGTCCTGGCCCTTCAGCAGGGAGATCACGGTCTGCAGGTCGTCCCGGCTCTTGGAGCTGACCCGCAGTTCCTCGCCCTGCACCTGCGCCTTCACGCCCTTGGGGCCCTCGTCGCGGATCAGCTTGGCCACCTTCTTCGCGTTCTCCTGGGAGATGCCCTCCTGGATCGACGCGAAGATCTTGTACTCCTTGCCGGAGAGCTGGGGCTCGCCCGCGTCCAGGGCCTTCAGCGAGATGCCACGCTTGACCAGCTTGGACTGGAAGACGTCGAGGACGGCGTTCACCCGGTCCTCGGAGTTGGCCTCCATGAGGATCTTCTCCCCGGACCAGGAGATCGAGGCACCCACGCCCTTGAAGTCGTAGCGCTGCGAGATCTCCTTGGCGGCCTGGTTGAGGGCGTTGTCGACCTCCTGCCGCTCGACCTTCGAGACGATGTCGAAACTGGAGTCGGCCATGTCCTGTGGCTCCTTGTATCTGGGTGCGTGTCGGGCCGCGTGTCGGCTCCGTACCGGCGTACAACGGCGGCCGCCGGGCCCGGCAGGGGTCCTCGGCCGCATCCGGACAAGCCTAGCCACCCGCCGCCCCCCGAGTGGCGATCAATCGGGTGGCGAAGCACCCCTCCCCATCGGGTATTGTTTACGTCGTTGCCACGGAGCACCGCCGAAAGGCGGTTCGACAGGCAGCGAACCCCGGCGGTGTGCCCGAGCGGCCAAAGGGAGCAGACTGTAAATCTGCCGGCTCAGCCTTCCCAGGTTCGAATCCTGGCGCCGCCACACGACCGAAAGGGTCTGTGACCAGCAGCAATGCTGATCGCAGACCCTTTCGTCGTTGACGGGCCCGACCTGATCGTTATGGGTGCTTTTTCCCAGTGTGTCTCACCCTGATTCGGGTGCTGACCAGTCGGTGTGGGGCAGGCGTGGGGCAGCTTCCGCTTCTCCTAGCTGCCGTTCTTCAGCGCCCGCTCGATCCGGGCGTTCGCTGTGGCGGCGCCGCCGTCCAGGCACTTGGCGTAGACCCGGAACAGCACGGCCACGCTGTGACCGGCGCGCGCGGCGACCTCCTGCGGCTCCACCCCGGAACTGAGCCACGTGGATACCGCGGCGTGGCGAAGATCATATGGACGCTTCGCCAGCAGCGACGCGCACTGAGCGGGCGTGAGAGCACGCGCACGGGCTTCCGCCCACACTTCGCCGTATCCGGTGTCCTGGATGAGCCCGCCGCGTTGCGTCCGGAACAGCCTCCCGTCGGGGGCGACGCCGTACGCGGTGACGTGCCACCGGAGCAGGTTCACGAGATCGGGCGGGATCGGAACGGTGCGGACGGCCTTCCGGGGGCGGTGCTTCAGCCCACGCCGGTCGTGAGCCTCGCCGCTGTCCGTCCAGGCCGAACCCGAGCGTGGGCGAGTCTCCCGGAGTCGCAGAGTGCCCCACCCCCGGCGGGGCAGGTCACAGTCCTGGAGGCGCAGGCCGATGACTTCCGCCGGCCGTGCCGCCGCGTAGTACATGCAGCCGAAGAACGCGACCAGGCGCCGCCCACGAGGGCTCTGCGTGCGCACAGCGTCGAGTAGCGCGAGAGCCTGCCGGGGGTCCGGCACTGAAGCGGGGTCCAGTTCCTCCGCTACCTGCTCCGGAGACTTCCACTGCACCTGTGGCAAGGGGTTTTCCGTCAAGCGTCCAGCGTCAACGGCGTAGCCGAGAGCGTTGTGAAAGATGGCCCGCTTCCGGCGGATGGTCGACGCTGCCGCCGTGGTGCCGTCCAGCTTCTTGGTCAAGGCGTTCAGGGCGGCGCGTACTTTCATCCGGTCGGCCAGCGCGGACGTGGGCAGGGACTTCCGCTCGAACCATGCCAGCACGGCGGCCACGTCGTCCGGCGGTTCCTGGTCACGGCGGCTCACGTTGAATGCCCAGCTATAGAGGGCCGTCCGTACCGTCTGAGCATCCGCCATGCCCTTGGTGTCCCTGACGAGAGCGGGTGCAATGGTGGCCATGGCTTCCGCGAGCGTCCGACGTGTGGAGCCGGGGGAGTGCTGCCACTTCATCTCGATGTACTCGCGGGCGTGCCGGTACCAACTGACGTCGTTGCGCTGCCGCAACTCGGAGAGCGGCGCCCCGGTGGTCTCATCGAAGGGCTCGCCGGCGTGAGCCGCCCGCAGCAGTTCGGCGCGGCGGCCCTGTGCCAGTGTCTTGGTGCGGAAAGTCTGAGAGTGCGGAATGTCGCCCGTCTTCCAGCGCAATTCCGCAGAGGTCTGTCCACGGTCCTTCCGTTGTCGGATGGACCAGATTCGAACGTCGTACGTCTTGCCCATCGGGGGCCTTCCTGCGAAAGGGCCCCGCCATGGCGGAGCCCTGCCGTTGCGGTCAGGGGATCAGGCTGCGATCTCGTGCGTGGCCCACCACGCGTCAAGGTCGCTGCGGCGGCACCGAATATGCCCGTTGGGGAGTTTGATGAGCTTGGGGGCCTTGCCACGGGCGCGCATGCGGTAGAAGGCGGCGCGGCTCATCTCGATCTCTTCGAGGACTTCGGGGAGCTTGAGCATTTTGGGGCGGGCCATCGTTGCTACTCCTCGGTCTGGTTGATCTCGGGGTGGTGGTGTGTCCGAGGTGCGGATTTCTGCGTCACTGCGTCAAACGCGTCATGCGAGTCTGTGACCTGGGGGTTTGTGTGACTCGGCGGCGTCGGGTGTCTGTCACGGCCGGGTGCGTGTGTCACGGGCTGTGACGCGGGTGACGTGGTGTGACGCGGGTTCGGGGTGTCTGTGTCACGCTCGTTCGAGCAGGTCAGGGGCCGTCCTCGTGGTGATGGATGACGTGGTGACGCAGGGGCTCTCTCTTAGGACAAGAGAGGGGGGTGGTCCTGTTTGTAGTGCGCTGCGGTGTTAAAGAAGGAGCCGCTTCGCGGCGCGTCCTTGGGGCGGCTGTCGCCGAACAGCAAGAGGAGCACCAGGGCGCCGGGTGCTCCTCTTGCTTGTCGTGCAGCCGAGCGTGCTGTCAGTGCAGGGCGCCCTGCTGGTGCAAGGGCTCGGGTACGGGGCGGGTCATGGAGATGTAGCGGGCGGTGCGGGTGCGTCCCCAGTCGATGACGACGCCTCGGGCGGCGAAGGTGGGCTGGAGTCGCTTGAGCCGGTCGGAGAGGACTTTGCCGGTGGTGGGCCAGCCCTTGGGCAGGGGACGGCAGTCCTCGCCGCTGTGGAGGCGGCTGAGGCAGTCCAGCCATTCGGAGGAGGTCATGCGCTGCTCTGTGCCCGGTTCGAGTCCGGCGGCGTGGTGCAGGACGGTCTGTGCGAGGAGGTCGCCCTCGATCACGTCGTCGTTCAGTTCGTCGAGGCTGGCCCGGTAGGCGGGCAGTGAGGCGAGGCCGGTGGCCGTGTCGAACTGCGCGCACAGGTGGGCGAAGTCGGCCATGCGCAGGTCGGTGGGGGTGGGGGCGGTTGCGGCGCGGACCTTGACGGTGAGGTCGAGGAGCGAGCCGAGGATGACGGGCAGGGCGATTGTGAAGTCGGCCCACAGTTCCGCTTCGGTGCGCCGCACCGTCGGGCGTTCCAGGCGCAGCGGCAGGAGGCGTTCGGCCAGGTCGGGGCGGATGACGCCGACGTCGATGCCGGTCAGGAGCAGGGGGCGGCGGTAGCGGGAGCGGTACACGTCGCCGTCGCTGAACAGGGCGCGCTTGATGGACTCGGCTCCGGTGACGATGCAGCACATGAGGTCGGACAGGTCGGGGGCCAGGTGGGAGAGGTTGTCCAGAGCGGTGATCCAGCCCGCCGCCACGGCGGTGATCAGGCTCTCCTCATCCTTGGGCGCGCGGCGCAGGTCGCCGCTCATGCCCTCGATAATGCGCACGAGCATGCGGCCCGCGGTGGACTTGCCGGCGCCCTGGGGGCCGGTGAGGAACGGCGCCGGCACGGGGACGCCCGGCTCCAGGCAGCCGACGAGCCAGGCCAGCGCCAAGCATTCGGTGTCGGGGGTGGCGAAGTTGGTCAGCCTCAGCAGAGCGTCGATGCCCTGCCCGGCGGTGTCCTTGGCGGGCAGGGGCAGTTCGCCGGTGAGCTGGGTGCGCCTCCAGCAGACCTCGGCGGGGTCGGGAATGGCGATGGTCCAGCCGGTGGGGTGGATGCGCACGGACTGGCCGTCGTCGCGGCCGAGGTCGAGCCAGGTGGCCCCGTCCGAGCCGGGTGCCACACGGATGTGGGTGGCCTGCACGTCCTGGGAGAGGGCGAGTGCTTCGATCAAGTCCAGTGCCTCCTTCAAGGCGGTGCCGTTGAATACGCCGACCCCGTCCTGGAACAGGCCCACCATGAGTTCCTGCCGGTGGCTTCCGGTGGTGCCCTGGGAGCGGATCGGGCGGGCCACGGGGTGGCCGTTGCGCTGGGCGTAGACGGTGCCGTCGACGGTGCGGAAGTAGCGGAAATGGGCCTGCGCGTACTCGGTGATGACCTCGCGGCCCGGCGTCTTCTCGTCCTCGGACATGTCACAGTCCCAACGTGGTGCGGGCGTTGGTCCACGCGTCCGCGCAGTGCCGGGCCGTCTCGCCCTTGGCCTGCGCGGCGGTGAACAGCCGGGCGACGTGGGCGTCGGTGAGGCAGCCGCACCGACCGTGCCGGGACAGCACCGCGAGGAACGCCCGGTACACGGTCGCGTGGACCGCACTAGACGCCTCCGTGATGCGCTGCTCCGCCATGGCGACGCCCCGTTCCAGGAACGCGGGCGTGCGGTGCGGGCACTCCCCCTGACCGCCGCCCACGAGCCCTGAGAGCGCCTGTGCCGCCCTGGGGGCGGGGGGCGGCTCCTTTACTGCCAGGGCGCGTACAGCGTCCGGCAGAGCGGCCATGACGCCGACACCGGGTCCGAGCCAACGGGCGTAAGCCATGGACGACTTGATGTCGACCCCGGGCCGCACCGCATTGCGGGACGCCATGGCGCCCCGGTAGATCCAGTGCTCACCGCGCGTCGTCGGCACGATCCGCGTGGCGGGCAGCGCGGTGCGGGCCCACCGGATGGCATCCGCGTCGTCCAGGTCGACCACGGTCAGGTCGGCGCCGCCGGGGTGGTAGGCGACGCACACCGCCTGCCGCCACGCCGCCGCCCACGCGGGTGAGACGATGACGGCCGGGTCGGTGGTGGCGGCGGCCCACGCGTGGCAGGGGGCCGGGCACCGGCACGGGCCCGGGACCCTCATGTTCGGCCGGCCGCCGCACGCGTTGTCCGCGCACGCCGTGCAGTTGCCGAACGGGACCTTGCCCCGGCGTAGGGGCAGTACAGGCACGCCGGATGCGGCGAGGCTCAGCGCCGCGTGCTGGGGGTGCAGCGTCGCGCTCATGCCGCCACCTCCAGCGTGGTGGTGGCGAGGAACGCGGCGCCGATGTGTTCGGTGTAGGCGGGCGGGATGGCCTCGGTCAGTTCCTCGCGGACGTCGGTCCAGTCGATGCCCATCGCCGCTTGCAGCTCGGGGATGCTGGGCTTTCCGCCGCCGTTGCCGTAGGCGGCCACGTAGGGGCCGTCGTAGAAGCGGCCGTGCCGGTAGCCGCGCACCCGGCCCCGGTGCGGCCGGTGGGCGGGCTGCGGGGCGGTCCAGCCGCCGGCCTCGAAGTTGCGGTGCCGGATCACTCCGAGACCGAACATCTCCCCGCACAGGGTGAGGTCTTTGCGGATCTTCGCGCGGCCGTTGGGCTGCTCGATCACGTACGGCAGGCCCGTGGCGTCCAGCAGCTTGCGGGTGGGGGCGACGAGGTCGACGTGCGTGCGGCCCCAGCCCTGCGAGGCGTTCGTGCCCACGGTGAGGGCGCAGCCGTGCTGGCAGGGCGGGGAGGCGTGCACGAACGCGTACCGGCGGATCTCGCCGGTGGCGATGAGGTGGGCGAGGTAGGCGAGGGCGTCGCCGTGGTGGCGGGGGAAGGGGTAGTTGGGTCGGTCGGCGTTGTCGCAGCCGTCGACCGCGAATCCGGCGCGGGCGTAGCCCACGGCGGCGCCGCCGGCGCAGCAGAACAGATCCAGTAGGCGCGGCCGTGGGGCGCGCACTCGCCGGATGGTGGTGGGTTGCGTCATGCTGGAGACCTCCAACAGGTCAGTTGATTGGCAGTTGGGCAAGGGCGGCCCCGCGACTTTGGCGAGACGGAGGGGCCGCCCTTGGTGTGTCCGTGCTGTGGGGACAGGGGATGCCGGTGCGGGGGCAGGTGATCAGGGCTCGTGCGATGTAGAGCCCGGTGGCCGACCAGTAGCCCCACACCACATCCGTGGCCCGATCGAGACAGCCACGGGCGTAGGCGAGTTGGACGCTCGCGGGCAGGTCCCGGGGGTTGCGGGGGAAGGCATCGAGTTCGGCCCGCAGCCACCCGTAGGCGTCCTGGCCGGTGTCGGGGGCGGGGTAGGTGGCGCGCAGGAGCCTGGCGGGTTTGAGCAGCCAGTGCCCGACGTGCATCGGGGGGAGGGGAAGGGCGGGCTTGCGGCGGTCGTTGTCCGGCGGCCGTTCCCTGCCGTTCCACGCGTAGGCGTGCCAGTGGAGCCCGGACATGCGTCCTGCCTCCGGTCAGTGGCGGAAGTGGTTGCGCTTGATCACGGCCTTGCGGATGTTCACCGTGGTCCCGCCCCGGTGGCCGCTCGCGCTGAAGATCTGTACGGCGATCCATCCGCCGAAGATCACGGCGGCGAGGGTGATCAGTTGGGTGATGAACGCGGTGAGTGCGGCGATGAACGAGGTGAGCAGGATCAGTCCGCCGCACACCGCGAGGAACCCGACGCCTCCCAGGGCGACGTTCACCGCCGCGCGGGAGACGGCCGGCTTGGCCGCGAGCGGCTCGGGGTGGGCGGGGCTGATGGCGTATCCGGTGACGACGCGGCCGTCCGGCAGGACGATGCTCGCCACCGCCGGACCCGTGCCCGGTTGGGCCGGTACGACCGGCGCCGACGCCGACGCCGGCACGGCGGGCGGGAGCGGGGTCGGGTGGTGGACTTCCACGGCCCGCTCGGCAGGCGGGTGCGGGGTGTGGTCGGGGTACATGTGGAATCCCTTCCGGCGCGTGGCCAGGGAGGCAGCGGCACCCCCTTCGGGGTGCCGTGTGGAGGGGTGTTTTGCGGGTCTGACCTGCGTGCCTCCCTGACTCCCTGAACGATCATTCGTGCAGGTCAGGGCCAGGGAGGTGGGGCAGGGAGGGGGTCAGGGAGTTCTCCCTGCCTCCCTGCCCTGCCGGGGGTCGGCTCCCTGCCGTCATTCGGCGGAAGCGGAACCCTCGTTGTCGCGGTCGGCGAGGGCGCCCAGGACGCGGCCACGGGCGACGCACATGACGCCGTCGGACTTGTACGGGCCGGCGCCGGCGTCGTCGAGGACGCGCTTGAGGTCGAGGAACGACCAGCCGCCGTAGGCGTCCGGGTTCCGCGCCGCGAGCCGCGCCAGCACGTCCTTCGTGCGCACCCGGAGCGCGTCGCCGACAACGGCGGCGATGTCGGCGAGCGGGTCGTGGTCCGTGCCCCGGTCGATGGCGTGCAGGGTGGTGACCCCGTCGCGCAGGGCCTTGGCCCGGTCGGTGATGGCCACGGCCGCGTCGTCGTCGATGTAGTGCGTGCGCACCGTGATGGACGACTGCCCCGCCGGGATCGTGATCCCGTCGGAGGCAACGACCAGGGTTCCCCGGTCCAGCCCGGGACGGAGCAGGTTCGGTGCCGCACCACCGTCGACGGCCTTGTCCCCGAGCGCCATGCGGGCCTGGGACTCGGTGCCGAGGGCGAGGGAGGCGCGGGTGTGAGCGCCCTCGCGCACCAGCTTGGGCAGGTTCTCGTTGGTCGGGTCCTGCGTGCCCTGCCACATCAGGACGTTGACCGCACGGCCCTGGTTGTGGATCTTCCGGACGGCCATGAAGTACCGGGAGTTGGCCTTCGAGCCGCCGTAGGGGCGCTTGTCGGCGTCCTTGGCCGGGCACATGAAGGCGACCTGCGCTTCGTCGACCAGCACGATCAGCGGCGGGAACACCGTGCCGGGCGGGGCCTGGATCCGGCGGTTCATCTCGTCGACCGCGCTCTCGACCATCTCGGTCACCTGGATCACGTGCTCATCCGTCGGACCCTGGATCAGCGTGTCGGCGAGGCCGTCGAACATGGCCCAGTCCCCGACGCCCTTGAGGTCGCCCATGAGGAACCGCACCGACTTGTCCAGCGCCAGCCACAGAGCCAGGGAGCGCAGGGCCACGGTCTTGCCCTGGTTCGACAGGCCCGTGATGAGCAGGTGGCGCTGGTAGAGGGACAGGGCGGCGGCGTCCCCGCGCAGGTCCTGACCCCACGGCGCCTTGCCCTTGGTGTAGTCGGCGGTCATCGTCTCGTCGGTGACCAGCGGGGACGGGCCGATCGGCTCATCCAGCGCGCCCGAGTCGGCGATCCACAGCCGCACCGTCCGCGCCGCCTGGGGGATGGTGATGAACACCTCGTGCTCGTGCCGGGTCAGGTTTTCGGCGAGCTTCCTGCGCTTGTTCTGGACCTCGTTCGTGGCCACCCCGGAGGGAAGCGTCACGTCGACTTCCACGCCGCATCCGGCGATGGTGATCGGCCCGAGCATCGAGGCGCCGGCGTCGCCCATCTCCTTGATGGCCCGGGCCAGGGCGGGCACTCCGAGGTCGCGCAGGGCCTTGACCACGATGGACGGGGTGATCGGCTCACCCTCACCCGACCGGACGTTCGCCGGGAGGGCCCAGGCGGGGGCGGCGTGCTGCTTGCGCCCGACCGACCACAGCGCCAGCAGCGCCAGGAACGGGCCGATCGTCAGCGCCGGTCCCCATACGATCTGCACGATCCGGATCAGCAGGGCGATGAAGTCGACCGTTGCCGCGAGCGGGGTGATGACGTCCCCGGCCTGGCCGGTGCTGATCGCCATCACGACCCCCAGGGCGACCAGGACACCGATGCTCATCCCGGCGCCGACGGCCACGCCCTTGGCCGCGTCGACCGGGGAGTGGAGCAGGTCCATGCGGCGGTGGTGGCGGGCGGCGCGGAAGCGCTGCAACCGCTCTTCCCACTCCTCGGCCGCTTCGAGGTTCCCCGCGGCTTCCGCCGCCCGGATCATCCGCTCGTACCGTGAGCCGGTACGGCCGTCCCACGCCCGGCGGGCCACGATCCGGCCCCCGTTGAGGGTGTAGAGGCCGTGCCGGGCCGTCGCACGGACAACCGTCTTCGTCCGCTCGTGCGTCACGGCCGTCTTCACCGCGCGTCCGGAGCGCACCCAGAGCGGCACGGGCCGCGCGGGCGGCGCGTCGGGCACGACCGTGAGCACGGTGGGGGCCGTGTCCGGGGTCGGGGGGTCGGTGGGCTTGTGGAGGTGGACGACGTTCTCAGACATGCTGGAAGTTCTCCTGACTGCCCCCAGCGGGGGCGGGAGTGAGGGAGAGAGCCGGGGTGGCCGGGTCCGTGGCAGGGACGGCCACCCCGGGGCAGCGCAGACGTGCGGGGAGCGTCACGCGGCGGGCGTGGTCACCACCAACGCGACTTCTTGGGCACGAGGTAGGGGTGGCCGTTGACCATGTGGTCAACGCACTGCGGGCAGTCCTCGCGCGGCTTGAGCTTGCGGTGAATGCTGCGGTCGTGGGCGTGCTGCCAGCACTGCGGGCACTCACCGGGCGGCGTCTCCAGCGGCTTGGCCACGCTCACCACCACCCCGACGACTTCTTGGCCGCCCTCGCGCGGGCCCCCTCGGTCATGAGCCTTTGCCGTTCGGCGTGCAGGGCGGTCAGTTCCGCGTTCAGCCGCGTCTCGGCCGCGTTGCCGGTGACGTCCATCCGGCGTTCCTCACGGCCGGCGCTGCGGCCCCGGGCGACCTTGTAGCCGCCGACGGCCAGTGCCCGGGCCATCGCCCGGCGCTCACTGCCGGTCAGCGGCCACCACTCACCCCGGCGGACCGCTTCCAACTTCTTCTCCGTCGACTGGATCGCGCGATCCAATCGGCGGATATCGGCGTTGCGCATGGTCAGACGCTCCTTTCCGGTCCGTACTGGTCGGGGAAGGCGCAGACGATGCACATGCCAAGGGAGGTCGGCAGGCAGTAGCCGTAGGTGACACCGCACTCCCGGCACGTGCGGCGGGCGAGCATCGCCAGCGCCAGCGCGCCCCACTTGCGCGACGTCATCGGCCGCACGGGCTTGGCCCGGTCCACGCGGTAGAGGTAGGCCACCCGGTCGGTACCGGCCCGGCGGTTGGACCGGATGACCTGTGCCACCACCTCCTGACCACCGGGCCGCAAGCCCTTGGCCCGGAGTTGCCGGCGCGTGGCCAAGCCGTCGGGGGCGTAGCGCCACGGGTAGGTCGGGATGCCGTACCGGGCGCCGTTCGGGTCGAAGCACTTGCCGAACGCGGTAGGCATCAGGCCACCGCCTCAGCCGCCGTAGCGGCGCGCTCGGCGAGCAGGGTGTCCCGCAGCGTCCGGGCGTTCGCCGGCGACGTGCGCACCGCGCGGCGGATGCCCTCGGCGGTCACCTTCGCGTCTGGCCAATCGGCCGTCACCTTGCGCGCTTCGGCGAGCAACTGATCCGGCGTGCGCTTGGGTCGAGTCGGCTTGGCCGCGTCCGGCACACGGCCGGTGGCGCGGCGCGGCCGGGTCGACTCCGCCGGCACGGTGCGCGCTTCGATCGAGGCGACCGGAGCGGGGTCGACCGGCGGGAGCGGCTTGAGGAGTGGAGTCGACTTGCCCAGGTCGACCGCGACCGGATCGGGCACGGTCAGCCGGGTCAGCGTCACCACCGGGTCCGGCGTCGATTCCGGCAGGTCAGCCATAGACCGTTTCGTATCGGTCTTGGTGGATTCCTCCGCATTCGCGACCGGGGTGGGATCGAGTCGGGTGCCGCCGAACATTGAGGCGAGGGCGGCGTCGGCGCCGGCGGTGACGCGGTCGCGCTGCACGTCCAGCAACCTCGATCCGAGCGCGGTGTCGCCGACGCCGACCTTGCGGGCCAGGCGCCACGACTTCCGCTCGGACCACTTCTTCACGCGGTCGCTGGGGTGTTGAGTGGCCCGGGCGCGGTGGTAGGCGAGGGCTTGCACCAGATCGGCGGTGCGGCGTTCGTTCTCCGCGTCGCGGCCGTCGGTGTGCACCACGATCCTGCGGGCCAGGAACGCCATGCCCTCGGCCGAGACGGACATGCCCATCGGGGTCAGGGCGTAGATCACGGTGCGGCCCGGATCGGGGGCGGCCATCGCGCCCATCACGGCGGCGGCGGCCGGCAGCGCCCACAGCCCGAGCCGGACGATGCGCGGGGACGACTGCCCGAGCATGGTCAGCCCGAGCAGGACCAGGGCGAGCACAGCGGTTGCACCCTCACCGGCGGCGAGCGCACCGAGCGCGGTGCCCTTGCCGTAGGCGTGGCCGATGTTGCTGTACGTGCCGATCCCGCCGAACACGCCCGTGGCCAGCATCGGCACGAACGCGGCGGCCAACACCCCGATCTGTACACGGGTCAGCTTCGCGCCGGTCGTCTCGGTGGCGCTCATGCCGCACCGTCCTTGCGCTGGACGTCCACGGACGCCAGCAGTTCAACGCGGTCCATGACCCCGGTGGAGCACTCCTGCCACTCCCACACGGCGCCGTCCGCGAGGACGTAACCGAGCTGAGCCAGAGCATCCACCCGTTCCTGCACGGTGGGGACCGGCCCGGTCCGCCCGAACGAGTGCTCGGGCCAGTCCAGGCTCAACCGGTCGGTGACGACGTACAGCTCCCACTCACCGTCGAAGCTGTTGGACAACCGCGCGCCGTACGTCATGCCGCACCCCCCGCCCGGCCAGCCGCGCGGTTGACCAGCGCGACGCGGGCGGCAAGGGCGCGGCGGCGGGCCCGGCGAATGCGGCGCTCGTCCAGCTCCGTCGGCGTGCGGTCGAGGGTGACGATGTGCGCGTCCAGCAGGTCGACGTCCGCGAGGATCACGGGCATCTCCTGCTCGATCGCGTCCAGCTCGGCGTTCGTCGGCTCCATGAAGTCGGCGAACGCGGTAACAGCGTCCTGAACGGTGACGATGTGGTTCATGGGTCGTGGTCTCCCTAGCAGGTGGAACGGCCCGAACAGAGCCCCCGGTGTTCGAGCACCGGGGGCTCACGCCGTTGAGAGGGGAAGGGGCCGCGCGCGGGAGCGGCGCGGCGGCGGGCCGCGTGAGTGCGGCCGGGGCGGGCAGTCGTCAGCGCTGGACGACGTCCTTGTCGATGTCGCGGTGGTGCACCTGCACGAGGTGCCCGGCGGCGCTCAGCCGCTCCGCCAGGACGCGGGCGAAGGTGGGGGCGCGGTGCCGTCCGCCAGCGCATCCGTCGGCGACGGTCACGGTTCCGGCGGACGGTCCGCAGGCGAACGCGGCGACGGCCGTCGCGGTCGCGTCCACCAGGGCCGTGATCCCGGGGGTGTTCAGCACCGCCGCCCGGACCGGGGCGTCGTCTGCGGTCATGTACCGCAGTTCCGGGGCCACGTGCGGGTCCCGGAAGTGGTGACGCAGGTCGATGGTCAGATGCGCGGTCGGCGGCGCGTCGTGCAGGTAGCCGAAGCTGACGATCTCGACAACAGCCATGAGGACTCCAGACGAAGTGACCGGTGATGCGCGCCCCGGCCGGGAGTCGAACCCGGCCTGCGACCATCGGGGCTGTGGAGCGGGTCAGCGGTTCCGGCGTTCCAGTTCACGAGCGATGTCGTTCTGCGCGTTGATCGCGCTGAGTGCGTTGTGGCCCCCGTTGCGCTCGCGAGTGATCAGGTCGTACTCACGCTGCAAGTCGTCGCTGCTGCGGTCCTGCATCTTGGACGCGGCAGGGGAAGGGCTCGTACGGAAACGCATATCGATCTCCCTTTGAGAGGTGAGTGACCCGCTGATCAGCGGGAGTGCCCCGGCCTGCTTTCGAGGCATAGGCCCGAGATCGGCCGGGCCGGGGCTGTAGCGGCTAGGCCGCTGAAGTCGGGTGCGTCATCGTCACTGCTCTGACGCCAGCAGGGCGGCCCACACCGGGCGGAACCCCAGATCAGGGGGTTTTCTCCGGAGCCGGTGGGTTTGACATTGCCGCCGACGACATCACCCGGTCGTCGCGGGGGCGGTCTCACTCTTGCCGCCACGTGCGTTGGGGCCCCGCTGTACTTCCCCACCACCCGGGACCGGGTGGCGCCTGCCAGGCGCGTAGGGGGAGAGCTTCGTCCATCGCGGTGGTTTGCCCCCGGACCCTCGCCCTAGGCACCTACCACAACCGCCGCTCTCGCGTCAGCCCCGCACGATCACTGTTCAGTTCTCAACCAATGCGCGCTCACTTCGTACTCACCCCCGCGAGAGCGGGTGCTTTCCTCCGGGCGCTGTCTTGCGCACCGTCATTCCAGGACCAGCCTGGAATCTGGTGCGCACCAACAGAGTGCATCTGGTGCGCACCAGTGTCAAGGTGGTTCGCTGAAGCGAGTGGCGATCCGGCCGCCTTGGTGCATCTCCAGAAGACCTCTAGAGGCAGGGGGTCCGGTAGCCAACAGGGCTTAACATGCGGCCTGTTAACCCCTGTTGACCTGCGGCAATGTGCGCCATGCTGGCAAGGTGGTGCGAGGGGAATCAACGCTGGGAGGTGGCCCGTGAGTACGGGACTTCGAAGCGCGCGGTCGGCGCGCGGGTGGTCGCAGGAACGCCTGATTCGCGAGATCGAGCAGTTCGCCCGGCGGAACCTCACGGATGTTGCGTCGACCGCAAGTCTCCGGGTGTACGTGTCCGAGTGGGAGAACGGCAAGCGCACCATCTCTGATCGGTACGCACGGATCCTGCGGCAGCTCCTCGGAGTCACGGACGCGGAGCTGAGGGACGCCGCGCCAGTGCCGGCGGCACCGTTTGCCGACGGTTACGACGACCTACTGAGCCGGATCGACTCGGCCAGCAGCGTCAGTGAGTCCATGGTCAAGACCTTCAACGACCAAACCGAGCTACTCCGTACCATGGACCGGCAGAGGGGCGCTGCGGCGCTGGTCGACCAGATGAGCGGTCACCTTGCCGCCCTGGAAGACGCGCTCAATTTCGCAGTACTACCCGCCACGCGTCGTCCCATCGCGCTCGCACTCGCCGGTGCGTCAACCCTCGCGGCGTGGCAGGCAATCGACTCGGGAGCCGTTGATCGGGCGTGGCGGCACTACGAACTCGCCAAGCGAGCAGCACGCGACGCTGAAGAGCCCATGTACCTAGCACACGCGATGGGCGAGCAAGCCTACGTGCTCTGTGAGGCGGGGCGGCCGGCGCTCGCTGTCGACCTCGTGCGAGACGCTCAGCGCACCGTCGGGCAATCCGGTTCCGCCCGGTTGCGGGCATGGCTCCACGCCGCCGAAGCGGAGATGTGCGCCCATGCTGGTATGCCGGACGACTGCCGGAGCGCGCTGGATGCTGCCATGGCCGTGATCCCGCCGGGCCCCGAGGACCGAGACCCGGACATGCTGAGCATCTTCCTGAATGGCGCTCATCTCACCCGGTGGCAGGGCAACGTGCTCGCCCTCCTCGGTGAAGAGTCGGCGGTCACCAGCCTCTACAGCGCGTTGGAGGTGATGGACCCCACCTTTGTGCGCGCCCGGAGCGGCCTGCATGCTGACCTGGCCCATGCGCACCTCACACGAGCTGAGTACGACGACGCCGGCAAGCACCTGCGGCAGGCGCGACTGTTGGCGAGCCGGACCGGTTCGGTCCGGCAGCGCCGCCGCGTCGACCTGCTCACTAAGCGGTTGTGAGTCCCTGAGTGCGTCGAGCCGCCAGGATGTGGAGCAGGGCGACCAGGGTTCCTGAGCCCAGCAGCTCACCGCGCGCCATGAGCCCGGGAATGTCCGTCAGCGGTACCCACTCGATGTGGCCAGCCTCTTCCAGGTCGGTCGGCTCACCAACCTTCTCAGCGCCGTTACCCACGAAGATTTCGTGAGGCGAGTCGACCATCCCGACCATGGGCTGATAGCTCACGACGTGTTTCAGAGACTTGGGACGCCACCCCGTCTCTTCGATGGTTTCCCGCAGCGCCGTGTCCGCCGGGTCCTCCCCCTGGTCGACAATGCCGCCAGGCAGCTCCCAGCCGAACTGTTTCGGGACGAAGCGGTACCGCCACATCATCAGAACCCGGTCCTGATCATCGATGACGGCCGTGACCGCCACGTGGTGGAGCCTCACGACGTGGTGTTCGAACCGCTTTACCCCCGGGGGCTCCACGTCCCAGAGCTGGAGTCTGACCCATCGGTTGTCGTACAAGTCCCGCTCGCCGTGAATACGCCAGGGTTCCAGCCCTTCCGGAGGCTGAACGCTCACCGTGCCCGGCACCCGATACGAACTCCGTCCACGCACCTCCAAGCGCCCTTCGGAGACGAGGCGGGCGAGCACCTGCCGTAGAGCTGTCCGGCCGATGCCAAGTTCTTCTACGAGCGTGCGTTCCGAGGGGAGCTTGTCCCCGGGGGCGTACCGGCCTGACGCGAGTCGCGTGCGGAGCGTCTCGTAAACCTTTGTCGTCTTCGGTCCCATCCGCGCAGCACTCTCCGTTCCGACGTGGTGCGTACCAGCGTAGCTGGGGAGGTCGCTGGGCCCACAGTCAACGTAGTCACTCAATCCCTCGGCTACCCTTCCGTAGATTTACGCTGACCGCTGATGGTGGATCCTGTAATGGAATGCTTCACGATGTCGTGCCAGACTTCTTGGATCCGAGCGGGCATCGCCTGAAGGAGAGTGCGCGTCCGTTCGACCTCTTGGCCTGACTGCAAGTCGAACGCCCGAGTCAGGATGGCGCGCATATCGTCGGGACTCACTTTGGCGGCGGCGTCGACTCTACGTAGTACCTGATCAGGTCCATATCCCAATCGGACGGCGAGGCTGCGTGAGTCGTTACTGCCTCCTCGCTCTTCAGGTGAGGTGGCCATGAGGTGATCTCGAAGAGAAGCCGCCGATTCCTGATGAAGTCGATCGCGTCTCACTTCGTCTAGTTCGCTTTGGAGAGCGGCGATTTTTGCTTGGGCTTCTGTCATCTGCTCTCGTGCAGCGGCGTGCTCCTGAGCTGCACGCTTGCGCGCCTCTTCGGCTGGGTGTGTCTCCTTCGTTGTGCTGATGTGTATTTCAGCCTTGGCTGTAGGTTCTTCCTTCTCTTCGGCGCTCTCAATCTGCCGTTCTAGCTGATCGCATCGCTCTTCTGCAAGAATGCGGGCACTCGTCGCTTCTTTTAGTTGCTTTTTGAGGACGTCTATTTCTGCCTGTAGCTGATCTCTCTCTCTGCGTAGATCTTCTGCTTCGGAGGTGAAAAGTTCGATCTCCGCCTTCGCTGCCTGTCGGTCGGCTGCCCTCACCGCGCGCAGCGCCTTTAGTTCCACATTTAGGTGGTCTACTTGCTGTTGTGACTCGTGCAGCGCCGCTCGCAATAGACGTTCCAGGGAGGCTGCTTCGCGCGCCTGTTCGTCTGCTTCTTCGAGTAGCCGTTGCAGATCTGTTGCCCTTCGGCTTCCCCCGCTGCTTCCAGCGGCACGCACATACAGTTGACGTAGAAGCGCCACTGTCTCATCGCTGGTCTGGCTCTCGCGCACCTCAGCTACGTGAGCCAGCAAGTTGACGATGAAGTTCCACGGCGGAACGCGTGTTCCTTTGAAGTACCGAGAAAGCGTTCCCGGATCCGTGTAGCAGCGAGCTGCATACCTCCGCATTGAAAGGCCCAGCGAATCGAAGAGCGTCCGCAATGCTTCAGCTAGCGCACGGTTCTCCTCGCTTGCCGACTCGCCGATCGGCTCTAGTGCCCCCACACTGCCCCTCCCCTGGTCGTTGCGTCGCTAGCAACACCCCCGTTGACGCTGGCGCAACACCGCATCCTACCTGTTCAGAGGCTCTAAAGCTCGTCTCTGCAAGTTGCTAGAACTGTGCAGTAAGGATGCCCGTTGCTGCAACGGCAACACCTGTGGACGTGTTGCCAACCGAGAGCAACACCGCTGTTGCGGCTTCTGCAACGCGCACCCCCCTAGGCAAGCTTGGGGTCGAACCTAACTCGGGTCCATGCCCGCTGAGGAAAGGCGAAAAGAGTGACTCCCCGAACGGATTCCTCGTACTCGAACATTGCTCGTCTCTTTGATTTTCTTGTATTCCTGGGGATTCTCTCCGTCATTCTCACCCTCGCCCACTGGGGAGTGGGAGTCGCCTCCATAGCTGCGATCGCTGCGCTCGCCGGTGTGTGTGGCCGCATCTGGGTGGCCATCAGCCGCCCCTCGGGAGCGTTCCGTAAGGACAAGGCACAACTTGCATGGGCTCCGGGGAAGTGGCAGGGCAGGGTTGAGACTGAGCGTCGCATGGAAGGCGATGCGGGAGAGTAGCTACCACGGTGGGGCATCTGAGGGGCAGGGAGCATGCCCTACATCGGAACCGCAGTTGAGCGCCCCGATAGCGCGCAGACTGTAAATCTGCCGGCTCAGCCTTCCCAGGTTCGAATCCTGGCGCCGCCACACGGGAACGAAAGCCCCGTGACCTGCCCGAACAGCAGGTCGCGGGGCTTTCGTCATGTCTGGCGTCCGGGGTGGTCCCGCCGCGGGGCAGACTGGTGGCATGGTCTCGTCCTCCCGCCGCAGGAACTGCCCCGAGTGCCGTCGCGAGATCGCCGTCGTAGCGGGGCGGTACGCCCGTCACGACCCGCCCGGCGCGCGGGAGAGCGGCGATCTCGTCTCCTGCCCGGGCTCACGCCGGTCGGCGCAACTGGGCGCGGCACAGCCGTCACTGGACGGCTATGTCGTCCCCGACTTCCCCGGGCAACTGCCCCTGTTCTGACCGCTCACCCCTGGCGTGCCCGCGCCGGTCTCAGTTCCCGGCCACCGACTTCACCGCCACCGACACGGGTGTCGAGCCGCCGATGAGTTCCAGGGTCAGGCCGTTCGTGGCCGGGGTGTCGACCAGTTCCGCCAGGACGGCGGCCACGTCGTCGCGCGGGACCGGGCCGCGCCCGGTGTGGGCCTCCAGGCGGACGAGGCCGGTGCCGGCGTCGTCCGTCAGCTGTCCGGGGCGCAGGATCGTCCAGTCCAGCCCGTCCAGCGTGCGCACGTAGGCGTCCGCCTCGCCCTTGGCGCGCAGGTAGACGTCGAAGATCTCGTCCCCCTGGTGTTTCGGGTCGGCTCCCATGGAGGACACGATCACGAAGCGACGCACGCCCGCCCGGACCGCCGCGTCGGCGAAGAGGGCCGCCGCCGCCTTGTCCACCGTGTCCTTGCGGGCCGCCCCGCTCCCGGGACCCGCGCCCGCCGCGAAGACCGCGGCGTCCGCGCCCCGCAGCCGCTCCGCGACCTCCTCGACGGAGGCCGACTCCAGGTCGAGCACGACCGGTTCGGCGCCGGCCGCGCGCAGATCGTCGGCCTGCTCGGCCTTGCGGATGATGCCCGCCACCTCGTCACCGCGCGCGGCGAGCAACCGCTCCAGCCGCAGCGCGATCTGACCATGACCACCAGCGATGACAATGCGCATGCTCTCGACCGTACGCCCCGACGGCCGCCCGCGCCGCACGACTTCGGCCGCGCTCCACCGGACGTCCGTACCGCCCCCCTCGGGTACGTCCTCAGCCCTGTTCAGGCATCGCCGCCGCCCCGGACACCAGCACCTCCGGCCTCCCCACGCCCCCCGGACCCGCCACGCCCCTGCCGAGGCAGCCCCAGGTCCGTCGTGGTCGTCGAGTCGCCGTACTCCCGTACCGCGCTGGTCCGCGCCACCACGCGCCCCCGGTGCACCACGATCCGGCTGTACGCCAGGGACAGCGCCCCCGCCAGCCGGTCCCCGCGCACCGCGAGCAGCTCGGCGGGAAAGCCCGCCTCCACCCGCACCCCGGGCAGACCCAGCGCCGCCCGTGCCGCCGTGCTCACCGTGTCGTACGCGTCCTCGGGACGCAGCCCGTGGCGTGAGGCGAGGAGGTACGCCGCCTCCAACGGGTCACCGCGCCCGACCGGGTTGGACACGTCCCGCAGCGCACCGCTCCCGGCGGCGACGCGTACGCCGGCCGCCCGCAGCAGTCGTACCGGAGCCGTGCCGTCGCGGTGGTCCAGGGCGCCGCAGGCGCCCTGCGGCAGGCACACCACCGTCACCCCGGCCGCCGCGAGCTGGTCCGCGGCCCGGGAGGCCACCTCGGCGGGCAGCCGGCCCAGGCCGTCACAGGGGCCGAGGGTCACCCCTGGGCGCAGCCCGCCCGCCATCGCCGCCAGCCGCGCGAGCCGCGCCGGGTCGGCCGCGTCCGTGTGCAGGTCGACCGGGCAGCCGTGCTCGGCGGCGACCTCCAGGACCGCCTCCACGTACCCCGCCGGGTCGGGGTCCAGGTCGGGGCAGCCGCCCACCACGTCCGCGCCCATCTTCACCGCGTCCCGCAGCATCGCCAGCCCGTCGGCCCCGGCCGCCCCGGTCAGCACCCTCGGCATCGCCACGGTGGTCAGCTCGGCCAGCCCGCGCAGCGAACGCCGGGCCCGGAGCACGCCGGTCAGCGCGCCCAGCCCCGGGACGTCGCCCACGCGTACGTGCGCCCGTACCGCGGTCGCCCCGTGTCCCAGCTGGAGCAGGGCGGCCTCCGTGACACGGCGCTGGACGTCGCGGGCGTCGAGGGAGACGGGACCGGGGGCGTCGGCCGTCAGCGCCGTGTCGCCGTGGACGTGGGGCTCGGCGGGGGCGGGCAGGAGGAGGTAGCCGCCGAGGTCCACGCGGGTGCCGGGGCCGGTCGTGCGGGCCGAGGCCAGGCTGCCGGCCGTGCCGACGGCCTCGATGCGCCCGCCGTGCAGCCGTACGTCCACGGTCCGGCCGTCGGTGAGGCGGGCCCCGGAGAGCAGGAGCGAGCCGCCGTCGGCGGGGCCCGAGGGGGAGGGCGAGTGGGGCGGCTGCGGCTGGCTGTCGGGCATCGCGCTCCTCTGGGCTCGGGACTGCGCAGTGGGGGACGCAAGATCACGCAGAGTGAGTCGAGCCTAGGACGGTGATCAACGCCTGGCGCGGAGGAGCGCAATAGTCGTACCGGTGCGGTCCGCCGCTCACGGCGTGGACGGACGGGCCTGGGCAGGGGCGACGAAACGGATTTGGGCGAACGGCGGGCGACCGTGTAATGTCTTCATCGCTCGCCCCAATAGCTCAGTCGGCAGAGCGTCTCCATGGTAAGGAGAAGGTCTACGGTTCGATTCCGTATTGGGGCTCTGGTGTGAGAGGTTCCCGCCGCGAGGCGGGGTCCGATCGCATCACAGCGGTGTAGCTCAGTCGGTAGAGCAAGCGGCTCATAATCGCTGTGTCACCGGTTCAAGTCCGGTCACCGCTACTTTCAGTAGCCGATTGCGGGGTCGGTCCTTCAATCGGCTACTCTTTTCTGCGTTAACACCATCAATCCGTTCGTCAAGGAGTGCACTCACGTGGCTGCCACCGACGTCCGCCCGAAGATCACGCTGGCCTGCGTGGAGTGCAAGGAGCGGAACTACATCACCAAGAAGAACCGGCGTAACAACCCGGACCGACTGGAGATGAAGAAGCACTGCCCGCGTTGCAACGCGCACACCGCGCACCGCGAAACGCGATAAACAAGGCTCGTACACGAGGCCGTCCCCGAAGTCTGGGGGCGGCCTCGTGTCGTTGTCGTCACCAGAAGAGCAGCAGGAGGTTGCCAGCCCATGGCGCTCGACCAGTCGTTCGTGGGGCGGACCTATCCGCCCACCGAGCCCTACGAGGTGGGCCGCGAGAAGATCCGCGAGTTCGCGGAAGCGGTGGGGGACGCCAACCCGGCGTACACGGACGCCGAGGCGGCGAAGGCGCTCGGTCACCCGGACGTGATCGCTCCGCCGACCTTCGTCTTCTCGATCACCTTCAAGGCGGCCGGACAGGTCGTCGCGGACCCGCAGCTCGGGCTGGACTACAGCCGGGTGGTGCACGGGGACCAGAAGTTCGCGTACGTCCGTCCGGTGCGGGCCGGGGACCGGCTCACGGTCACCTCGACCATCGAGGCGGTCAAGTCGATGGCGGGCAACGACATCCTGGACATTCGCGGTGAGGTCCACGACGAGGCCGGCGAGCACGTCGTGACCGCCTGGACCAAGCTCGTGGCCCGCGCGGCCGAGGAGGCGTGAGCATCCCATGACGGATTCCGTGACCCGCCCCACGGCGGCGAAGATCGCGTACGACGACGTCGAGGTCGGCACCGAGCTGCCCGCGCAGACCTTCCCCGTGAACCGCGCCACGCTGGTGCGGTACGCGGGTGCCTCGGGCGACTTCAACCCGATCCACTGGAACGAGAAGTTCGCCAAGGAGGTGGGCCTGCCGGACGTCATCGCGCACGGCATGTTCACCATGGCCGAGGCGATCCGCGTGGTCACCGACTGGACCGGCGACCCCGGCTCGGTCGTGGAGTACGGCGTCCGCTTCACCCGGCCCGTCGTCGTCCCGAACGACGACCAGGGCGCGGTGATCGAGGTCAGCGGCAAGGTCGCGGCCAAGCTCGACGACCACACCGTCCGCGTCGACCTCACGGCCACCAGTGGCGGACAGAAGGTGCTGGGGATGTCCCGGGCGGTCGTCCGTCTCGGCTGAGCGAACGCGATGTGGGTGAAGCACGTGTGTAAGGGGCGCCTCCACTGCGAGGCGCCCCTTACACATGTCGCCCTGCCTCGCGACCCCCTTGACCAAGTTAGTGATTGAGTACTAACTTTCTCGTATGGTCAGGATGAGCGCGGAGGAGCGACGCGAGAGCGTCATCCGGGCGGCGACGAGCGAGTTCGCCCGGGGTGGCTACTACGGCACCTCCACCGAGGCCATCGCCAAGCGGGTGGGGGTCTCCCAGCCGTACCTCTTCCGGCTCTTCCCGGGCAAGAAGGCGATCTTCCTCGCCGTGGCGGAACGCTGTCTGCGGGACATGCGCAAGGTCTTCGAGGCGGCATCCGAGGGTCTGCACGGCGAAGAGGCCCTGCAGGCCATGGCCGAGGCCTACACGCGGCTGATCTCCGAGCAGCCCGAGAAGCTCCAGATGCAGTTGCAGGTGTACGTCACGGTCGCGGCGGCGGAGGCCGCGGGGGAGCACGAGTTCGGCGAGATGGTCCGCAAGGGCTGGCTGGAGCTCTGGGACGCCGTTCACCTGCCCCTCGGCGGCGACGTCAACGAGACGACGACCTTCATGGCGTACGGCATGCTCATCAACACCCTGGCCGGGATGGGCTTCCCGCCCGAGCACCGGATCTGGGACGGGCTCCACCTCTCGGCGCGGGTCAAGCGCGCCGAGGGCGACAGCTAGACAGCGGACACCACCCAGCACACGGCACACAGCACGACGACCGGACACGGGCGGGCGCCTGTCGTGAGGTGCCGCATGCCCGCTGAAGTTAGTAATTGATCACTAACCCGTTGATCGCGACACGCGCACACCCTCTGGGGGAGAGATGTCACAGCAGATCGCACGACGCGGGGGAGCAGGCTGGGCCCTCGTCATCACCAGCGTCGCCGGATTCATGGCGGCCCTCGACAACCTCGTCGTCACCACCGCGCTGCCCTCGATCCGGGCGGACCTGGGCGGCGGACTGCACGACCTGGAATGGACGGTGAGCGCCTACACGCTCACCTTCGCCGTCCTCCTGATGTTCGGTGCCGCCCTCGGCGACCGCTTCGGCCGCCGCAGGCTCTTCCTCGTCGGCCTCACCGTCTTCACCGGCGCCTCGGCCGCCGCGGCCATGGCGCCCGGCATCGACTCGCTCATCGCCGCCCGCGCGGTGCAGGGCGTCGGCGCGGCGATCATGATGCCGTTGACGCTGACCCTGCTGACGGCCGCCGTGCCCGCCGAACGGCGCGGGATGGCGTACGGCATCTGGGGCGCCGTCAACGGGCTCGCCGTGGCGTCCGGCCCTCTGGTCGGCGGCAGCCTCACCGAGCACGTGTCCTGGCAGTGGATCTTCTGGCTGAACGTTCCGCTGGGCCTCGCCCTGCTGCCGCTCGCCCGTCTCCGCCTGCGCGAGTCGCACGGCACCGGCGCCCCGCTCGACGTACCCGGCACGCTGCTCGCCAGCGGCGGGCTCTTCGGCATCGTCTACGGCCTGGTCCGCGGGCCCGTCGACGGCTGGACCGGCGCCGTGGTGCTGACCGCCCTGTTCGCCGGGGCCGCGCTGCTGGCCGGCTTCGTCCTCTACAGCACCCGCGCCGCGAACCCCATGCTCCCCATGCGCCTGTTCCGGTCCCGCGCCTTCGCCGGCATCAACGCGGCGAGCCTGCTGATGTTCCTCGGGATGTTCGGCTCGATCTTCCTGCTCAGCCAGTACATGCAGGGCGTGCTCGGCTACTCGCCCACCGAGGCGGGCCTGCGCATGCTGCCCTGGACCGGCATGCCGATGCTGGTCGCGCCGATCGCCGGCATCCTCTCGGACCGGATCGGAGGGCGCCCGGTCGTCGCCGCCGGACTCTTCCTCCAGGCCGCCGGCCTCGGCTACCTCGCCTCCGTGATCACCGCCGACGCCACCTACGCCGTCCAGCTGCCCGGCCTGATCCTCAGCGGAATCGGCATGGCCCTGTTCTTCGCCCCCGCCTCCGCCCTGGTGATGTCCAGCGTCATCGCGAAGGAGCAGGGCATCGCCTCGGGCGCCAACAACGCGCTGCGCGAGGTGGGCGGCGCGCTCGGCATCGCGGTCATGGGGTCGATCTTCGCCGCCCAGGGCGGCTACGAGTCCGGACAGGCCTTCGTCGACGGCCTGCGGCCCGCGGTGGCGGTGGGCGCCGGGATCGTGGCCCTCGGAGGCGTCGCGACCCTGCTGATACCGCGCCGCCGCCGGGACGACCGGACGCCCCCGGACGGCCGGGCGGCGGATCGGAAGGCCGGACCCGCGCTCGCCGCCCCCGCGGCGACCCCCCGCTGAACGCCGACGAGCCCGGAAAGGAGCGCGACATGCCCACCCTCCCCTGGACCACGGCCGGGCGGCCGCCTCGCACCACCGAGGTCCACGTCTTCGCCTCCCGGTTCGAGACCCGCACCCTGTGGGGAGCGCTTGCGTTCCTGGCCCGCACGCCGGGCGTGTGGCGGCAGGTCAGGGGCGCGCCCGGAGCGTACGGGGCGTCCCTGAAGGCGGAGCCCTTCAAGCGGACCTTCTGGACGCTGTCCGCCTGGGAGTCGCCCGAGGCCCTCAGGGCCTTCGCCCGCTCCGGCGCCCACGCGCCGGCCTCCCGCAAGCTGTCCGCGCAGATGCGGGACGCGAAGTTCACCACCTGGACCGTGACGAGCGAGGAACTGCCGGTGAGCTGGGCGGAGGTACGGCGGCGCCTGGCCTGAGGACCCGCCCGAGGAAAGGAACGCCCCGGCCGACCGGCTGGGGCGTTTCCCGTCGCGCGGCACTGTCGGTGCCGTCTCGTAGTCTTGAGCCCGTGCAGGAACTCCACGACGCTCCCCTCGCCCCGCTGACCACCTTCCGACTGGGCGGACCGGCGACCCGCCTGATCACGGCCACCACCGACGCCGAGGTGATCGCCGCCGTCCGCGAGGCCGACGACAGTGGCACCCCGCTGCTGCTCATCGGCGGCGGTTCCAACCTCGTCATCGGCGACAAGGGCTTCGACGGCACCGCCCTGCACATCGCCACCCGCGGCCTCTCCCTCGATGGGACGACGCTGGAGCTGGCGGCCGGCGAGATCTGGACCGACGCCGTCGCCCGCACCGTCGAGGCCGGACTCGCCGGCGTCGAGTGCCTGGCCGGCATCCCCGGCTCGGCGGGCGCCACCCCCATCCAGAACGTGGGCGCGTACGGCCAGGAGGTCTCCGCCACGATCACCGAGGTCGTCGCGTACGACCGCAGGGCCGGCGGGACGGTGACCCTCACCAACGCCGACTGCGCGTTCTCCTACCGCCACAGCCGCTTCAAGGCCGAGCCCGAGCGCTACGTCGTCCTGCGCGTCCGCTTCGCGCTGGAGGACGCCGGCGGACTCTCCGCGCCCCTGCGCTACGCCGAGACGGCCCGCGCCCTCGGTGTGGCGGCGGGGGAGCGGGTGCCGCTGGCCCACGCCCGCGACACCGTGCTCGCGCTGCGGGCGGGCAAGGGCATGGTCCTGGACCCCGAGGACCACGACACCTGGTCGGCCGGGTCGTTCTTCACCAACCCGATCCTCACCGACGAGGAGTTCACCGCGTTCCGCGCGCGGGTGTCCGAGCGCCTGGGCGACGCCGTGGAGCCGCCCGCCTTCCCCGCCGGAGAGGGCCGTATCAAGACCTCCGCCGCCTGGCTGATCGACAAGGCGGGCTTCACCAAGGGCTACGGCACGGGACCCGCCCGCATCTCCACCAAGCACACCCTCGCCCTCACCAACCGCGGCGAGGCGACCACGGAGGACCTGCTCGCCCTCGCCCGCGAGGTCGTCGCCGGCGTCCACGAGGCCTTCGGCGTGACGCTGGTCAACGAACCGGTGACGGTGGGCGTCAGCCTCTGACAGGAGCGGGAGCTAGACGGCTGTCGTCAGCCAGTCGTCGACGCCCGTCAGCAGTCGCGCCTTCACGTCCTCCGGCGCGGCCGACCCCCGTACCGACTGGCGGGCCAGTTCCGCCAGCTCCGCGTCCGTGAACCTGTGGTGGTCCCGGGCGATCTCGTACTGAGCGGCCAGCCGCGAACCGAAGAGCAACGGGTCGTCCGCGCCCAGCGCCATCGGCACCCCCGCCTCGAACAGCGTCCGCAACGGCACGTCCTCGGGCTTCTCGTACACCCCCAGGGCGACGTTCGACGCCGGGCACACCTCGCACGTCACCTGCCGGTCGGCGAGCCGCTTCAGCAGCCGCGGATCCTCCGCCGCCCGCACCCCGTGCCCGATCCGGTCCGCGTCCAGGTCGTCCAGGCAGTCCCGCACCGACGCCGGCCCGGTCAGCTCACCCCCGTGCGGAGCCGACAGCAGCCCGCCCTCCCGCGCGATCGCGAACGCCCGGTCGAAGTCCCGCGCCATGCCCCGCCGCTCGTCGTTCGACAACCCGAACCCGACGACCCCCCGGTCCGCGTACCGCACCGCCAGCCGCGCCAGCGTCCGCGCGTCCAGCGGGTGCTTCATCCGGTTCGCGGCCACCAGTACCCGCATCCCGATCCCGGTGTCCCGCACGGTCGTCTCCACCGCGTCCAGGATGACCTCCAGTGCCGGGATCAGCCCGCCCAGCCGCGGCGCGTACGACGTCGGGTCCACCTGGATCTCCAGCCACCCCGACCCGTCCCGCACATCCTCCTCCGCGGCCTCCCGCACCAGCCGCTGGATGTCCTCCGGCTCCTGGAGGCACGACCGCGCCGCGTCGTACAGCCGCTGGAAGCGGAACCAGCCCCGCTCGTCCGTCGCCCGCAGCTTCGGCGACTCCCCGCGCTCCAGCGCCTCGGTCAGCGAATCGGGCAGCCGCACACCGTGCTTGTCGGCCAGTTCCAGCAGGGTCGCGGGCCGCATCGACCCGGTGAAGTGCAGGTGGAGATGGGCCTTCGGCAGCTCAGAGAGATCACGTACACGCTCCATTCCGTGATCCTGCCGCACGACACACCCGGCGGGACAGCACTTTCCCCGTACGTGGTCTTGCTCGCACAAACAAACAGGGCTCCCCGGAACGTTCCGGGGAGCCCTGCCGGGGAAGCGCGGTCAGCCCCGCGCCTCCGCCAGCAGCTTCTGGATCCGGCTCACGCCCTCGACGAGGTCCTCGTCCCCGAGCGCGTACGACAGCCGCAGGTAGCCGGGCGTGCCGAACGCCTCACCCGGCACCACCGCGACCTCGGCCTCCTCCAGGATCAGCGCGGCCAGCTCGACCGTGTCCTGGGGACGCTTGCCCCGGATCTCCTTGCCGAGCAGCCCCTTCACCGACGGGTAGGCGTAGAACGCGCCCTCCGGCTCCGGGCACAGCACGCCGTCGATCTCGTTGAGCATCCGCACGATCGTCCTGCGGCGCCGGTCGAACGCCTCCCGCATCTTCGCCACGGCGTCCAGGTCGCCGGAGACCGCGGCCAGCGCCGCCGCCTGGGCCACGTTGGACACGTTGGACGTGGCGTGAGACTGGAGGTTCGTCGCGGCCTTGACGACGTCCTTCGGGCCGATGACCCACCCGACCCGCCAGCCGGTCATCGCGTACGTCTTGGCGACACCGTTGACCACGATGCACTTGTCGCGCAGCTCGGGCAGCAGCGCCGGCAGCGACACCGAGAAGGCGTCGCCGTACACGAGGTGCTCGTAGATCTCGTCGGTCAGCACCCACAGGCCGTGCTCGACGGCCCACTGGCCGATCGCCTCGGTCTGGGCCTCGCTGTACACGGCGCCGGTCGGGTTCGACGGCGACACGAACAGGACGACCTTGGTCTTCTCGGTGCGCGCGGCCTCCAGCTGCTCCACGCTCACCCGGTAGCCGGTCGTCTCGTCGGCGACGACCTCGACCGGGACACCGCCGGCCAGCCGGATCGACTCGGGGTACGTCGTCCAGTACGGCGCCGGGACGATGACCTCATCGCCCGGGTCGAGGATCGCGGCGAACGCCTCGTAGATGGCCTGCTTGCCGCCGTTGGTGACCAGGATCTGCGACGGGTCGACCTCGTAGCCGGAGTCGCGCAGCGTCTTGGCGGCGATCGCGGCCTTCAGCTCCGGCAGCCCGCCGGCCGGGGTGTAGCGGTGGAACTTGGGGTTCTTGCACGCCTCGACGGCGGCCTCGACGATGTAGTCCGGCGTCGGGAAGTCGGGCTCACCGGCGCCGAAGCCGATCACCGGACGTCCGGCGGCCTTGAGGGCCTTGGCCTTGGCGTCCACGGCGAGGGTGGCGGACTCGGAGATCGCACCGATCCGGGCGGAGACCCGGCGCTCGGTGGGAGGGGTTGCAGCGCTCATGCGCCCATCGTTCCAGACCGGAAACTTCCCGGGCACAGGGGTTTCACGGACTGAACAGGACCGGCACCGGACCGGGCGCGGGCCTGAACACCAGTCCGGACGTCCTTTCTGTTCGACGCCCGGCCGTTGAGCACGTACACTCTCACCTCGTTGGCCTTCACCGGCCCGCAGTCACCCGGTGCACACCGAGCATCCGGGCGGATGCGGTACGTTGGGGACACACAAAGGGTCGTAGCTCAATTGGTAGAGCACTGGTCTCCAAAACCAGCGGTTGGGGGTTCAAGTCCCTCCGGCCCTGCTACACACACCTTCGCCAGGATGTGTGCGCATGTACGTACAGCAATGCACCGCCGTGCGGCTCAGACCGGGCGCGGCACGGCCACGACCCGGAATCAGGTGAGGACGAGTGACGGACGCCGTGGGCTCCATCGACATGCCTGATGCCGAGGACGAGGCTCCGGACTCCAAGAAGAAGTCCCGCAAGGGCGGCAAGCGCGCCAAGAAGGGCCCGCTGAAGCGCCTCGCGCTCTTCTACCGCCAGATCGTCGCGGAACTCCGCAAGGTCGTCTGGCCGAGCCGGAACCAGCTGTCGACGTACACCACCGTGGTGATCATCTTCGTGGTCATCATGATCGGCCTGGTGACTCTGATTGACTATGGCTTCTCTCACGCCGCCAAGTACGTCTTCGGCTGAGTCGAGAGCGAAGGGCGCCGAGGTACCCGGCGCCCCTTTCGCGTGTTCCACCCCTATGTATCCAGGAAGAAGCAGCCACCGTGTCTGACCCGAACGTGAACGACGCCATCGAGCCGGTCGAGTCCGTCGAGGACGAGCTCGGCACCGTCGAGGGCGCCGACAACGAGGACACCCAGGCCTCCGCCGAGGCCGAGGCTGCCGACGACGCCGTCGCCGAGGACGAGACCGTCGAAGACGAGTCCACCGAGGACGAGGTCCAGGACGACGAGTCCGCCGAGGACGGGACGGCCGAGGACGAGACCGCCGAGCAGGCGGACGAGGCCGAGGAGTCCGAGCCCGAGCCCGAGCTGGACCCGATCGAGAAGCTCCGCCAGGAGCTGCGCGTCCTCCCCGGCGAGTGGTACGTCATCCACACCTACGCCGGTTACGAGAACCGCGTGAAGACCAACCTGGAGCAGCGCGCCGTCTCGCTCAACGTCGAGGACTACATCTTCCAGGCCGAGGTGCCGCAGGAAGAGGTCGTCCAGATCAAGAACGGCGACCGCAAGACGATCCGCCAGAACAAGCTGCCGGGTTACGTGCTGGTCCGCATGGACCTGACCAACGAGTCCTGGGGCGTCGTCCGCAACACCCCCGGCGTCACCGGCTTCGTCGGCAACGCCTACGACCCGTACCCGCTGACGCTGGACGAGATCGTCAAGATGCTCGCCCCGGAGGCCGAGGAGAAGGCCGCCCGCGAGGCCGCCGAGGCCGAGGGCAAGCCGGCTCCGCAGCGCAAGGTCGAGGTCCAGGTGCTGGACTTCGAGGTCGGCGACTCGGTCACCGTCACCGACGGCCCGTTCGCCACGCTCCAGGCCACGATCAACGAGATCAACGCCGACTCGAAGAAGGTCAAGGGCCTCGTCGAGATCTTCGGCCGCGAGACCCCGGTCGAGCTGAGCTTCGACCAGATCCAGAAGAACTAGCCCCCTCAGGGCCGGTTCCCTCTGGGCCGACGCTTCCGGACAGGTCAGACAGGCGCTACGGCAGCCGGTCTGACCTGCTCGGTTTTTGGCCGCGCATCTATACCCGTTATCGTTGTGCGGTATGCCTGTGTCCGGGTCGTCCCGTGTGCAGGCAGGACCCGAATCGAAAGGACCCGGAGAGCTATGCCTCCCAAGAAGAAGAAGGTCACGGGGCTCATCAAGCTCCAGATCCAGGCCGGTGCCGCGAACCCGGCCCCGCCGGTCGGCCCCGCGCTGGGTCAGCACGGCGTGAACATCATGGAGTTCTGCAAGGCCTACAACGCCGCGACCGAGTCGCAGCGTGGCTGGGTCATCCCGGTGGAGATCACGGTCTACGAGGACCGCTCCTTCACCTTCATCACCAAGACCCCGCCGGCCGCGAAGATGATCCTCAAGGCCGCGGGCGTGGAGAAGGGCTCCGGCGAGCCGCACAAGACCAAGGTCGCCAAGATCACCCAGGCGCAGGTCCGCGAGATCGCCGAGACCAAGATGCCCGACCTCAACGCCAACGACCTGGACGCCGCGTCGAAGATCATCGCCGGCACCGCCCGTTCCATGGGCGTCACGGTCGAGGGCTGACCTCCACCCCCGTAAGCCAGCAGCAGTAGTGGCAGGGCCTGCTCGGCCCGCACCACGACTCCTCAGAAGCCAAACAGGAGCAGTAGTGAGCAAGCGCAGCAAGTCTCTCCGCGCTGCGGACGCCAAGATCGACCGGGACAAGCTCTACGCCCCGCTCGAGGCCGTCCGTCTCGCCAAGGAGACCTCCACGACCAAGTTCGACGGCACCGTCGAGGTCGCCTTCCGCCTGGGTGTCGACCCGCGCAAGGCCGACCAGATGGTCCGTGGCACCGTGAACCTCCCGCACGGCACCGGTAAGACCGCCCGGGTCCTGGTCTTCGCGACCGGTGACCGTGCCGAGGCCGCGCGTGCCGCGGGCGCCGACATCGTCGGCGCCGACGAGCTGATCGACGAGGTGGCGAAGGGCCGTCTGGACTTCGACGCCGTCGTCGCCACCCCGGACCTCATGGGCAAGGTCGGCCGCCTCGGCCGCGTGCTCGGTCCGCGTGGTCTGATGCCGAACCCGAAGACCGGCACCGTCACCCCCGATGTCACCAAGGCTGTCAACGACATCAAGGGCGGCAAGATCGAGTTCCGCGTCGACAAGCACTCGAACCTGCACTTCATCATCGGCAAGACGTCGTTCGACGACACCAAGCTGGTGGAGAACTACGGCGCGGCGCTGGAGGAGATCCTCCGTCTGAAGCCGTCCGCCGCCAAGGGCCGGTACATCCGGAAGGCCGCCATCAGCACCACGATGGGCCCCGGCATCCCGATCGACTCCAACCGCACCCGCAACCTCCTCGTCGAGGAGGACCCGGCGGCGGTCTGAGCCCACGGCTCGCCCAACCGGTTCACGGGCCCCGCACCTTCCGAGGTGCGGGGCCCGTTCCCGTTTCCCGCGGGACGTTCCCCGTACAGCTGTCCGTACCCTGCGTTAACGTGCGGGCAGGGCGGGCTCGCGGGGCGGGCACAGGGGCACAGGGGGTGGGCGGATGAGGAGCACGACGGCACGCCGTACGGTCGTCTCGGTCGCGGTGACGGTCGCGCTGGCGTGCGTCACGGCCTGCACCCCGTCCAGCGGATCCCCCGGCTCCGCGGACTCCGCCGACCCGTCCGCGGCGCCCCTGCGCTCCGTGGAACGGGCCACCGGACGGGCCGGCTCGGCACGGGTCGAGTCCACGACCGTCATGGGCACCGAACTCTCCCTGGGCGCCGTCGGCGCCCTCGGCTGGCGCGACGGCATCACCGGCACCCTGACGATCACGTACACGGGCGGCACGACCGCCGAGACCATGCGCGGGCTCGGCACCACCGCCATGGAGGCCCGGTACCTGCCCGACGCCTACTACGCCCGGATGGGCGACGCGTTCGCCGACCGGGCCGGCGGCAGGCACTGGATCAGGTACGTCTACGCCGACCTGGAGGGCCTCGGGAGCGGCGCGGCCGGCCTCGCGGAAGGGATGCGCGACACCGCGCCCCACCAGGTGGTGAAGCGGCTCCTGGCCTCCGGCGACGTGCGCAGGGTGGGGGACGAGGAGACCCGCGGCCGGCGCACCACGCACTGGAGGGGCACGCTGGACGGCGCCGCCCGGCAGACCGTCGACATCTGGGTGGACGACCGGGACCTGCTGGTCAAGAAGGTCGAGCGGGGGCGGACGGAGACCGGGGAGCTGACCCAGACCGCGTACTACAGCGACTACGGCGTCGCGGTGTCCGCGAAGCGCCCGCCGGCCGCCGACACCGCGGACTTCACCGAGCTGCTGGGGCAGGCGCGCGGCGACGGCTGACCCGCTGGAGGTCCCGGGGTCACCGCCCGGTCCGGTCGCCGTACGGGTGGATTTGCTTGACACTGCCCCGTTCACGTACGCTCTCCCAGAAGCCAAAGACCGCTGGTCGTTGCCGTGTGCTCGCGAGAGTCACGGTGGCCGAAGGATCCGCTGAACTGCGGACGACCCGCGCAGGTGACTGTGGATGAACTCCCGGAGTGCCCGCCCCGTGCGGATGCCGTCCGGTCGAGTCACGCCCCGTGCGCCTGCGCCGGGGCGTTTCGTTTTCCCCAGTCCTCCTTCGGGTCCGCGCGGTCCGAATCACCCGGAAGGAGGCCGAGGCTCTATGGCGACGCCCGAAAAGGCTGCCGCGGTTGCCGAGCTGACGGACAAGTTCCGCAGCTCCAACGCCGCCGTGCTGACCGAGTACCGCGGTCTCACCGTGGCGCAGCTCAAGACGCTGCGCCGGTCGCTCGGTGAGAACGCCCAGTACGCCGTGGTGAAGAACACGCTGACCAAGATTGCGGCCAACGAGGCCGGGATCACGCTCGACGACCAGCTCTTCGCTGGTCCGACGGCCGTCGCCTTCGTCACCGGTGACCCGGTGGAGTCGGCGAAGGGTCTGCGCGACTTCGCCAAGGACAACCCGAACCTCGTCATCAAGGGCGGTGTCCTTGACGGCAAGGCGCTGTCCGCCGACGAGATCAAGAAGCTTGCGGACCTCGAGTCCCGCGAGGTTCTGCTCTCCAAGCTGGCCGGTGCCATGAAGGGCAAGCAGTCGCAGGCTGCCTCTGTCTTCCAGGCGCTGCCGTCGAAGCTCGTCCGCACCGTGGACGCGCTCCGTGCCAAGCAGGACGAGCAGGGCGGTGCCGAGTAATTCGGCTCGCTTTCTGACCCACGCCGCCTAGCGGCAACGGTCGCAGCGGGCCCGACGTACGCCCGCCTCACCCCGTACATCCGGCACCTGCCGAATTAGTGGAAGGACCGCCATCATGGCGAAGCTCAGCCAGGACGACCTGCTCGCCCAGTTCGAGGAGATGACCCTCATCGAGCTCTCCGAGTTCGTGAAGGCCTTCGAGGAGAAGTTCGACGTCACCGCCGCCGCCGCCGCGCCGGTCGTCGTCGCGGGTGGTGCCGCTGGTGGCGCCGCCGCCGAGGCCGCCGAGGAGAAGGACGAGTTCGACGTCATCCTCACCGGCGCCGGCGACAAGAAGATCCAGGTCATCAAGGTCGTGCGTGAGCTGACCTCCCTGGGTCTGAAGGAGGCCAAGGACCTCGTGGACGGCGCCCCGAAGCCCGTCCTCGAGAAGGTCGCCAAGGACGCCGCCGAGAAGGCCGCCGAGTCCCTCAAGGGCGCCGGCGCCTCCGTCGAGGTCAAGTAAGACCGCACCGGCTCCAACGGATCCGACAGGGTCTGTAACGCCGTAGCACCGAAGAGCGATCATCCATCCGGGTGGTCGCTCTTCGGCGTTGAGGGGGTCCGGTGGCGGCTGCCTTGCACGCGTCGCGGCGAAGAGTATGGTGATCTTCGTCGTGCCGTCTCCAGGGCCCTGAGAGCCGCTGGAGACAACCGGTTCGGGCCAAGGGGGGCCTTGACGAACCGCACGCAGCGCGCAATTCTCAGGGCGTCGTCAAAGGATCCGTATCCGAGGCATGGATCGACGACGAAGAGGGCAGTATCAACGTGCGTTGAGGGCGAGGCCTTGCCGCAGGTGGTGAGAACAACGAGGAGCGAACACGGTCCCCGAGAACCGCACTGGACATCAGTGGGCCAAGTGGCTACACTGACCCTTTGCGCTGCCTGTTAGTTGCCCCCTGCCCGTCACCAGGGGTCTGCCCTCGCCCGAGCACCGACGACCAGAGCATGCCTGACCTGGCTTTTCAGCCATAAAAGGCACCCCCTGTCTTCGTGCACGGAAGAGGGGCCGGTACGCGCGTAGTGAGTCCGAGCCCTCGGAAGGACCCCCTCTTGGCCGCCTCGCGCAATGCCTCGACCGCGAATACGAACAACGCTGCCAGCACCGCCCCGCTGCGCATCTCCTTTGCAAAGATCAAGGAGCCCCTCGAGGTTCCGAACCTTCTCGCGCTGCAAACCGAGAGCTTCGACTGGCTGCTCGGCAACGACGCGTGGAAGGCTCGCGTCGAGTCGGCTCTGGAGTCCGGTCAGGACGTCCCCACCAAGTCCGGTCTGGAAGAGATCTTCGAGGAGATCTCGCCGATCGAGGACTTCTCCGGGTCGATGTCGCTGACGTTCCGCGACCACCGCTTCGAGCCCCCCAAGAACAGCATCGACGAGTGCAAGGACCGCGACTTCACGTACGCGGCCCCGCTCTTCGTCACCGCCGAGTTCACCAACAACGAGACCGGCGAGATCAAGTCCCAGACGGTCTTCATGGGCGACTTCCCGCTCATGACCAACAAGGGCACCTTCGTCATCAACGGCACCGAGCGTGTCGTCGTGTCGCAGCTGGTCCGTTCGCCGGGCGTCTACTTCGACTCCTCGATCGACAAGACGTCCGACAAGGACATCTTCTCCGCCAAGATCATCCCGTCCCGGGGTGCCTGGCTGGAGATGGAGATCGACAAGCGCGACATGGTCGGTGTCCGCATCGACCGCAAGCGCAAGCAGTCCGTGACCGTCCTGCTCAAGGCTCTCGGTTGGACCACCGAGCAGATCCTCGAGGAGTTCGGCGAGTACGAGTCCATGCGCGCCACCCTGGAGAAGGACCACACCCAGGGCCAGGACGACGCGCTGCTCGACATCTACCGCAAGCTGCGTCCGGGCGAGCCCCCCACGCGTGAGGCCGCGCAGACGCTGCTCGAGAACCTCTACTTCAACCCGAAGCGCTACGACCTCGCCAAGGTCGGCCGCTACAAGGTGAACAAGAAGCTCGGCGCCGACGAGCCGCTGGACGCCGGCGTCCTCACCACCGACGACGTCATCGCCACCATCAAGTACCTGGTGAAGCTGCACGCCGGTGAGACCGAGACGGTCGGCGAGTCGGGCCGGGAGATCGTCGTCGAGACCGACGACATCGACCACTTCGGCAACCGCCGCATCCGCAACGTCGGCGAGCTGATCCAGAACCAGGTCCGTACGGGTCTCGCCCGTATGGAGCGTGTCGTGCGCGAGCGCATGACGACCCAGGACGTCGAGGCGATCACGCCGCAGACCCTGATCAACATCCGGCCGGTCGTCGCCTCCATCAAGGAGTTCTTCGGCACCAGCCAGCTGTCCCAGTTCATGGACCAGAACAACCCGCTGTCGGGGCTGACGCACAAGCGTCGTCTGAACGCCCTCGGCCCGGGTGGTCTCTCCCGTGAGCGGGCCGGCTTCGAGGTCCGTGACGTTCACCCGTCGCACTACGGCCGCATGTGCCCGATCGAGACGCCCGAAGGCCCGAACATCGGTCTGATCGGCTCGCTCGCCTCGTACGGCCGGATCAACCCGTTCGGTTTCATCGAGACCCCGTACCGCAAGGTCGTCGAGGGCCAGGTCACCGACGAGGTCGACTACCTGACCGCCGACGAGGAGGACCGCTTCGTCATCGCGCAGGCCAACGCCACGCTCAACGACGACATGCGCTTCTCCGAGGCCCGCGTCCTGGTCCGCCGCCGTGGCGGAGAGGTCGACTACGTCCCCGGTGACGACGTCGACTACATGGACGTCTCGCCGCGCCAGATGGTGTCGGTCGCGACCGCCATGATCCCGTTCCTCGAGCACGACGACGCCAACCGTGCCCTCATGGGCGCGAACATGATGCGTCAGGCGGTGCCGCTCATCAAGAGCGAGTCCCCGCTGGTCGGCACCGGCATGGAGTACCGCTCCGCCGCCGACGCCGGCGACGTGGTCAAGGCCGAGAAGGCGGGTGTGGTCCAGGAGGTCTCCGCGGACTACATCACCACGACCAACGACGACGGCACGTACATCACGTACCGCCTGGCCAAGTTCGCCCGCTCCAACCAGGGCACCTCGGTCAACCAGAAGGTCATCGTCAACGAGGGCGACCGGGTCATCGAGGGCCAGGTCCTCGCCGACGGTCCGGCCACCGAGAACGGCGAGATGGCGCTCGGCAAGAACCTGCTGGTCGCGTTCATGCCGTGGGAGGGTCACAACTACGAGGACGCGATCATCCTGTCGCAGCGCCTCGTGCAGGACGACGTCCTCTCCTCGATCCACATCGAGGAGCACGAGGTCGACGCCCGTGACACCAAGCTCGGCCCCGAGGAGATCACCCGGGACATCCCGAACGTCTCCGAGGAGGTCCTCGCCGACCTCGACGAGCGCGGCATCATCCGCATCGGTGCCGAGGTCGTCGCCGGCGACATCCTCGTCGGCAAGGTCACGCCCAAGGGTGAGACCGAGCTGACCCCCGAGGAGCGCCTGCTCCGCGCGATCTTCGGTGAGAAGGCGCGCGAGGTGCGCGACACCTCCCTGAAGGTGCCGCACGGCGAGATCGGCAAGGTCATCGGCGTCCGCGTCTTCGACCGCGAAGAGGGCGACGAGTTGCCGCCGGGCGTGAACCAGCTGGTCCGCGTCTACGTCGCGCAGAAGCGCAAGATCACCGACGGTGACAAGCTCGCCGGCCGTCACGGCAACAAGGGCGTCATCTCCAAGATCAACCCGATCGAGGACATGCCGTTCCTGGAGGACGGCACCCCGGTCGACATCATCCTGAACCCGCTGGGTGTCCCGTCCCGAATGAACCCGGGACAGGTCCTGGAGATCCACCTCGGCTGGCTCGCCAGCCGCGGCTGGGACGTCTCCGGCCTCGCGGAGGAGTGGGCGCAGCGCCTCCAGGCCATCGGCGCCGACAAGGTCGAGCCCGGCACCAACGTCGCCACCCCGGTCTTCGACGGTGCGCGCGAGGACGAGCTGGCCGGTCTGCTCCAGCACACCATCCCGAACCGCGACGGCGAGCGCATGGTGCTCCCGTCCGGCAAGGCGCGGCTGTTCGACGGCCGCAGCGGTGAGCCGTTCCCCGAGCCGATCTCGGTCGGCTACATGTACATCCTCAAGCTCCACCACCTGGTCGACGACAAGCTGCACGCCCGGTCGACCGGCCCGTACTCGATGATCACCCAGCAGCCGCTGGGTGGTAAGGCCCAGTTCGGTGGCCAGCGCTTCGGTGAGATGGAGGTGTGGGCGCTGGAGGCTTACGGCGCCGCGTACGCCCTCCAGGAGCTGCTGACCATCAAGTCCGACGACGTGACCGGCCGCGTGAAGGTCTACGAGGCCATCGTCAAGGGCGAGAACATCCCTGAGCCCGGCATCCCCGAGTCCTTCAAGGTGCTCATCAAGGAGATGCAGTCCCTGTGCCTCAACGTGGAGGTGCTGTCCAGTGACGGTATGTCCATCGAGATGCGTGACACCGACGAGGACGTCTTCCGCGCTGCGGAGGAGCTCGGCATCGACCTGTCCCGGCGCGAGCCGAGCAGCGTCGAAGAGGTCTGACGGGAGTCCGGCGGGCCTTGAGCGATCAAGGCCCGCCGGCCCCAGGACCCCCGTATCAGACCCCAAGACTTACAACCCTGAGAGGGATTGACGCATAGTGCTCGACGTCAACTTCTTCGACGAGCTCCGGATCGGTCTGGCCACCGCTGACGACATCCGTCAGTGGAGCCACGGCGAGGTCAAGAAGCCCGAGACGATCAACTACCGCACGCTCAAGCCCGAGAAGGACGGACTCTTCTGCGAGAAGATCTTCGGTCCGACCCGGGACTGGGAGTGCTACTGCGGCAAGTACAAGCGTGTCCGCTTCAAGGGCATCATCTGTGAGCGCTGTGGCGTCGAGGTCACGCGTGCCAAGGTGCGCCGTGAGCGGATGGGCCACATCGAGCTCGCCGCTCCCGTCACCCACATCTGGTACTTCAAGGGCGTCCCGTCGCGCCTCGGCTACCTGCTCGACCTCGCCCCGAAGGACCTCGAGAAGGTCATCTACTTCGCGGCGTACATGATCACGTTCGTGGACGAGGAGCGTCGTACCCGCGACCTGCCGTCCCTGGAGGCGCACGTCTCCGTCGAGCGTCAGCAGATCGAGAACCGTCGCGACTCCGACCTGGAGGCCCGCGCCAAGAAGCTCGAGACGGACCTCGCCGAGCTGGAGGCCGAGGGCGCCAAGGCCGACGTGCGCCGCAAGGTGCGCGAGGGTGCCGAGCGTGAGATGAAGCAGCTGCGCGACCGTGCGCAGCGCGAGATCGACCGCCTCGACGAGGTGTGGAACCGGTTCAAGAACCTCAAGGTCCAGGACCTCGAGGGCGACGAGCTGCTCTACCGCGAGCTGCGTGACCGCTTCGGCACGTACTTCGACGGCTCGATGGGTGCCGCGGCGCTGCAGAAGCGCCTGGAGTCCTTCGACCTCGACGAGGAGGCCGAGCGCCTCCGCGAGATCATCCGCACCGGCAAGGGCCAGAAGAAGACCCGTGCGCTCAAGCGCCTCAAGGTCGTCTCCGCGTTCCTGCAGACCAGCAACAGCCCCAAGGGCATGGTGCTGGACTGCGTGCCGGTCATCCCGCCGGACCTGCGTCCGATGGTGCAGCTGGACGGTGGCCGCTTCGCGACCTCCGACCTGAACGACCTGTACCGCCGCGTGATCAACCGCAACAACCGCCTGAAGCGGCTTCTCGACCTCGGCGCGCCCGAGATCATCGTGAACAACGAGAAGCGCATGCTCCAGGAGGCCGTGGACGCCCTCTTCGACAACGGTCGTCGCGGTCGCCCGGTCACCGGTCCCGGCAACCGCCCGCTGAAGTCCCTGAGCGACATGCTCAAGGGCAAGCAGGGTCGTTTCCGTCAGAACCTGCTCGGCAAGCGAGTCGACTACTCGGCGCGTTCCGTCATCGTCGTCGGCCCGCAGCTGAAGCTGCACCAGTGCGGTCTGCCCAAGGCCATGGCGCTGGAGCTCTTCAAGCCGTTCGTGATGAAGCGCCTGGTCGACCTGAACCACGCGCAGAACATCAAGAGCGCCAAGCGCATGGTCGAGCGCGGCCGCACGGTCGTGTACGACGTGCTGGAAGAGGTCATCGCGGAGCACCCGGTTCTGCTGAACCGTGCGCCCACGCTGCACCGCCTCGGCATCCAGGCCTTCGAGCCGCAGCTGGTCGAGGGCAAGGCCATCCAGATCCACCCGCTCGTCTGCACCGCGTTCAACGCGGACTTCGACGGTGACCAGATGGCCGTCCACCTGCCGCTCTCCGCGGAGGCGCAGGCCGAGGCCCGCATCCTGATGCTGTCCTCGAACAACATCCTCAAGCCGGCCGACGGCCGTCCGGTGACGATGCCGACCCAGGACATGGTCCTCGGTCTGTTCTTCCTCACCACCGACGGCGAGGGCCGGGACCTCAAGGGCGAGGGCCGTGCCTTCGGGTCCGCCGCCGAGGCGATCATGGCGTTCGACGCGGGCGACCTGTCGCTCCAGTCGAAGGTCGACATCCGCTTCCCGGTGGGCACCATCCCGCCCCGCGGCTGGGAGCCCCCGGCGCGCGAGGAGGGTGAGCCGGAGTGGCAGCAGGGTGACACCTTCACCCTGAAGACCACGCTGGGCCGCGCGCTCTTCAACGAGCTGCTGCCCGAGGACTACCCCTTCGTCGACTACGAGGTCGGCAAGAAGCAGCTCTCCGAGATCGTCAACGACCTCGCCGAGCGCTACCCGAAGGTCATCGTGGCGGCGACGCTCGACAACCTGAAGGCGGCCGGCTTCTTCTGGGCGACCCGTTCCGGCGTCACCGTGGCCATCTCCGACGTCGTCGTTCCCGAGGCGAAGAAGGAGATCGTCAAGGGCTACGAGGCGCAGGACGAGAAGGTCCAGAAGCAGTACGAGCGCGGTCTGATCACCAAGGACGAGCGCACGCAGGAGCTCATCGCGATCTGGACCAAGGCGACCAACGAGGTCGCCGAGGCGATGAACGACAACTTCCCGAAGACCAACCCGATCTTCATGATGGTGAACTCGGGCGCACGAGGCAACATGATGCAGATGCGTCAGATCGCCGGTATGCGTGGTCTGGTGTCGAACGCGAAGAACGAGACGATCCCGCGTCCGATCAAGGCGTCGTTCCGTGAGGGCCTGTCCGTGCTGGAGTACTTCATCTCCACGCACGGTGCCCGTAAGGGTCTGGCGGACACCGCTCTGCGTACCGCCGACTCGGGTTACCTCACGCGTCGTCTGGTCGACGTCTCCCAGGACGTCATCATTCGCGAGGAGGACTGCGGCACCGAGCGCGGTCTGCGGCTGCGGATCGCCGAGCGCGGCGCCGACGGCGTCCTGCGCAAGACGGACGACGTCGAGACCAGCGTCTACGCCCGCATGCTCGCCGAGGACGTCGTCATCGACGGCAAGGTGATCGCGCCGGCCAACGTCGACCTCGGTGACGTGCTCATCGACCAGCTCGTGCACCACGGTGTCGAGGAGGTCAAGACCCGTTCGATCCTGACCTGCGAGTCCCAGGTCGGCACCTGCGCCATGTGCTACGGCCGCTCCCTGGCCACCGGCAAGCTGGTCGACATCGGTGAGGCGGTCGGCATCATCGCCGCCCAGTCCATCGGTGAGCCCGGTACCCAGCTGACGATGCGTACCTTCCACACCGGTGGTGTGGCCGGTGACGACATCACCCAGGGTCTGCCGCGTGTCGTCGAGCTCTTCGAGGCCCGTACCCCGAAGGGTGTCGCCCCGATCTCCGAGGCCTCCGGCCGCGTGCGGATCGAGGAGACCGAGAAGACGAAGAAGATCGTCGTCACCCCCGACGACGGCAGCGACGAGACGGCGTTCCCGATCTCGAAGCGTGCCCGTCTGCTGGTGGGCGAGGGCGACCACGTCGAGGTGGGCCAGAAGCTCACCGTGGGTGCCACCAACCCGCACGACGTGCTGCGCATCCTGGGTCAGCGTGCCGTCCAGGTCCACCTGGTCGGCGAGGTCCAGAAGGTCTACAACTCGCAGGGCGTGTCGATCCACGACAAGCACATCGAGATCATCATCCGGCAGATGCTGCGCCGCGTGACGATCATCGAGTCCGGCGACGCCGAGCTGCTGCCCGGCGAGCTGGTCGAGCGGTCGAAGTTCGAGACCGAGAACCGTCGTGTGGTCCAGGAGGGCGGTCACCCGGCCTCCGGTCGTCCGCAGCTGATGGGTATCACCAAGGCCTCGCTGGCGACGGAATCCTGGCTGTCGGCCGCCTCCTTCCAGGAGACGACCCGAGTCCTGACGGACGCGGCGATCAACGCCAAGTCCGACAGCCTCATCGGCCTCAAGGAGAACGTCATCATCGGTAAGCTCATCCCGGCCGGTACGGGCCTGTCCCGCTACCGCAACATCCGGGTCGAGCCGACCGAGGAGGCCAAGGCCGCGATGTACTCGGCCGTCGGCTACGACGACATCGACTACTCGCCGTTCGGCACGGGCTCCGGCCAGGCCGTTCCGCTGGAGGACTACGACTACGGTCCGTACAACCAGTAGGCGGGCAGCCGCTTGAACGCCTGAAGGGCGGTCACCCCCACGGGGTGGCCGCCCTTCGGCGTGGGTGCGGGACGGGTGCCTACGGCACGCCCAGCTCGAAGATGACGTAGTGCGCGTACCAGCCGGAGGCGAGGGCGGCCGTGGTGAAGAAGACCGCCAGGCTCGGGAGCTTCAGGCGGGCCAGGGCCGCGGCCGGGGCGAGGAGCAGGGGGAAGGCCGGCAGCAGGTAGCGCATGGTGTTGCCGAACATCTGCTGGGTGCCGAGGACCGTGATGATCGTCGCCAGCGTGTACGCGACGAGGACCAGCGGGGGCTTCTTGCGCAGCATCAGGGCGATGAGGAAGGGCAGCGCCAGCACCAGCTGGAGGGAGAGCAGGTCGGGCGTGGAGAAGGCGAAGACGTAGTCGCCCTTGCCGACCGCGAGGTTGCGCAGCACGTCCAGGGTGTAGGCGCCGTAGTCGAAGAAGTGCGCCCAGCCGTCGCGCTGGAGGGTGAAGTACGCCGTCGCCTCGCCGGTGCTGTAGCCGACCCAGGCGATGTAGCCGAGCAGGCCCAGGGGCGCCACGACCATGGCGTAGACGGGGCCTCGTACGCCGTGCTCGCGGCGGGACGCCGGGCGGGCCAGGGTCACCAGCGCGGCGAGGCCCACGGCGCCTATGAGGACGGCGGAGGTCGGGCGGTTCAGGCCCGCGGTGAAGGCGAGCAGGCCGGCCGCGACCCAGCGCTTGGTCATCACGGCGTAGCAGGCCCAGGCGGCGATGGCGACGAAGAGGGACTCGGAGTACACCGCCCACTCGACGCCCGCGCCGGGGGCGACGGCCCACAGCCCGGCGGCGACGGTGCCCGCGCGGGCACCGGCGAGGAGGCGGACCACGGCGAAGACGCCGGCCGCCGCGACGAAGGAGGAGACGACGGAGACGAGGATGCCGGAGCCGTACAGGCCGAGGCCCGTGGTCTCCGAGACCATGCGGATCAGGGCCGGGTAGAGCGGGAAGAAGGCGACCGAGTTCTGCTGGACCGTGAACAGGCCGTCGCCGCCGAGCCGCACCAGGGACGGGCTGTAGCCGTGCTCGGCGACCTGGAGGTACCACCAGCCGTCCCAGGTGCCGAGGACGTCCCACCAGTGGGCGCCGCCACCGAAGCGCGGGTTCTTCCCCTTGTAGTCCCCGGCGTACTCCAGCAGGGAGGCGAAGACCGCGAGACCGACGAGCTTCGTGACGCCGTAGAGGAGGAGCGGCGCCAGGTAGGGGCGCGCGGCGGGCGGGAGGGACGGGGGCCACGACCGCCAGGAGTGCTCCCGGCGGTCGTCGGACAGCCTCTTCTCCTGTGCGCCGGGCGACGCGTCGTTCACCGTGTCGTCGGCAGCCGTGTCCATGGCTGTCATCCCCCTCGGGCCATCCTCAACCGTCAATTGCTGCCATAAGATCGCACAAGAGTCGCACACCTGTGCTCGATGTTCGGGGGAGGGGAGGCGCGGTGCCCGAGGAACGGGACGCGGAACGGCACGAAGCGATCGTGCTGTCGGTCGTCATCCCGATGTACAACGAGGAAGAGGTCCTGCCCGCGCTGGTCAGCAGGCTCCGGCCGGTCCTGACGGAGCTGGGCGTCCCCCACGAGGTCGTCGCGGTGGACGACGGCAGCGGTGACCGCACGGCGGAGCTGCTGGCCGCCTTCCGGCTGGGCTGGCCGGAGCTGCGGGTGGTCGCGCTGCGCCGCAATTCCGGCCACCAGGCGGCTCTCACCGCCGGGCTCGACCGGGCGGCGGGCGCCTACGTCGTCAGCCTCGACGCCGACCTCCAGGACCCGCCGGAGAAGATCCCCGACATGCTGGCGCTGGCTCGCGCACAGGGCCTCGACATCGTGTACGGGGTCCGCGCGGACCGCAGCAGCGACAGCGGGTTCAAGCGGTGGACGGCGGGCTTCTACTACCGGCTCATGCGGCGCCTGGCCGGTCCCTCGGTCCCCGCGCAGGCCGGCGACTTCCGGCTGCTGAGCCGGGCCGCCGTGGAGGCGCTGAAGGCCCTGCCGGACCAGCAGCGGGTCTACCGGCTCCTGGTGCCGTGGCTGGGCTTCCCGAGCGGGCAGGTGACGTACGAGCGGGCGCCGCGCACCGCGGGCCGCACCAAGTACCCGCTGGGCCGGATGATCCGGCTCGCGGTCGACAGCGTCACCGGGTTCTCCGCGGCCCCGCTGCGGATCGCCACCTGGCTGGGCGCCGGTTCCTTCGTGGTCTGCCTCGCGCTGCTGGTCTACACGCTGACCGCCTTCGCCCTGGGCCGCACGGTGCCGGGGTGGACGTCGCTGTTCACCGGCATCGTCTTCATCGGGGGCGTCCAGCTGGTCTGCGTCGGCCTGCTCGGCGAATACGTGGGGCGCATCTACACGGCCGTGCAGAACCGGCCGACGTACTTCGTCCGCCACGACACGGCGGCCGCGCCCGGCGAGGAGCCGGGCGCCGCCGCCGACGAGGCAAGCGAGCCGCGGGTGCCGTTGCCCCGGGCCTGAGGCACCCGGCGCCGACGGGGACACGGTCGGACGAATCGGGTGCCGCTGGCGGTCACGCCCATTTGTTTTGACCGCAGCGAATGCGATAGGTACGCTCAGACCTTGTGCCTGGGGTGTGCCCTGGCCCTCGCGCGTGCCTTCAACCGCAGCGAGGGTCGTGACCGGCCACCGCGATCCGCGTTTCCCCCTGCCTGGCGGCAGGGGTTGCCGGGTCCGACACACCCGACCGCGTGGGTCGGAGGCGTTCCAGGTTAGCTTCACCATTCGGCACACAGAAACCGGAGAAGTAGTGCCTACGATCCAGCAGCTGGTCCGGAAGGGCCGGCAGGACAAGGTCGAGAAGAACAAGACGCCCGCACTCGAGGGTTCGCCCCAGCGTCGCGGCGTCTGCACGCGTGTGTTCACGACCACCCCGAAGAAGCCGAACTCGGCCCTGCGTAAGGTCGCGCGTGTGCGTCTGACCAGCGGGATCGAGGTCACCGCTTACATTCCGGGTGAGGGGCACAACCTGCAGGAGCACTCCATCGTGCTCGTGCGCGGCGGCCGTGTGAAGGACCTGCCTGGTGTTCGTTACAAGATCATCCGCGGTTCCCTCGACACCCAGGGTGTCAAGAACCGCAAGCAGGCCCGCAGCCGCTACGGCGCCAAGAAGGAGAAGTAAGAATGCCTCGTAAGGGCCCCGCCCCGAAGCGCCCGGTCATCATCGACCCGGTCTACGGTTCTCCTCTGGTGACCTCCCTGATCAACAAGGTGCTGCTGAACGGCAAGCGCTCCACCGCCGAGCGCATCGTCTACGGCGCCATGGAGGGCCTGCGCGAGAAGACCGGCAACGACCCGGTCATCACGCTCAAGCGCGCTCTCGAGAACATCAAGCCGACCCTCGAGGTCAAGTCCCGCCGCGTCGGTGGTGCGACGTACCAGGTGCCGATCGAGGTCAAGCCCGGTCGCGCCAACACCCTCGCGCTGCGCTGGCTCGTCGGTTACTCCCGCGCCCGTCGCGAGAAGACCATGACCGAGCGTCTGCTCAACGAGCTTCTCGACGCTTCGAACGGCCTCGGTGCGGCCGTCAAGAAGCGCGAGGACACGCACAAGATGGCCGAGTCCAACAAGGCCTTCGCGCACTACCGCTGGTAGTCGCTACCCACATCGAGACCGAGAGAAGACTGAAGCCTTATGGCTACCACTTCACTTGACCTGGCCAAGGTCCGCAACATCGGGATCATGGCCCACATCGACGCGGGCAAGACGACCACCACCGAGCGGATCCTGTTCTACACGGGTGTGTCGTACAAGATCGGTGAGGTCCACGACGGCGCCGCCACGATGGACTGGATGGAGCAGGAGCAGGAGCGTGGCATCACGATCACGTCCGCTGCCACCACCTGCCACTGGCCGCTCGAGAACGACGACTACACGATCAACATCATCGACACCCCCGGGCACGTCGACTTCACCGTCGAGGTGGAGCGTTCCCTGCGTGTGCTCGACGGTGCCGTGACCGTGTTCGACGGTGTCGCCGGTGTCGAGCCGCAGTCCGAGACGGTGTGGCGTCAGGCCGACCGTTACGGCGTGCCGCGCATCTGCTTCGTCAACAAGCTGGACCGTACCGGCGCCGAGTTCCACCGCTGCGTGGAGATGATCTCGGACCGCCTGGGCGCCCAGCCGCTCGTCATGCAGCTCCCGATCGGTGCCGAGGCCGACTTCAAGGGCGTCGTGGACCTGGTCCGCATGAAGGCGCTCGTGTGGTCCGCCGAGGCCGCCAAGGGCGAGATGTACGACACCGTCGACATCCCGGCCACGCACACCGAGGCCGCCGAGGAGTGGCGCGGCAAGCTGGTCGAGGCCGTCGCGGAGAACGACGAAGAGATCATGGAGCTGTTCCTGGAGGGCCAGGAGCCCACCGAGGAGCAGCTGTACGCCGCGATCCGTCGTATCACCATCGCGTCCGGCAAGTCCGACGACACCACGGTCACCCCGGTGTTCTGCGGCACCGCGTTCAAGAACAAGGGCGTCCAGCCCCTGCTCGACGCGGTCGTGCGCTACCTGCCGACCCCGCTCGACGTCGAGGCCATCGAGGGCCACGACGTCAAGGACCCCGAGGTCGTCGTCAAGCGCAAGCCGTCCGAGGACGAGCCGCTGGCCGCGCTCGCGTTCAAGATCATGAGCGACCCGCACCTCGGCAAGCTCACCTTCGTCCGGGTCTACTCGGGCCGCCTGGAGTCCGGCACCGCCGTGCTGAACTCCGTCAAGGGCAAGAAGGAGCGCATCGGCAAGATCTACCGCATGCACGCCAACAAGCGTGAGGAGATCGAGTCGGTGGGCGCCGGCGACATCGTCGCCGTCATGGGCCTGAAGCAGACCACCACCGGTGAGACGCTGTCCGACGACAAGAACCCGGTGATCCTGGAGTCCATGGACTTCCCGGCGCCGGTCATCCAGGTCGCCATCGAGCCCAAGTCGAAGGGCGACCAGGAGAAGCTGGGCGTCGCGATCCAGCGCCTCGCCGAGGAGGACCCGTCGTTCCAGGTCCACTCGGACGAGGAGACGGGCCAGACCATCATCGGTGGTATGGGCGAGCTGCACCTCGAGGTGCTGGTCGACCGTATGCGCCGTGAGTTCAAGGTCGAGGCCAACGTCGGCAAGCCGCAGGTCGCCTACCGTGAGACGATCCGCAAGACCGTCGAGCGCGTGGACTACACCCACAAGAAGCAGACCGGTGGTACCGGTCAGTTCGCCAAGGTGCAGATCGCGATCGAGCCGATCGAGGGCGGCGACGCCTCGTACGAGTTCGTGAACAAGGTGACCGGTGGCCGCATCCCGAAGGAGTACATCCCTTCGGTGGACGCCGGCGCCCAGGAGGCCATGCAGTTCGGCATCCTGGCCGGCTACGAGATGACGGGCGTCCGCGTCACGCTCATCGACGGTGGCTACCACGAGGTCGACTCCTCCGAGCTCGCGTTCAAGATCGCCGGTTCGCAGGCCTTCAAGGAGGCCGCGCGCAAGGCTTCGCCCGTGCTCCTGGAGCCGATGATGGCCGTCGAGGTCACCACGCCCGAGGACTACATGGGTGAGGTCATCGGCGACATCAACTCCCGCCGTGGCCAGATCCAGGCCATGGAGGAGCGGGCGGGTGCCCGCGTCGTGAAGGGCCTCGTGCCCCTGTCGGAGATGTTCGGCTACGTCGGAGACCTCCGCAGCAAGACGTCGGGTCGCGCAAGCTACTCGATGCAGTTCGACTCCTACGCCGAGGTTCCCCGGAACGTCGCCGAGGAGATCATCGCGAAGGCCAAGGGCGAGTAACGGGCTACTCCGTTTAACGGACCCCGTTCACACGCTTTAGGCTTGACCCCGGAGCCTGCAAGGGTCATTCCGTCGCCAACCCGACGGAATGACCCGGGTCCGGGTTTCCCAGCAAAGATCACCTGGCGCCGATGAGTAAGGCGTACCAGAACCACTCTCAGGAGGACCCCCGTGGCGAAGGCGAAGTTCGAGCGGACTAAGCCGCACGTCAACATCGGCACCATCGGTCACATCGACCACGGTAAGACGACCCTCACGGCCGCCATTACCAAGGTGCTGCACGACGCGTACCCGGACCTGAACGAGGCCTCGGCCTTCGACCAGATCGACAAGGCTCCCGAGGAGCGCCAGCGCGGTATCACCATCTCGATCGCGCACGTCGAGTACCAGACGGAGACCCGTCACTACGCCCACGTCGACTGCCCCGGTCACGCGGACTACATCAAGAACATGATCACGGGTGCGGCGCAGATGGACGGCGCCATCCTCGTGGTCGCCGCCACCGACGGCCCGATGCCGCAGACCAAGGAGCACGTGCTCCTGGCCCGCCAGGTCGGCGTTCCGTACATCGTCGTCGCCCTGAACAAGGCCGACATGGTGGACGACGAGGAGATCCTGGAGCTCGTCGAGCTCGAGGTGCGCGAGCTCCTCTCCGAGTACGAGTTCCCGGGCGACGAGCTTCCGGTCGTCAAGGTCTCCGCTCTGAAGGCCCTCGAGGGCGACAAGGAGTGGGGCAACTCGGTCCTCGAGCTCATGAAGGCCGTGGACGAGTCCATCCCGGAGCCCGAGCGCGACGTCGACAAGCCGTTCCTGATGCCGATCGAGGACGTCTTCACCATCACCGGTCGCGGTACGGTCGTCACCGGCCGCATCGAGCGTGGTGTCCTCAAGGTCAACGAGACCGTCGACATCATCGGCATCAAGACCGAGAAGACCACCACCACGGTCACCGGCATCGAGATGTTCCGCAAGCTCCTCGACGAGGGCCAGGCCGGTGAGAACGTCGGTCTGCTCCTCCGTGGCATCAAGCGCGAGGACGTCGAGCGCGGCCAGGTCATCATCAAGCCCGGTTCGGTCACGCCGCACACCGAGTTCGAGGCCCAGGCCTACATCCTGTCGAAGGACGAGGGTGGCCGTCACACCCCCTTCTTCAACAACTACCGTCCGCAGTTCTACTTCCGTACGACGGACGTGACCGGCGTCGTGACCCTCCCCGAGGGCACCGAGATGGTCATGCCGGGTGACAACACCGAGATGAAGGTGGAGCTCATCCAGCCCGTCGCCATGGAAGAGGGCCTGAAGTTCGCCATCCGCGAGGGTGGCCGGACCGTGGGCGCCGGCCAGGTCACCAAGATCAACAAGTAAGCTCCGCTTGCTTGTCGGTCCACCGACCTGACATGGGCTGATGCCTGAGAAGGGGCCCGTACGACTTCGGTCGTACGGGCCCCTTCCGCGTTGCCGGGAGTGAGGGGGGCCGGCCGCGGTGCCCGACGCGTCAACGACGCGTCGGGCGGGTTCACTCGATCGCGGGGCGGGGTGGCATATCTGCCTGGCAATGTCCCCCACTCTTCTAGATTCGCCGCATGGTCAGTTCATCCCACGAGGCGCTGCACCGGATCTTCCAGGAGGATCCGGCGCTCTTCGCCCGTGCCGTCAGAACGCTGGGCGTCTCGTTCGCCGAACCGGTCTCCGCGGTTCCCCTCACCACCGACCTCACCGAGAACCGTCCGGTGGAGCGGCGCGTGGACACGCTGCTGCGCATGGAGACCGGCGACGGCGGCAGCTTCCTGCTCGCCGTCGAGTCGCAGGGCAAGCGCGACCACGACAAGCCGGCGAGCTGGGCGTACTACGTGTCGCACCTGCACGCCAAGTACCGGTTGCCGCCGGTCCTGCTGGTCGTCTGCGCCGACCGGCGTACGGCGGCCTGGGCGGCCCGGCAGGTCGACATCGGCCCACCGCAGTGGCCCTCGCTCACCGTGCGTCCCCTGGTCCTCGGGCCGGACCAGCTGCCCGTGATCGACAGTCCCGACGAGGCGGCGCGAGACATCCCGCTGACCGTCCTGTCCGCGGCGCTGCACCGCCGGGACCCGGACGCCGATGCCATACTGAAAGCGCTGGCATCGGCGCTGAAGGGCCTGTCGGCCGACGACGAGAACACGGCAAGCATCTTCATCGAGCTCACGGAACAAGGCCTCGGCAAGACGCCGGCCGCGGACCTCTGGAGGCAGATCATGGCCGCCGACCTTTCCTTCTTCCAGTCGGAGACTGCGCAGAGCCTCAGGGCGGAGGGGCGCAACGAGGGGCGTGCCGAGGGGCGTGCCGGGGCGCTTCTTCTGTTGTTGGACCGTCGGGGTGTGGGGGTTTCGGAGGAGGAGCGGGCGCGGATCTCCGGGTGTACCGACATGGAGGTGCTGGACGTCTGGTTGACGCGGGCGATCACGGCTTCGTCGGCGGCGGAGGTGTTCGGGGAAGGGGAGTGAGCCGCGAGGCCGCCGACCTTTCCTTCTTCCAGTCGGAGACTGCGCAGAGCCTCAGGGCGGAGGGGCGTGCCGAGGGGCGTGCCGGGGCGCTTCTTCTGTTGTTGGATCGTCGGGGTGTGGGGGTTTCGGAGGAGGAGCGGGCGCGGATCTCCGGGTGTACCGACATGGAGGTGCTGGACGTCTGGTTGACGCGGGCGATCACGGCTTCGTCGGCGGCGGAGGTGTTCGGGGAGGGGGAGTGAGGCGTCGTAGGTGGCGGTGACTGCGGTGAGGGCCGTTAGGCGGCGGTGGGCAAGCACGTGGGTGGCATCCTCGCCAAGCTCGACCTGCCCCCGGCGGACGGCACGCACCGCAGGGTGCTGGCGGTGCTGGCGTACTTGCGGGCCTGACGGCAAGGGCCTGACGCGGGGACGGGGCCGGGCCCGGGTGCTCTCCCTGCGCACCCGGGCCCGGCCCCGACGCCCCCGTGGGGCGGTCCCCCGTCGGTCTCGGTCAGCTCACACGCGCTGCCACAGCGCCGGCACGTTCGGCGGTTCCCAGCCCTGGTGGGCCTGGTGGCCCTGGAGGCAGCGGTAGGTGGCGCCGGCGTACGTGACGGTGTCGCCCGCCTGGTAGACGGTGCCGGCCGCCCAGGTGCCGCCGCCGGGGGGCGGCTCCTCGGGACCGCCGCCGCCGGTCGTCTTCAGGGTGAGGCCGTAGTTCTGGAGCAGCGGGTTGATCGGCTGGAAGAACGTCGTACCGCCGCTGCGGCAGTCGCCCGAGCCGCCCGAGGTGACGCCCTGCGCCTGGCTGCCGGAGATGTACGAGCCGCCGGAGTCGCCGGGCTCGGCGCACACCGTGGTGCGGGTGACGCCGCTGATGGTGCCCTCGGGGTAGGTCACGCTGGTGTTGTGCTGCTGGACGGTGCCGCAGTGCCAGCCGGTGGTGGAGCCGGAGCGGCACACGGACGCGCCGACCGGGGCCTGCGTGGACCCGGTGACCTGGACGTTCTGGCCGCCGGCGCCGCTGACGTACGGGGTCGCCGTCCAGCTGGAGTTGACGGCCACCCACGCCATGTCGCGGCCCGGGAAGACCGACCCCTGGAAGGTGCCCTGGGCCACCCGGTTGGCGCCGCTGGTGCTCGCGCCGGTCCGGCCGCAGTGGCCGGCGGTGGCGAAGCCCTGCTGCGTGCCCTTGGTGACGGGGAAGCCGATCGAGCAGCGCCCGCTGTTGTTGATGTAGTACGCCTCGCCGCCCCGCAGGTCGTACAGCGGGCGGGGCCGCTCGGACGTCCGCTCCACGCGCGCGAGTCCGGCGCCGACGCCGGCCGCGTCGAGGAGGGCGCGGGCGGCGGACGGGCGCAGGGCCCGCACGGTGACCGTGTTCGTCCGTACGTCGACGTACCGCACGGGCGCGTCGGCGGCGGCCTCGCCCCGCGCCGCTGCGGCCCGGTCGAGGCGGGCCTTGGCCGCGTCCAGGTCGGCGAGGGAGTGCCGGACGACCTTCGCCACCGCGCCCTCGGCCTCGATCATCGCGACGTCGGCCGCGTCGATCGTCGCCACGGTCAGCGTGCCGGACTCGGCACCCCGCACCCACGCGCCCGCGAAGTCGCCGCCGAGCGCGGCGCGCAGCCGGCCCGCCGTGGCGCCCGCCTCGGCCTCGTTGGCGAGACGGCGTTCGGCCTGCCGCCGGTCGAGACCGAGGTCGCGTTCCATCGCCCGGAGCAGGGCGGGCGGGGCGGCGTCGGTACGGAGGGACTCGGCGGCGGTGGGGGCGGTGTCGGAGGGGGCCGTCCCGGCGCTCGCGGAGCCGCTGAGCCCGGCCACGAGCAGGGCGGCCGTCGCCGCGAGCGCGGCGCCCGCGGCTCTGACTCCGGTCTGTCGGTGGGGCATGGGGGATCTCCTCGGTCTCGGTGGGGAGGTGCCGAAACCGTAGGGAAAGCCGGCCGGTCGCCATAAGACGTCGGCCGGCCCTCTCCCCGGTGTTATGGAAGGTGCCGTCCGTCAGCGGCCGGTGGTGCCGTCGGCGAGTTCCCGGAGGATGTCCGCGTGGCCCGCGTGGCGGCCGGTCTCCTCGATCATGTGGGTGAGGGCCCAGCGGACGCTCGGCCCGGGGCGCCCCGGCCGGGGGAGCGGTGCGCCGAGGTCGTCGCAGGCGTCGAGGACCTCGTCGGCGCGTTCCACGGCCGCGCGGTAGCGGGCGACGACGTCGGCGACGGTGTCGCGCGGGTCGGGCCGGAAGGTCGCCTGCCAGTCGGTGACCCGCTCGCCGAGGAAGGTGGCGCTCTCGACGGCGGTGAGGTGGGTGAGCAGCCCGAGCAGGTTCGTGCCCGAGGGCACCGCCGGGGTGCGGACCTGCGGCTCCGGGGCGCCCTCGACCTTCGCGGCGATCGAGGTGCGCAGGTAGCCGAGGAACCCGCGCAGGACGTCGGCTTCGCTGTTCGCGGTGCGGGGCGGAGGGGTGTCGGTGCGGCGGCGGGCGGTGGGCACGGCGGTCTCCTCGGGGGTGCGGTGGGCCTGCGCGGGGGCGCGGTGGCCTGCGCGGGGCGCGGCCGGACGGGGGACCGTCACGTTCCTCCCCGCCCCCGGTGTGCCCCTGTGGTCCCGGCCAGTCTCGGCCGACGTGCCGCCCAGGGGCGGGAAACCTTGCGGTTTCGGCAAGTCGACCCCCTTGGACCGGCCCTCAGTGACCGAGGGCTCCGGCCCCCTCCCTCAGGTCACCGCCTCGCGCGTTACGTCACGGTGCGCGGCGAGCCACTCGGTGTAGGTGCCGCTGCCCGCCGCGACGCCCGCGTGCGCGATACGGGCCTGCGCCAGCACCGTCGCGGCGGTCTCCTGCGGCTGCGTCGCCGCGTGCCAGCCCAACAGGTGCCGCCAGGCGAGCGGCGTCCCGGTGAGCGGCCGGGTGACGATGCCGGGCGTGGTCGGGAAGGTCGCCCGGCACAACCCGACCGCCCGTCCCACCTGCACCAGATGCACCAGCGACGCGGTGTCCGTCTCGTACATGCGGCGCGGCGTGAAACCGGCGCGGGCGCACGCGGCGGTGAAGCAGTCGCCGAAGCAGCCGTCGCCGGGTACGCAGGCCCACTCCTCGCCCGCCAGCTCGGTCAGCCCGACCTCGGTCCGGCGGGCGAGGGGATGCCCCTCGGGCACCATCACGAACACCGGGTCGACGGCGACCTCCCGCCAGTGCAGTCCCTCGGCGCCGGGCGGCGCGGCCGACCCGCAGGCACCGACCAGGGCGAAGTCCAGGCGCCCTTCGGCCAGTTGCTCGGCCAGTTCCCGCTCCGACCACGAGGTGCACGTCGTCATCCGCGCGTCCGGCGCCACGTCCGCCAGCCGGTCCACGAGGGCGCCCAGCAGGGGCCCGTGCGTGCCGCCCAGCCTCAAGCACGCCGTCGCGCGCGGGGTGCGGGCGAACCGCGCCGCCTCCTGCTGCAACTCGGTCACCGCGGGCAGCACGATCCGGCTCCGCTCCAGCACCAGTTCCCCCAGCGCGGTGGCCCGCACCCCGTGCCGCCCCCGCTCGAACAGCGCGCCGCCCAGCGCCCGCTCGATCCGCTTGAGCTGTGCGCTCAACGCGGGCTGCGCGAGCCCGAGCGCCGTCGCCGCCCTGGTGAGGCTGCCGGCGTCGGCGATGGCCCGGACCGTCCTGAGATGCCGCAACTCCAGCTCCATGAGGGGAGCTTGCGACGACGGAGGGACGGGGGCAAGGGCTTGGTCCGGACCTGTGACGGCGGGATCGCGCGGGGTTTCAGAAGCCCAGGTGGGTGATCTGCAAGACGTAGACGCGTTCAGCTCGCACGACGATCTGGTAGGTGAACATGCCACCGGGGACCGTGATGTCTCCGCCCTTCGGGTCGTCCCCGTCGTGCGCGCGGCCGTGCACGTACTGCGCTTCTGCCGCCCTGACCAGCTCGGCGGCCTTGCGTTCCACCTCGGTGAGGAAGGCGGTCGGCGCCGTGACGGCCGCTTCTTCGGCGCCGAAGGCGTACTCCCAGGCCCAGCTCAAGCGTGAACAGCCTTCATCGCCTCGTCCAGGACGGCACTCAACTCTCGCAGCGCCTGCCTGGCCACGTCCGCGTCCTCGTGTTCCAGGTTGCTCTTGGCGTGGGCGTGACGGGCGGCGAGATCGGGGCGCCGGGCGATCTCGATGTCACGGGCCCAGGTCAGGACCCAGCTCCGCACGGGGCTGAGCGACTGCCATTCCACGGCCTTGGCGAAGGCCTCGTCCTTGGTCCGCTGCATCTCCGGAAGTCGGCCCGGATCCACGGCGGCGAGCGCGGCCCGCAGGGCGTCCGGTGTCTGCTCGGGGCGGGGAACCAACCCGTGTCCGTGATCGGCCTGCGTGCTCATGGAGACCTCCCGGGAGTGCACTGGCCAGGGTAGCCGTCCGGGACGGTTGGGGGTGAGGTGGGCGATCAGGCCGGGTCGTTCCCGGCCGGGCCCGCCGGCGTACGGCAGTCGCGGCACAGGCCCGGCTCCGGGGCGCGGAAGCCGCGGTCGCAGCCGTCGCAGTTGTGGAGCGGGAGCAGGACCGGTGGTGGCGCGGCCGGGGCGCGGAAGGGCGGCGGGGACGGCAGCCGGTCGGTGAGGCGGTGGGCCAGGAGGGCGGCCGGGCGGCGCAGCGGCTCGTCCGGCAGGTCGGCGGTCAGGGCACGGCGTACGGCGGTGGGGCCGACGTCCCGCTCCAGCCAGGCGGCGACGCCGGGCGCCAGGTGGGCGGTGTCGGCGGCGGAGAGCAGCAGGCGGGAGTCGTGTCGGCGCAGGCCGGTGAGGAGGTCGACGGCGACCTGGAGGATCGCGGGGTTGGCGTGGCCGGGCCGCGGTACGGCGGGCAGCGCCTTGCGGGGGCGGGCTTCCCGGGGCCGGGCTTCCCGGGGCCGGGAGGGCCGTTCCACCGCCGGTCGCGCGGGCCGGTCGGGGTCGGGGCACGCGGTGTCGGCCGCCTCGCGCCGGTGCCGCTGCGGCTGGTTGCAGGAGACCGTACGGGTGATGATGCGGCCCGTGGACGTGCGGACGCGCTCCCGGCGCAGGTAGCCGTGGGTCTCCAGCTCGCGCAGGGCGGCGGCGATGCGGGTGGGGCCCTCGGGGAAGCGGGCGGCGAGCGACTTGATGTCGGCGCCCGCGCCCGAGGGCAGCGACTGGAGGTGGCAGCTCAGGCCGATCGCGAGCAGCGACAGCTCTTTGTGCTGGACCAGGTGGTTGCCGATCACCACGAAGCGGGTGGTGTGGCGGGTGTTCTCGTGGACGATGCCGCCGCCGTGATGACGCGTACGGGGTGCGTCGTCGGCAGGGGCTGACTGGGCGCGCGAGGGCGCGCTAGGGTTCTGGGTATCCATCGGGAAGTCCTTGCTTCTTCCTTGGTGGTCAGGCCCTCGCAGTGGGATGGCAGTCCCGGCGGGGGCCGACGTATGTCGGCTGCTGTTGGCGCTGAGCGTAGGGGAGTTGGGACCCCGGAAAGCCAGCCCAAGCGCCGATGTTCACCCGCGTGAGTGATCGCCCGCCTCGGGCGGAGGGGTGGGGCTTGGTGGGGTGCTTTCTCCCCGGGTTCTTGCTTGGTAGGGCGCTGGGAGCACCGGAACCTCAGGACGTGGGTTCCGGTGGCGTACAGCGCAGTTCCGCCCACACCGTCTTGCGCGGGAAGCGGCCCTCGGTCACTCCCCAGCGGTCCGCCAGTGCCTCGACCAGCAGCAGGCCGCGGCCGGACTCCGCGTCGGGCGCGGGCGTCCGGACGTCGGGGAGCCGCTCGCCCCGGGTGTCGGCGACCTCGATACGGAGGGTGTCGCCGACGACGTACAACGTGAGCCGGAAGTCGCGGCCGGGGACGCGTCCGTGGGCCGCCGCGTTGCTCGCCAGCTCGGCGATGAGCTGGCGGGCCGGGTCCAGGGGGAGGCCCCACGTGCGGAGCTGTTCGGTGGCCAGCAGGCGGGCGAGGCGGGCACCGCGAGGCGTGGGGCTGAGCTGCACGCTGAAGTTGCGGACGGACGTCGGGAGTTCGGCTGATTTCTGGTTCACGTCACTCAGCGTGGCGGTGACTGCGTACCGTGAGAAGTGACTCAGCGGGTACGTAGGGTGACTGTCCGGTCGTTGTCCGGTGGTGTCGGTGCTGTCGGGAGGGGCGCGCGGGTAGGGCGCTGGGGCATCGGTGGGAGTACGACGAAGGGGTGCGGATGACGGTCGAGGTGGACGAGCCGGGGTGGGAGGTCGACCCGGACGACGAGTGGGGCATCGCGGTCATCACCACGGTGGGACGGCAGTTGAGGCTCCGTCGCGAGGCGGTGGGGATGCGGGCCGCCGACTTCGGGGTGGCGGTCGGGTACGGGGAGGACCTCGTCTACAAGGTCGAGGGCGGCAAGCGGATTCCCCGGCAGGAGTACCTGGACAGGGCCGACGAGGTGCTGGGCGCGGGCGGGCTCATCGCGGCGGCGTGGGAGGACGTGAAGAAGGTCCGGTATCCGAAGCGGGTGCGGGAGCTGGGGAAGCTGGAGGCGAAGGCCGTAGAGATCGCCCTCTACGAGTGCCACATCGTCCCCGGGCTTCTGCAGACCCGGGACCACGCGCGCACCGTGATCGGGGCGGCGCAGCCTCCGTATGCGCCGGAGGACGTCGAACGCATGGTGGCCGCCCGGCTGGCCCGCCAGTCGGTCTTCGAACGATCTCCTGCTCCGGCGCTGAGCTTCGTCCTGGAAGAGGGGCCCCTGCGGCGGCCCATTGGCGGCACAATGGTCTGGCGTGAGCAGCTCGAACGCCTGCTGGAGGTGGGTCGGTTGCACAATGTCGTGCTTCAGGTGATGCCGACGAACTGTGACACCCATTCCGGACTGGACGGTCGGATCGAGTTGCTGAAGTTCCCGGACGGTACAGCAGTCGGGCGGTCCGACGGCGCGTTCAACGGGCGGCCGATCACCGAGCCCAAAGACCTGCGCATCCTTGAGTTGCGGTATGGCACCATCCGGGCTCAGGCCCTCTCGCCGGGGGAGTCGCTGGCCTTCATCGAGCAACTGCTGGGAGAAACATGATCCGCAAGACCACCGCCGGGGACGGCTCCGAGCTGGCGTGGTTCAAGAGCACCTACAGCGGCGGAAACGACGGCAACTCCTGCGTCGAAATCGCGATAGCCCCCCGCACCGTCCACGTCCGCGACTCCAAGCACGCGGCAGGCGGCCCCAGCCTCGCCCTCACCCCGGCCGCCTGGGCGGACTTCCTCCCGTACGCGTCGCAGGGCTGACGACCTCCTGCGTCCCCACCACCGCCAGCAGATCCAGCAGCCCCGCGTTGTCCGTCCCCACGGCCGGTGTGAACCAGAGCAGCCGCTGCCGTCCGTCCTCGCTGAAGAGGTTGAGGCAGTTGACCTCGATGACGCCGATCGTGGGGTGGACGATCCGTTTGCGGTCGTCCCGCCGGAAGGCCACGTCGTGGTCGGCCCACAGCGCGGCGAACTCGGGTGAGACGCCGAGCAGCGTGCGGATCAGGGAGCCCGCCTCCGGGTCCTTGGCGTCCCGCCGCGCCGCCGCGGCCCGCAGGTCGGCGACGAAGGCGCGGGACTGGCTCTCGTGGTCGGCCTCGGGATACAGGCGCCGGGCGTCGGGCTCGGTGAACCACCGGTGCACGAAGCTGGCCCGGGGCCCCTGGAACCCGGACTGGTCCCCGACCAGCGCCACCGCGAGCGGATTCTGTACGAGAGTCACGTGCAGGTCGGTGATCACCTGCGCCGGGGTCGAGGTCATGCGGCCGAGCAGGTCGAGCATGCCGGGGTGCACGTGCGAGGCGGCCCCGCCCTGCACGGGCACCGGGCGGTCGGCGAGCCGGTAGAGGTAGTCCCGCTCGTCGGCGGACAGCCGCAACGCCCGCGCCAGCGCGGCGATCATCTGCTCGGACGGCTGCGACCCGGCGCCGCGCTCCAGCTCGTTGTAGTAGTCCACCGACGCCCCCGCGAGCTGGGCGACCTCCTCACGGCGCAACCCCGGCACCCGGCGCCGGGGACCGGTCGGAAGACCCACGTCGGCCGGGCGGATGCGCTCCCGCCGCGACCGCAGGAACGCTCCCAGCTCGGCGTACTTCACAGCGCTCATGCCCCTCATTCTGCGCCGGGCCGGGCCGCCGACCCAGGGGATGACGTCCCCTGGTTGCGCATGCCGGTCGGGCGCATCGTGGACGCATGACCACGAACACGAACACCAGCACAGCCGCGGAGACCCGCGTGGCGATCGTCACCGGCGGATCACGCGGCATCGGCCGTGCGGTCTCGCTCCAGCTCGCCCGGGACGGCCTGGCCGTCGTCGTGAACTACTCCCGCGACGCGGCGTCCGCGGCGGAGACGGTGGCCGCGATCACCGAGGCGGGCGGCCGGGCGATCGCCGTACCGGCGGACGTGGCGGAGGAGAAGGAGGTCGCCGCCCTGTTCGACCGGACGGAGGAGGAGTACGGCGGCGTCGACGTGGTGGTGAACTCGGCCGGCCGGATGGCCCTGTCGACCATCGCCGACCTGGACCTGGAGGCGCTGGACGCCGTGCACCGCACCAACATCCGCGGCACCTTCGTCGTCGCCCGGGAGGCGGCCCGCCGGCTGCGGGCGGGCGGCTCCTTCGTCGGGTTCTCGACCTCCGTGGTCGGCACGCAGTTCCCCACCTACGGGGCGTACGCGGCCAGCAAGGGCGCGGTCGAGGCGATGACGCTGATCATGGCGCGTGAGCTGCGCGGCCGGGACATCACCGTGAACACCGTCGCGCCCGGCCCCACGGCCACGGACCTGTTCCTGGACGGGAAGACGCCCGAGCAGATCGAGCAGTTGGCGAAGACCCCGCCGCTGGAGCGGCTGGGCACCCCGGAGGACATCGCGGGTGTGGTCGCCTTCCTCACCGGCCCCGCCGGTCACTGGGTGAACGGCCAGATCCTGCGCGCCAACGGGGGGATGATCTGACATGCCGTTCGCCCACTTCAAGGTCCCCGAGGGCACCCTCACCCCCGAGGACAAGCGGAAGATCGTCGAGCGCACCACCGACCTCTACGCGGAGATCTACGGAGAGCGCGCCCGCCCCACCACCGTCGTCCTCGTCGACGAGGTCGCGGACGGAGGCTGGGGCGTCGCCGGGAACGTCCTGACCGCCGAGATGCTCAACGGCGGCGCGTGACGGCGACGTGGTGACGCGGCGGGGGAGACCTTCGTCTCATACGTGACAAGAACACCCGATATGCGAAATCCTGGTCTCACATAGTGGTCGCGCCCGGCACGGAGTGCTGGCCAGGACGTTTACCTGCGCGTAACACTGAAGCGTCCCGCGCGCGGCAACGGCGCCGAGCGCCCACCACCGGACAGGATCTCCGGTGCTGCCGTGCCAGAAAGGGCCCCTGTGACGACGCGAAGCGAGACCAGGACCACGCTCGACGACCTCCTCACCGAGATCGAGCACCGCAATCCGGCCCAGCCCGAGTTCCACCAGGCGGCCCACGAGGTCCTGGAGACGCTCGCGCCGGTGCTCGCGGCCCGCCCCGAGTACGCCGAGCCGGGCCTGATCGAGCGGTTGGTCGAGCCGGAGCGGCAGGTCGTCTTCCGGGTGCCGTGGCAGGACGACCGGGGCCGCGTCCACGTCAACCGGGGCTTCCGCGTCGAGTTCAACAGCGCGCTGGGCCCGTACAAGGGCGGCCTGCGCTTCCACCCCTCCGTCAACCTGGGCGTCATCAAGTTCCTGGGCTTCGAGCAGATCTTCAAGAACGCCCTGACCGGCCTCGGTATCGGCGGCGGCAAGGGCGGCAGCGACTTCGACCCGCACGGGCGCAGCGACGCGGAGGTCATGCGGTTCTGCCAGTCGTTCATGACGGAGCTGTACCGGCACATCGGCGAGCACACCGACGTCCCGGCCGGTGACATCGGCGTCGGCGGCCGGGAGATCGGCTACCTCTTCGGCCAGTACCGCCGCATCACCAACCGCTGGGAGGCCGGCGTCCTCACCGGTAAGGGCGCGGGCTGGGGCGGCTCGCTGATCCGCCCGGAGGCGACGGGCTACGGCAACGTCCTGTTCGCGGCGGCGATGCTGCGCGAGCGTGGCGAGGACCTGGAGGGCCAGACGGCGGTCGTGTCCGGCTCGGGCAACGTCGCGATCTACACGATCGAGAAGCTGACCGCCCTCGGCGCGAACCCCGTCACCTGCTCGGACTCCTCCGGCTACGTCGTCGACGAGAAGGGCATCGACCTCGGCCTGCTCAAGCAGATCAAGGAGGTCGAGCGCGGCCGGGTCGACGCCTACGCCGAGCGCCGGGGCTCCTCGGCCCGCTTCGTGCCGGGCGGCCGCGTCTGGGAGGTCCCGGCCGACCTCGCCCTCCCGTCGGCCACGCAGAACGAACTCGACGAGAACGACGCCGCCACCCTCGTCCGCAACGGCGTCAAGGCCGTCTCCGAGGGCGCCAACATGCCCACGACCCCCGAGGCCGTCCACCTCCTCCAGCAGGCCGGCGTCGCCTTCGGCCCCGGCAAGGCCGCCAACGCGGGCGGCGTCGCGGTCAGCGCCCTGGAGATGGCCCAGAACCACGCCCGCACGTCCTGGACGGCGGGGCGCGTCGAGGACGAGCTGACGGCCATCATGAACGACATCCACACCACCTGCCACGAAACCGCCGCCCGCTACGACGCCCCCGGCGACTACGTCACCGGCGCGAACATCGCGGGCTTCGAACGCGTGGCCGACGCGATGCTGGCGCAGGGCGTCATCTGAGGCCCTTGGTGGTGTGACTCCGAGGCCCCCGGTGGCGTGACGCGGGGCCGCGGCGGCGCCGTAGGTGTACCCCGCGATCACGTGGGGTACAGTCATCCGCTTCGATTGGCCAGCGGCACGCCCCGTATGGCAGACTAGCGGGGTTGCTCGGTCGAGTGCCGATGCTGCGCGCCTCCCGCCGGGAGGACCGGAAGCGAGTCCCACAGTACTCGTCGTCCCTGCTCAGGGGCGGACGTACGGGAATCTTCCGGGAAGTGTCAGCGGGGTACCGGCCAGGCACCCGGTGGGCCTCTCGCCCCCGGTCCGCGGTTCCGGAAGGGCCCGCACCTCCCAGTGCAGGGATGTTCGAACAAGGGGCATCTGTGTCAGCGAGAGTGCGACACGCCCGACCGCGTGGGTCGGAGGACGGGAAGAAAGAACAGGGAACCGCCGGGTTCCAGAGCGTTACGAGAGACAGGACTACGAAGTAGCCATGGCGGGACAGAAGATCCGCATCCGGCTCAAGGCCTACGACCACGAGGTCATCGACAGCTCGGCGAAGAAGATCGTCGAGACGGTGACGCGTACTGGTGCGTCGGTCGCGGGCCCGGTGCCGCTGCCCACTGAGAAGAACGTGTACTGCGTCATCAAGTCGCCGCACAAGTACAAGGACTCGCGCGAGCACTTCGAGATGCGCACGCACAAGCGCCTGATCGACATCCTCGACCCGACCCCCAAGACCGTTGACTCTCTGATGCGACTCGACCTCCCGGCCGGTGTCGACATCGAGATCAAGCTCTGAGGGCGGTGATCTGAAGATGACCAAGCAGATCAAGGGCATCCTGGGCGAGAAGCTCGGCATGACGCAGGTGTGGGACGAGAACAACCGTGTTGTTCCGGTCACCGTCGTCAAGGCCGGCCCCAACGTCGTCACCCAGGTCCGCACGAACGACGTCGACGGCTACGAGTCCGTCCAGATCGCGTTCGGCGAGATCGACCCGCGCAAGGTGAACAAGCCCCTCAAGGGCCACTTCGCCAAGGCCGACGTCACCCCCCGCCGCCACCTCGTCGAGATCCGCACGGCCGACGCCTCCGAGTACACGCTCGGCCAGGAAGTCACCGCCGAGGTCTTCGAGTCCGGCGTGAAGGTCGACGTCACCGGCAAGAGCAAGGGCAAGGGCTTCGCCGGTGTCATGAAGCGTCACAACTTCCGTGGCGGCAAGGCCTCGCACGGTGCCCACCGCGTGCACCGCAAGCCCGGCTCCATCGGCGGCTGTGCCACCCCCGGCCGTGTGTTCAAGGGCCTCCGCATGGCGGGCCGTATGGGCAACGAGCGGGTCACCACCCAGAACCTGACCGTCCACGCCGTTGACGCGGAGAAGGGTCTGCTGCTCATCAAGGGCGCGGTTCCCGGTCCGAACGGCGGCCTCGTCCTGGTCCGCACCGCGGCCAAGGGGGCCTGAGGTAACCGATGAGCACTGTTGACATCCTTTCGCCGGCAGGCGACAAGGCCGGTACCGTCGAGCTCCCCGCGGAGATCTTCGACGTTGAGAAGGTCAGCATCCCGCTGATCCACCAGGTCGTCGTCGCGCAGCTGGCCGCTGCCCGCCAGGGCACGCACAAGACCAAGACCCGCGGTGAAGTCCGTGGTGGCGGCAAGAAGCCGTACCGCCAGAAGGGCACCGGCCGCGCCCGCCAGGGTTCGACCCGTGCGCCGCAGTTCGCCGGCGGTGGCGTCGTCCACGGCCCGCAGCCGCGTGACTACTCGCAGCGGACCCCGAAGAAGATGAAGGCCGCGGCCCTGCGCCACGCCCTCACCGACCGGGCCCGCCACAACCGCATCCACGTCGTCTCCGGCGTCGTCGAGGGCGACAGCCCGTCGACGAAGGCCGCCCGGACGCTGTTCGGCAAGATCTCGGAGCGCAAGAACCTGCTCCTGGTCGTCGACCGCGCCGACGAGGCCGCGTGGCTGTCCGCCCGCAACCTGCCCCAGATCCACATTCTGGAGCCGGGCCAGCTGAACACGTACGACGTTCTCGTCTCGGACGACGTGGTCTTCACCAAGGCCGCCTTCGAGTCCTTCGTGTCCGGCCCGAAGGCCAACGACACCGAAGGGAGCGAGGCCTGATGGCCATCCGTCACCCCGCCATCGCCTCCAAGGCCGCCAAGAAGGCCAAGGAAGCGCGCGTCAAGAAGGCCCGCCGGCACGCCGCCGAGGGCAAGAACACCGTCGTCACCCCGGTCAGCAAGTCGTTCACGGACCCCCGTGACGTGCTGCTGAAGCCGGTCGTGTCCGAGAAGAGCTACGCGCTCCTCGACGAGAACAAGTACACGTTCATCGTCGCGCCGGGCTCCAACAAGACCGAGATCAAGGAGGCCGTCCAGGCGGTCTTCTCGGTCAAGGTCACCGGGGTCAACACGATCAACCGCCAGGGCAAGCGCAAGCGGACCCGCACCGGCTTCGGCAAGCGTGCCGACAGCAAGCGCGCGATCGTGACCCTTGCCGAGGGCGACCGTATCGACATCTTCGGCGGTCCGACCTCCTGACGGAGGTCCGGATCGTCCGGAATCGGACGAGGACTGAGAAATGGGAATCCGCAAGTACAAGCCGACGACGCCGGGCCGCCGTGGCTCCTCCGTCGCCGACTTCGTCGAGGTCACGCGGTCCACGCCGGAGAAGTCGCTGGTCCGCCCGCTGCACAGCAAGGGCGGCCGTAACAACGCCGGTCGTGTGACCGTTCGCCACCAGGGTGGCGGACACAAGCGCGCCTACCGCGTGATCGACTTCCGTCGTCACGACAAGGACGGCGTGCCGGCGAAGGTCGCGCACATCGAGTACGACCCCAACCGCACCGCGCGCATCGCGCTGCTGCACTACGCGGACGGCGAGAAGCGCTACATCCTCGCCCCGCGCAACCTGCAGCAGGGCGACCGCGTCGAGAACGGTCCCGGGGCCGACATCAAGCCGGGCAACAACCTGGCCCTCCGCAACATCCCGGTCGGTACCACGATCCACGCGATCGAGCTCCGTCCCGGTGGCGGTGCCAAGTTCGCCCGCTCCGCCGGTGCCTCCGTGCAGCTGCTCGCGAAGGAGGGCTCGATGGCCCACCTCCGCATGCCGTCCGGAGAGATCCGCCTGGTCGACGTGCGCTGCCGCGCCACGATCGGCGAGGTCGGCAACGCCGAGCAGAGCAACATCAACTGGGGCAAGGCGGGCCGCAAGCGGTGGCTGGGCGTTCGCCCGACCGTCCGTGGTGTGGTCATGAACCCGGTGGACCACCCGCACGGTGGTGGTGAGGGCCGGACCTCCGGTGGCCGCCACCCCGTGTCCCCGTGGGGCAAGAAGGAAGGCCGTACTCGTTCGCCCAAGAAGGCGTCGAACAAGTACATCGTCCGCCGCCGCAAGACGAACAAGAAGCGCTAAGGACGGGTTGAGATGCCTCGTAGCTTGAAGAAGGGACCCTTCGTCGACGACCACCTGATCAAGAAGGTGGACACGCAGAACGAAGCCGGTACCAAGAACGTCATCAAGACCTGGTCCCGTCGCTCGATGATCGTCCCGGCGATGCTCGGCCACACGATCGCGGTGCACAACGGCAAGACCCACATCCCGGTGTTTGTCACCGAGTCCATGGTCGGCCACAAGCTCGGCGAGTTCTCGCCGACGCGCACCTTCCGGGGTCACGTCAAGGACGACCGGAAGTCGAAGCGCCGCTAGTCAGCGGGGTGTGAAAGACCATGACAAACACTGAAGGGACAACCATGGAAGCCAGGGCCCAGGCGCGGTACATCCGCGTCACGCCCATGAAGGCCCGCCGCGTGGTGGACCTCATCCGTGGCATGGATGCCACGGAGGCTCAGGCGGTCCTGCGTTTCGCCCCGCAGGCCGCGAGCGTGCCGGTCGGCAAGGTGCTGGACAGCGCCATCGCCAACGCCGCGCACAACTACGACCACACCGACGCCGACAGCCTCTACATCTCCGAGGCGTACGTCGACGAGGGTCCGACCCTGAAGCGGTTCCGGCCGCGCGCGCAGGGCCGTGCCTACCGGATCCGCAAGCGGACCAGCCACATCACCGTGGTCGTCAGCAGCAAGGAAGGAACCCGGTAATGGGCCAGAAGGTAAACCCGCACGGGTTCCGGCTCGGCATCACCACCGACTTCAAGTCGCGCTGGTACGCCGACAAGCTGTACAAGGACTACGTCAAGGAAGACGTCGCCATCCGTCGGATGATGACGTCCGGCATGGAGCGCGCCGGCATCTCCAAGGTCGAGATCGAGCGCACCCGTGACCGCGTGCGTGTGGACATCCACACCGCTCGTCCGGGCATCGTCATCGGCCGCCGCGGCGCCGAGGCCGACCGCATCCGCGGTGACCTCGAGAAGCTCACGGGCAAGCAGGTCCAGCTGAACATCCTCGAGGTCAAGAACCCCGAGACGGACGCTCAGCTGGTCGCCCAGGCCGTCGCCGAGCAGCTCTCCTCCCGCGTCTCCTTCCGCCGTGCCATGCGCAAGAGCATGCAGTCGGCGATGAAGGCCGGCGCCAAGGGCATCAAGATCCAGTGCGGTGGCCGCCTCGGTGGCGCCGAGATGTCCCGCTCGGAGTTCTACCGCGAGGGCCGTGTGCCCCTGCACACGCTCCGCGCGAACGTGGACTACGGCTTCTTCGAGGCCAAGACGACCTTCGGCCGCATCGGTGTGAAGGTCTGGATCTACAAGGGCGACGTCAAGAACATCGCCGAGGTCCGCGCCGAGAACGCCGCCGCCCGTGCGGGCAACCGCCCGGCCCGTGGTGGCGGCAACGAGCGCCCGGCCCGTGGCGGCCGTGGTGGCGAGCGTCGTGGGCGCAAGCCGCAGCAGCAGTCGGCTCCGGCCGCCGAGGCCCCCAAGGCCGACGCGCCCGCCGCTGCCGCTCCGGCTGAGAGCACCGGAACGGAGGCCTGACCGTCATGCTGATCCCCCGTAGGGTCAAGCACCGCAAGCAGCACCACCCCAAGCGCCGCGGCATGGCCAAGGGCGGTACGCAGGTTGCGTTCGGCGAGTACGGCATCCAGGCCCTCACGCCGGCGTACGTGACCAACCGCCAGATCGAGGCGGCCCGTATCGCGATGACCCGCCACATCAAGCGTGGCGGCAAGGTCTGGATCAACATCTACCCGGACCGCCCCCTCACGAAGAAGCCGGCCGAGACCCGCATGGGTTCCGGTAAGGGTTCTCCGGAGTGGTGGATCGCGAACGTGCACCCGGGTCGGGTCATGTTCGAGCTGTCCTACCCCAACGAGAAGATCGCCCGTGAGGCGCTGACTCGTGCGGCCCACAAGCTGCCGATGAAGTGCCGGATCGTCAAGCGCGAGGCAGGTGAAGCGTGATGTCGGCCGGTACCAAGGCGTCCGAGCTGCGCGAACTGGGTGACGAGGAGCTGCTGAACAAGCTCCGCGAAGCCAAGGAAGAGCTGTTCAACCTCCGCTTCCAGGCGGCGACGGGTCAGCTCGAGAACCACGGTCGGCTCAAGGCCGTCCGTAAGGACATCGCGCGGATCTACACCCTGATGCGTGAGCGCGAGCTGGGCATCGAGACGGTGGAGAGCGCCTGATGAGCGAGAGCAACGTGACTGAGAACAACACCGAAGCACGCGGCTTCCGCAAGACCCGCGAGGGTCTTGTCGTCAGCGACAAGATGGACAAGACCGTCGTCGTCGCCGTCGAGGACCGCGTCAAGCACGCGCTGTACGGCAAGGTCATCCGTCGTACGAACAAGCTCAAGGCTCACGACGAGCAGAACGCCGCGGGCGTCGGCGACCGTGTCCTCCTCATGGAGACCCGGCCGCTGTCCGCGACGAAGCGCTGGCGCGTCGTCGAGGTCCTCGAGAAGGCCAAGTAATTCCTGCGGCATTACCCCGCAGGTCAGTTCCGCCAGGCTCCGGGAGCCGCTCGCTGAGCGGCTCCCGGGGAACCGGCAGACAATCAGGAGATAGACGTGATCCAGCAGGAGTCGCGGCTGCGTGTCGCCGACAACACGGGTGCGAAGGAAGTCCTCTGCATCCGTGTGCTCGGTGGCTCGGGCCGCCGCTACGCGGGTATCGGTGACGTCATCGTCGCCACCGTCAAGGACGCGATCCCCGGTGGCAACGTGAAGAAGGGTGACGTCGTCAAGGCGGTCATCGTTCGCACCGTCAAGGAGCGCCGCCGTCCGGACGGCTCGTACATCCGCTTCGACGAGAACGCCGCCGTCATTCTGAAGAACGACGGCGACCCTCGCGGCACCCGTATCTTCGGCCCGGTGGGCCGTGAGCTGCGCGAGAAGAAGTTCATGAAGATCATCTCCCTCGCGCCGGAGGTGCTGTGAGCATGAAGATCAAGAAGGGCGACCTGGTCCAGGTCATCACCGGTAAGGACAAGGGCAAGCAGGGCAAGGTCATCGCGGCCTTCCCCCGCGAGGACCGCGTCCTGGTCGAGGGTGTCAACCGGGTCAAGAAGCACACCAAGGCCGGGCCGACCGCTCGCGGTTCGCAGGCCGGCGGCATCGTCACCACCGAGGCCCCGATCCACGTCTCCAACGTCCAGCTGGTCGTGGAGAAGGACGGCAACAAGGTCGTGACCCGCGTCGGTTACCGCTTCGACGACGAAGGCAACAAGATCCGCGTTGCCAAGCGGACGGGTGAGGACATCTGATGACGACCACCACCACTCCGCGTCTGAAGACGAAGTACCGCGAGGAGATCGCGGGCAAGCTGCGTGAGGAGTTCTCCTACGAGAACGTCATGCAGGTTCCCGGCCTCGTCAAGATCGTGGTCAACATGGGTGTGGGCGACGCCGCCCGCGACTCCAAGCTGATCGAGGGTGCCATCAAGGACCTCACCACGATCACCGGTCAGAAGCCGGCCGTCACCAAGGCCCGCAAGTCCATCGCGCAGTTCAAGCTGCGTGAGGGCCAGCCGATCGGTGCCCACGTCACGCTCCGTGGCGACCGCATGTGGGAGTTCCTGGACCGCACCCTGTCGCTCGCGCTGCCGCGCATCCGCGACTTCCGCGGTCTGTCCCCCAAGCAGTTCGACGGCCGTGGCAACTACACCTTCGGTCTCACGGAGCAGGTCATGTTCCACGAGATCGACCAGGACAAGATCGACCGCGTCCGGGGTATGGACATCACCGTGGTCACCACGGCGACCAACGACGCTGAGGGCCGCGCGCTCCTTCGTCACCTCGGCTTCCCGTTCAAGGAGGCGTGAGCGAGATGGCGAAGAAGGCTCTGATCGCTAAGGCTGCTCGCAAGCCCAAGTTCGGTGTGCGTGGCTACACCCGCTGCCAGCGCTGCGGCCGCCCGCACTCCGTCTACCGCAAGTTCGGCCTGTGCCGCGTGTGCCTTCGTGAGATGGCTCACCGTGGCGAGCTGCCGGGCGTGACCAAGAGCTCCTGGTAATCCGGTAATTCCGGGTTATTCAGACTCTCGGTAAGCATCTGGGTCGGCAGGGGCCCGGCTCCGCATGCCTTAGGCTTGTGGGGTTGGGCGTCTGCCGCCCGTACGACTTACTACGCCGTAGGTCCACCGCGCCGCACCCGTCCCGTCTCGGATCGGGGAGAGGGATGGCGCACCAGGAAACCCCGGCGAGAGAGGCCGAAGGCCAATTCATGACCATGACTGATCCGATCGCAGACATGCTTACGCGTCTGCGGAACGCGAACTCGGCGTACCACGACTCTGTGACGATGCCGGCGTCCAAGATCAAGTCTCACATCGCGGAGATCCTCCAGCAGGAGGGCTTCATCACGGGCTGGAAGGTCGAGGACGCCGAGGTCGGCAAGAACCTCGTCCTCGAGCTGAAGTTCGGCCCGAACCGTGAGCGCTCCATCGCGGGCATCAAGCGGATCTCCAAGCCCGGTCTCCGGGTGTACGCGAAGTCCACCAACCTGCCCAAGGTGCTGGGTGGCCTCGGCGTGGCGATCATCTCCACGTCGCACGGGCTCCTCACCGACAAGCAGGCCGGCAAGAAGGGCGTAGGCGGAGAAGTCCTCGCCTACGTCTGGTAGCGGAAGGGAACGGAGGAAACAGCTATGTCGCGCATCGGCAAGCTCCCCATCGCGGTTCCCGCCGGCGTGGACGTCACCATCGACGGCCGTACGGTCTCGGTCAAGGGCCCGAAGGGCTCGCTGACTCACACCGTCGTGGCACCGATCGACATCGCCAAGGGTGAGGACGGCGTTCTGAACGTCACCCGCCCCAACGACGAGCGTCAGAGCAAGGCCCTGCACGGCCTGTCCCGCACGCTGGTGGCGAACATGATCACCGGCGTGACCCAGGGTTACGTGAAGAAGCTCGAGATCAGCGGTGTCGGTTACCGCGTGCTCGCCAAGGGTTCGAACCTGGAGTTCTCCCTCGGTTACAGCCACCCGATCCTGGTCGAGGCCCCCGAGGGCATCACCTTCAAGGTGGAGTCCCCGACCCGTTTCTCGGTCGAGGGCATCGACAAGCAGAAGGTCGGCGAGGTTGCGGCCAACATCCGCAAGCTGCGCAAGCCCGACCCGTACAAGGCCAAGGGCGTCAAGTACGAGGGCGAAGTCATCCGCCGCAAGGTCGGAAAGGCGGGTAAGTAAGCCATGGCATACGGACAGAAGATCCTCAAGGGCGACGCCTACAAGCGCGCCGCGATCAAGCGCCGCCACATCCGGATTCGCAAGAATCTCTCGGGTACGGCGGAGCGTCCCCGTCTGGTCGTTACCCGCTCGAACCGCCACATCGTGGCCCAGGTGATCGACGACATCAAGGGTCACACCCTTGCGTCGGCGTCCACCCTGGACACCTCGATCCGTGGCGGCGAGGCGGACAAGTCGGCTCAGGCCAAGCAGGTCGGCGCCCTGGTCGCCGAGCGTGCCAAGGCCGCGGGTGTCGAGGCCGTGGTCTTCGACCGCGGTGGCAACCAGTACGCGGGGCGCATCGCCGCCCTGGCGGACGCCGCCCGCGAAGCCGGTCTGAAGTTCTGACCCGGTTCCGTAGCTAGCGGAAACAGAGAGAGGTAATTCCAATGGCTGGACCCCAGCGCCGCGGTGGCGGTGCCGGTGGCGGCGAGCGGCGGGACCGGAAGGGCCGTGACGGCGGCGCAGCTGCCGCCGAGAAGACCGCTTACGTTGAGCGCGTCGTCGCGATCAACCGTGTCGCCAAGGTTGTGAAGGGTGGTCGTCGCTTCAGCTTCACCGCGCTGGTCGTGGTGGGCGACGGTGACGGCACCGTGGGTGTCGGATACGGCAAGGCCAAGGAGGTGCCGGCCGCCATCGCCAAGGGTGTTGAGGAGGCCAAGAAGCACTTCTTCAAGGTCCCCCGCATCCAGGGCACCATCCCGCACCCCATCCAGGGTGAGAAGGCTGCCGGCGTCGTGCTGCTCAAGCCCGCGTCCCCGGGTACCGGCGTTATCGCCGGTGGTCCGGTGCGCGCCGTGCTCGAGTGCGCCGGTATCCACGACGTGCTGTCGAAGTCGCTCGGCTCCGACAACCAGATCAACATCGTGCACGCGACCGTGGAGGCCCTCAAGGGCCTGCAGCGTCCCGAGGAGATCGCGGCCCGCCGTGGTCTGCCGCTCGAGGACGTCGCCCCCGCGGCTCTTCTCCGTGCGCGTGCCGGGGCGGGTGCGTAATCATGGCGCAGCTCAAGATTACGCAGGTCAAGTCCTACATCGGCAGCAAGCAGAACCACCGTGACACCCTGCGTTCCCTTGGTCTCAAGGGGATCAACACGCAGGTCGTCAAGGAGGACCGCCCCGAGTTCCGCGGCATGGTGCACACCGTCCGCCACCTCGTGACGGTCGAGGAGGTCGACTGATCATGGGTGAGCAGAACCCGCTCAAGATCCACAACCTCCGTCCCGCCCCGGGCGCCAAGACCGCGAAGACCCGTGTCGGTCGTGGTGAGGCGTCGAAGGGTAAGACGGCCGGTCGTGGTACCAAGGGTACGAAGGCCCGTTACCAGGTTCCGGAGCGCTTCGAGGGTGGCCAGATGCCCCTCCACATGCGTCTTCCGAAGCTGAAGGGCTTCAAGAACCCGTTCAAGACCGAGTTCCAGGTCGTGAACCTCGACAAGCTGGCCGCGCTGTACCCCGAGGGTGGCGAAGTCACCGTCGAGGGTCTGGTGGCCAAGGGTGCCGTTCGCAAGAACAGCCTCGTCAAGGTCCTCGGCCAGGGCGAGATCTCCGTGGCGCTGCAGGTGACGGTCGACGCCGTCTCCGGCTCCGCCAAGGAGAAGATCACCGCCGCCGGCGGTACCGTCACCGAGCTCGTCTGAACCTTTCAGGCGTCTCGATGACATGAGCGATCCCGACCGGGGATGCCCCACAAAAGGGGTATCCCCGGTTGGTCGTTCCAAGGGAAGTACTCCCGCCGGTAAGGTGGCCTGCGCTGCCCTCTTTCACGGGTGCGTCACATGGGGCACCCTGGGCGGCAGTTGACCGTTACTTACTTAGTCGTCAGTCGAATCCTCAAGACCGTCACCCTTGACGCAGTAGCGCGGGGGTCGCAGGAGGCACCGTGCTCACCGCGTTCGCCCGGGCGTTCAAGACGCCCGACCTGCGCAAGAAGCTGCTCTTCACGCTCGGCATCATCGTGGTGTACCGGCTCGGTACCCACATCCCCATTCCAGGCGTCGACTACAAGAACGTCCAGGAGTGCGTGGACCAGGCGTCCGGCAACCAGGGCATTTTCGGCCTGGTGAACATGTTCAGCGGTGGCGCCCTGCTGCAGATCACGGTCTTCGCGCTCGGCATCATGCCGTACATCACGGCGAGCATCATTCTGCAGCTGCTGACCGTGGTGATCCCGCGCCTGGAGGCCCTGAAGAAGGAGGGCCAGGCGGGCACGGCGAAGATCACGCAGTACACCCGCTACCTGACCATCGCGCTCGCCATCCTGCAGGGCACCGGCCTGGTGGCCACCGCCCGCAGCGGCGCCCTCTTCTCCGGCTGCACCGTCGCGGGCCAGATCGTCCCCGACCAGGCGATCTTCACCACCATCGTCATGGTCATCACCATGACCGCCGGCACGGCCACCGTCATGTGGCTCGGCGAGCTGATCACCGACCGCGGTGTCGGCAACGGCATGTCGATCCTGATGTTCATCTCGATCGCCGCGACCTTCCCCTCCGCTCTGTGGGCCATCAAGCAGGAGGGCACCCTGGCCGACGGCTGGATCGAGTTCGGCATCGTCATGCTCGTCGGCTTCGTCATGGTCGGCCTGGTCGTCTTCGTCGAGCAGGCGCAGCGCCGCATCCCGGTGCAGTACGCGAAGCGCATGATCGGCCGCCGCTCCTACGGTGGTACGTCGACGTACATCCCGCTCAAGGTGAACCAGGCGGGCATCATCCCCGTCATCTTCGCCTCGTCGCTGCTCTACATCCCGGCGCTGATCGTCCAGTTCTCCGGTTCGCAGGCGGGCTGGGCCGTCTGGATCCAGAAGAACCTGGCCGACCCCGAGGCCGCGCCGCACGTGGCTCTGTACTTCCTGCTGATCGTCTTCTTCGCCTTCTTCTACGTGGCCATCTCGTTCAACCCCGAGGAAGTCGCGGACAACATGAAGAAGTATGGTGGGTTCATCCCGGGCATCCGGGCTGGCCGACCGACCGCTGAGTATCTGAGCTACGTACTCAACCGGATCACCTGGCCGGGTTCGCTGTATCTGGGCCTGATCTCTCTCGTACCGACAATGGCGTTGGCCGGTTTCGGGGCAAACCAGAACTTCCCGTTCGGCGGGACCAGCATCCTCATCATCGTGGGTGTGGGTCTTGAGACGGTGAAGCAGATCGAGAGCCAGCTCCAGCAGCGCAATTACGAAGGGTTCCTCCGCTGATGCGAATCGTCCTCGTCGGGCCGCCGGGTGCTGGGAAGGGTACGCAGGCCACCCGCCTTGCCGAGACGCTGCACATCCCGCACATCTCCACGGGCGACCTGTTCCGCGCGAACATCAGCCAGCAGACCGAACTGGGCAAGCTCGCCAAGTCCTACATGGACGCCGGGAACCTCGTGCCGGACGAGGTCACCATCGCCATGGCCAAGGACCGCATGGAGCAGCCCGACGCCGAGGGCGGTTTCCTGCTGGACGGTTTCCCGCGCAACGTCTCCCAGGCCGAGGCGCTGGACGAGCTGCTCGAGACCGAGGACATGAACCTCGACGCGGTGCTGGACCTGGAGGCCCCGGAGGACGAGGTCGTCAAGCGGATCGCCGGCCGGCGCGTCTGCCGCAACAACTCGGCGCACGTCTTCCACGTGACGTACACGCCGCCGAAGCAGGAGGGCGTCTGCGACGTCTGCGGCGGCGAGCTGTACCAGCGGGACGACGACTCCGAGGAGACGGTCCGCAAGCGGCTCGAGGTCTACCACACGCAGACCGAGCCGATCATCGACTACTACAAGGCGCAGGGCCTGGTCGTCACCATCTCGGCGATGGGCCCGGTCAACGAGGTCACCGGCCGTGCGCTGGAGGCGCTCAAGCGCGACCAGTAGTCCTTCCCGTACGGCTGCAGCCGCGGTCCCTCGCCCGAGGGCCGCGGCTGTGCTGTGGGGTGGGGCCGGCCCCGCCCCGTATCGTTGGAAGCGTTCCCCGTACTCTCCGGTCCAGAAAGGCCGCAGTCCCCATGGTGCAGATCAAGAGCCCCGAGCAGATCGCCAAGATGCGTGAGGCGGGGCTGGTCGTCGCCGCCATCCACGCGGCCACGCGGGAGGCCGCCGTGCCCGGCGCCACGACCAAGGACCTGGACCAGGTCGCCCGCAAGGTGCTCACCGAGCACGACGCCAAGCCGAACTTCCTCGGGTACGGCGGCTTCCCGGCCACCATCTGCACGTCCGTGAACGAGGTCGTCGTCCACGGCATCCCGTCCGACGACGTGGTCCTCAAGGACGGCGACGTCATCTCCATCGACTGCGGCGCGATCATCGACGGCTGGCACGGCGACGCCGCGTACACGGCCTTCGTCGGCTCCGGTCACTCCCCGGAGCTGATCGAGCTGTCCCGCGTGACCGAGGAGTCGATGTGGGCGGGCATCGCGGCCATGAAGCAGGGCAACCGGCTGGTGGACATCTCCCGGGCCGTCGAGACGTACATCCGCCGCCAGCCGAAGCCCGGCGGCGGCAAGTACGGGATCATCGAGGACTACGGCGGCCACGGCATCGGCACCGAGATGCACATGGACCCGCACCTGCTGAACTACGTCGACCGCCGGCGCGGCAAGGGCCCCAAGCTGGTCCCCGGCTTCTGCCTGGCCATCGAGCCCATGGTGTCCCTCGGCACGCCCCGCACGGAGGTCCTGGAGGACGAGTGGACCGTCGTCACCACCGACGGCACCTGGTCCTCCCACTGGGAGCACTCCGTCGCCCTCACGGACCAGGGCCCGCTGGTCCTGACGGCTCCCGACGGGGGCAAGGCGAAGCTCGCGGAGCTGGGCGTGACGGCGGCGCCGGACCCGCTGGCGTGATCGGGGCATGACGATCAGCCCGGCGGGGCAGACTTTCTCGTTTCGCCTTTCCGGGTGTGCTGACGTAGACTGACTCGTCGGCTCCAGTGCACCCGCATGCCTGCATGCGCTCGTACGGCGTACGGGAGTCGATCAAGGTAGTCGATTCGAAGGGCGAAGCGTGGCCAAGAAGCAAGGTGCCATCGAGATCGAAGGCACTGTCGTCGAGTCTCTTCCGAACGCCATGTTCAAGGTGGAGCTCCAGAACGGCCACCAGGTCCTGGCTCACATCAGCGGCAAGATGCGTATGCACTACATCCGCATCCTCCCTGACGACCGGGTCGTGGTGGAGCTGTCTCCGTACGACCTGACGCGTGGCCGGATCGTCTACCGGTACAAGTAGATCTTGCCCACGTCCTGTGACGTCCGCGTCGCGGGACCGCCGGCAACTGACCCGGAGAACCTCACACCCATGAAGGTCAAGCCGAGCGTCAAGAAGATCTGCGACAAGTGCAGGGTGATCCGCCGTCACGGTCGGGTCATGGTCATCTGCGACAACCCGCGCCACAAGCAGCGCCAGGGCTGACGCACGACCGTTCCCTCCGCGATTCGCAAGACTTCGCGCGACGCGAGCTGAATTGTTCATACGCAGGACCCGGGCGCCCAGGCGTCCGACACCCCCGGTTCGGAGGCCGGGGACCTTGTCCGTACCTCGTACGGCGGACGGGGAGCCGGTTCTGTGGAAGACCTCCGAAGATCACCAGGAGCCATTGAATGGCACGCGTTTCCGGTGTTGACATCCCGCGCGAAAAGCGCGTGGAGATCGCCCTCACCTACGTGTTCGGCATCGGCCGGACGCTCTCGCAGCAGACGCTCGCCGCCACCGGCGTGGACCCGAACACCCGTGTTCGGGACCTCTCCGAGGAGCAGCTCGTCGCGATCCGCGAGTACGTCGACAACAACATCAAGACCGAGGGTGACCTCCGTCGCGAGATCCAGGCCGACATCCGCCGCAAGGTCGAGATCGGTACCTACCAGGGTCTCCGCCACCGTCGCGGTCTGCCTGTCCGCGGTCAGCGCACCAGCACCAACGCGCGTACCCGCAAGGGCCCGCGTCGCGCCATCGCCGGCAAGAAGAAGCCGGGCAAGAAGTAGTCCGCAGCGGACTCGCCGTCCAGCGGTCTTCGCTGTAGGACCGACCACCTCCCGTAGGAGTTATAGATGCCCCCCAAGGGTCGTCAGGGCGCTGCCAAGAAGGTGCGCCGCAAGGAAAAGAAGAACGTCGCTCACGGCCACGCGCACATCAAGAGCACGTTCAACAACACGATCGTGTCCATCACGGACCCGACCGGCAACGTGATCTCCTGGGCCTCCGCCGGCCACGTCGGCTTCAAGGGCTCCCGGAAGTCCACGCCGTTCGCCGCGCAGATGGCCGCCGAGTCGGCTGCCCGCCGCGCTCAGGAGCACGGCATGCGCAAGGTCGACGTCTTCGTCAAGGGCCCGGGTTCCGGTCGTGAGACCGCCATCCGCTCGCTCCAGGCGACCGGCCTCGAGGTCGGCTCGATCCAGGACGTCACCCCGACGCCGCACAACGGCTGCCGTCCGCCGAAGCGTCGCCGCGTCTGATCCGCCGCGTCGTACGCGACGCGTCTGATCTTGCTCCACCAGGGTTTCCACGGGCGGTACGGCTCTTTCGGGTCGTATCGCCCGTACCCTTGCAGTACTGGTCGGGCGTCAAATAGCGGGCGCCCCTGACTGAAGGACCACCACATGCTGATCGCTCAGCGTCCCTCGTTGACCGAAGAGGTCGTCGACGAGTTCCGCTCCCGGTTCGTCATCGAGCCGCTGGAGCCGGGCTTCGGCTACACCCTCGGCAACTCCCTGCGTCGTACGCTCCTCTCCTCGATCCCGGGTGCGGCGGTCACGTCCATCCGCATCGACGGTGTCCTGCACGAGTTCACCACCGTGCCGGGCGTCAAGGAGGACGTCACCGACCTGATCCTCAACATCAAGCAGCTGGTCGTCTCCTCGGAGCACGACGAGCCGGTCGTGATGTACCTGCGCAAGCAGGGCCCGGGTCTGGTCACCGCCGCCGACATCGCGCCCCCGGCCGGTGTCGAGGTGCACAACCCCGACCTCGTCCTCGCCACGCTCAACGGCAAGGGCAAGCTGGAGATGGAGCTGACCGTCGAGCGCGGTCGCGGCTACGTCTCCGCCGTGCAGAACAAGCAGGTCGGCCAGGAGATCGGCCGTATCCCGGTCGACTCGATCTACTCGCCGGTCCTCAAGGTCACGTACAAGGTCGAGGCCACGCGTGTCGAGCAGCGCACCGACTTCGACAAGCTGATCGTCGACGTCGAGACCAAGCAGGCGATGCGTCCGCGTGACGCCATGGCCTCCGCCGGTAAGACGCTGGTCGAGCTGTTCGGTCTCGCCCGCGAGCTGAACATCGACGCCGAGGGCATCGACATGGGTCCGTCCCCGACGGACGCCGCGCTCGCCGCCGACCTGGCGCTGCCGATCGAGGAGCTGGAGCTCACCGTTCGGTCGTACAACTGCCTCAAGCGCGAGGGCATCCACTCCGTGGGTGAGCTCGTCGCCCGCTCCGAGGCGGACCTGCTCGACATCCGCAACTTCGGTGCGAAGTCGATCGACGAGGTCAAGGCCAAGCTCGCGGGCATGGGCCTGGCGCTGAAGGACTCGCCTCCCGGGTTCGACCCGACCGCCGCGGCGGACGCGTTCGGCGCGGACGACGACGCAGACGCCGGTTTCGTGGAGACCGAGCAGTACTAAGAGCTCGGGCCGTTCGGTCCGTACTCGGGTGCGGGTGCGCTGTGGCTGGTCGCGCAGTTCCCCGCGCCCCTTCCGAGCACGGCCCCTACGGGGCCTGTGCTCGGATCTCCGACAGGCGACCGCCTGCTCGGATACTGACCTCGGTACCTGATACGGCCGGGGCAGACACCTAGGAGAAACACCATGCCGAAGCCCACCAAGGGTGCCCGTCTGGGCGGCAGCGCGTCGCACGAGAAGCTGCTCCTCGCGAACCTCGCGAAGTCGCTTTTCGAGCACGGCCGCATCACCACCACCGAGGCGAAGGCGCGCAAGCTGCGCCCGTACGCCGAGCGTCTGGTCACCAAGGCGAAGAAGGGCGACCTTCACAACCGCCGTCAGGTGCTCCAGGTGATCACGGACAAGAGCATCGTCCACACGCTCTTCACCGAGATCGGCCCGCGCTACGAGAACCGTCCCGGTGGCTACACCCGGATCACCAAGATCGGTAACCGCCGTGGCGACAACGCGCCCATGGCCGTCATCGAGCTGGTCGAGGCGCTGACCGTGGCGCAGGAGGCGACCGGCGAGGCCGAGGCCGCCACCAAGCGTGCCGCGAAGGACGCCGAGGGCTCCGCCGAGGTTTCCGAGGCCAAGGTCGACACGGCCAAGGCCGACGAGGCGCCGGCCGAGGAGTCCAAGGACGCGTAAGCGTTCTGCCGGGGGCTGTGTGATGGCGGCTGCGGCGTCGTCGTGGCTGGTCGCGCAGTTCCCCGCGCCCCTTTGCGGCGTTTGCGGGTCCGTCCTTTCCGAGGGCGGGCCCGCTTTCGTGTGTGCTGAGAGGATCTCTGGGTGAGTGACGAAGTAGAGCCGGGTTTCGTGCGGGTGCGGCTGGACCTGTCGTACGACGGGGCCGAGTTCTCCGGGTGGGCCAAGCAGGCCGGGGGGCGGCGGACCGTGCAGGGGGAGATCGAGGACGCGCTGCGGACGGTCACGCGGTCGCGGGAGACGTACGAGCTGACCGTGGCGGGGCGGACCGACGCCGGGGTGCACGCCCGGGGCCAGGTCGCGCACGTCGACCTGCCGCGCGAGGTGTGGGCCGAGCACCATGTGAAGCTGCTCAAGCGGCTCGCCGGGCGGCTGCCCAGGGACGTGCGGGTGTGGGCCCTGCGTGAGGCGCCCGACGGCTTCAACGCCCGGTTCTCCGCGATCTGGCGGCGCTACGCCTACCGGGTCACCGACAACCCCGGCGGCGTCGACCCGCTGCTGCGCGGCCACGTGCTGTGGCACGACTGGCCCCTCGACGTGGACGCCATGAACGAGGCGGCCCGCGGACTGCTGGGCGAGCACGACTTCGCCGCCTACTGCAAGAAGCGGGAGGGGGCCACCACGATCCGCACGCTTCAGGAGCTGAGCCTGGTGCGGGGCGCGGACGACGGGATCGTCACCGCCACCGTGCGGGCCGACGCCTTCTGCCACAACATGGTGCGCTCGCTCATCGGGGCGCTGCTGTTCGTCGGCGACGGCCACCGGCCGCCCGACTGGCCCGCCAAGGTGCTCGCCGCCCGCGTACGGGACTCGGCCGTGCACGTCGTACGGCCGCACGGGCTGACGCTGGAGGAGGTCGGCTACCCGGCCGACGAGCTGCTGGCGGCCCGCAACAAGGAGGCGCGGAACAAGCGGTCCCTGCCGGGGGCCGGCTGCTGCTGACGGGGGTTACCGCTCCGCGGCCGCCGACGCCTGGGCCTCGCCGCGTTGGCGGATCTGCCGGAAGGCGAACTCGGCGAGGTCGTCGCCGGCCCGGAACACCCCGGTGGACTTCTCCGTCACGTCCTTGCCGGTGGTGAAGCCGGAGACGGTGAAGTAGGCGTAGCGGCCGTAGGAGTTGGTGGTGGAGCGGCACACGGCGCCGGTGCAGAAGGACGCGACGCCGCCGCCGGACAGGGAGCGGATGATGCTCTTCTTGTCGGCCTGCCGCTTGGCCTTCGCCGCCTGCGCCTCGGTGTCGAAGACGGCCACGCCGACCGTCACGGCGGTGTCGCCCTGGGTGTAGGTGACCCGCATCAGCCGCGTGCAGTCATGCGCCGCGAGGACCTTCGGCAGGGTGCCCTGGGCGGCGGAGCCGCAGGTGCGGGTGTCGGCCGTGGGGCCCTTCTTGTAGACGGTCTCGCTCATGGTCAGCTGGGTGCCCGGGAAGAGCAGGTCCGGGCTGAGCGGGGCCTTGTCCTTCTGGACGCTGGAGACGAAGTCCTTGGGGTCCAGCGGCGGCGGCGCGCTGGTCGGGGCGAAGGACGGGGTCGTGGCCGTCGAGCTGGGTATGTCGGCCGTCGCCGGGAGCTGCGAGGAGGGGCCGTCGGAGGCCTGTCCCGAGCCGTTCGCGGAGACCACGGCCACGGCCACGGCACTGGCGATCGCCACGGTGGCCAGCGCTCCACCCCCGATGAAGAGCAGCCGGCGTCGCTTGGCGCGGGCCTCGGACGCCTCGGCGAGGGCGGCCCAGTCCGGGGTGCCGTCGTCGTGGCCACCGGTCCAGGGCTGCTGCTGCGATTGCGGTTTCCAGGGATCCCACTGCGACTGAGGTCCCCCCTGCCCAAAGCTCATGGGCCGCATCTTAGACGGGCCGAGCGGCGTGCTGGTGCGCCTCCGGGAGCCGCGCAGCGCCTAGCGTTCCCCTCATGCGGACGGGCAAAAGCGACATCTCCGGGTGGTTGGTGCGACCGGCGAACGGGCACCTGTGGGCGGTGCTCGTGGTGGTGCTGGCGGCGATCGTGACGCACGCGGCGCGGGTGACCTCGGACGGCGGAATGGACAACGCGATCGTCGTGCGGGCCGCCCGGACCTGGCTGGCCGGTGGCTCTCCATACGACGATCCGCACTTCCTCTACTTCCCGAGCGCGGTCCTGGCCGCGGCACCGCAGGCGCTGCTGCCCGCGGGGGTGCTGCGGGTGGTGGCGCCGTGCGCGGTGACGGTCCTGCTGGCGCTGGGCTGGGCCTGTGCGCTGCGGCTGCACCGCGTGCCGCTCGGCAGCCGGCTTGCGGTGCTCGGGCTGACCGGGCTGGCGCTGGGCTTCGCGCCGTTCGGACACCTGGTGCGCCTCGGGAACTGGACGGTGACGGCGGCCGTGGCCCTGCCGCTGTCCCTGCTGCTGGCGAGTCGGGGCCGGTGGACGGCGGCGGGCCTGGTCGTCGGCGCGGCGGTGGCCCTCAAGCCGCTGCTCGCGCCCGTCCTGCTGCTCTTCCTGTTCGCCGGGCGGTGGCGGGCGCTGGCGGCGGCCGTCCTGGTGCCCGCGCTGGCCTCCGGCGCGGCGGCCCTGGCGATGCCCGACCCGGCCGGCTTCGTCACCCGCACCCTGCCCTTCCTGCTCCACGGCGACGACGGCTTCGTACGGCTCTACGAGGCGTCCCCGGCGGCCGTGCTGCCCCGGCTCGGGGTCCCGGGGGCCCTCGCCCAGGGGCTGGCGGTGGCCGCGGCCGGGGCCGGGGTGGTGTGCGCGTACGTCCGCTGGCGCCGTGCCGGCCCCGGGCCGCTGCGGCTCGCGGAGACCGGCGCGGGCCTGATGCTGTCGGCGTTCCTCGTCTCCCGGCCCTCCTACGACCACTACCTCCTGGTCGTCCTGCCGCTGCTGCTCGCCGGGCTGTCGTACGCCGGCGCGGTGGCCCGGGGGCCCTGGTTCTGGATCGCCCTGGTGCCCCAGGCGCCGGGGCTGACCTGGCCCTGGCTGGAGTCGGGGCGGCGGCGGGCCTTCAAGGACGCCTTCACGCTGTGCGTACTGGCGGTGACGGTCGCGCGGCGGGCCCGGGACGGTACGGAGGGCGAGGTGGGGGTCGGCGTGGAGGCCGGTGCGGACGCCGGTGTGGATCACGGGGGTGCCGGGCGGGCGGTGGGGGCGGGGCGTGCCCCGGCGGCTCCGTTTTGACCCGGCTGGGGAACCCCGGGTACTCTGCACAGTCGTATGTGTATTGGCTTGCTCATTCTCACGTGAGGGGCCCTTACACCGGTCCACCGGGACCGATGACCAGCGACCAGCACGCGGTTTGCGTCACCGCGGTGCGGTCAGGGCTGTCGTGATCGTCTTCGGTGACCTTGTCAGGACCATTCACTGAAGAAGCGAAGGCTACGAACCGTGCGTACGTACAGCCCCAAGCCCGGCGATGTGACGCGCCAGTGGCACGTCATCGACGCTCAGGACGTTGTCCTGGGTCGTCTGGCCTCCACTACGGCCTCCATCCTCCGCGGCAAGCACAAGCCGATCTACGCGCCCCACGTCGACACCGGTGACTTCGTCATCATCATCAACGCCGACAAGGTGCACCTCTCCGGCAACAAGCGGACCCAGAAGATGGCGTACCGCCACTCCGGCTACCCGGGCGGTCTGCGCTCCGTGCGCTACGACGAGCTGCTCGACAAGAACCCGGAGAAGGCCATCGAGAAGGCCGTCAAGGGCATGCTCCCGAAGAACTCCCTGGGCCGTCAGATGCTCTCGAAGCTGAAGGTCTACAAGGGTGACCAGCACCCGCACGGCGCGCAGCAGCCGCAGCCGTTCGAGATCACCCAGGTCGCGCAGTAGTTCCGGCCACCCCCTAAGACTGAACAGAATCTGAGGAGCATCGTGGCCGAGACCACTGCCGAGCAGCCGCTCGAAGAGATCGACATCGACAGCTACACCACCGAGTCCGAGGTCCCCGTCGAGGGCGAGTACACCTCGGAGTCCATGGCGTCCGCCTTCGGCGAGCCCCAGCCGGCCGCCGGCCTGGGCCGTCGCAAGAACGCCATCGCCCGTGTCCGGATCGTCCCGGGCACCGGCAAGTGGAAGATCAACGGCCGCACCCTCGAGGACTACTTCCCGAACAAGGTGCACCAGCAGGAAGTCAACGAGCCCTTCAAGGTGCTCGAGCTGGAAGGCCGTTACGACGTCATCGCCCGCATCGCCGGTGGCGGTGTCTCCGGTCAGGCCGGTGCGCTCCGTCTCGGTGTCGCCCGCGCCCTGAACGAGGCCGACGTCGACAACAACCGCGGCCCGCTGAAGAAGGCCGGCTTCCTCAAGCGCGACGACCGTGCGGTCGAGCGCAAGAAGGCCGGTCTGAAGAAGGCCCGCAAGGCGCCGCAGTACAGCAAGCGCTAAGTCGCGCCGGCTGTACTCCGAACGCCCCGGCGGCACGCCACTGTGCTGCCGGGGCGTTTCGTTTATCCCCGTCGTTGGGCGTATAACGACACAAGACGTTCAGACGCTCAGACGTTCTTATGCCGAGAATTTCTGACGCTGAGAAGTTCAGGCGCTCAAAGGCTTGTGTGATCGGATGACCGGTCAGCGCATGCCCCGGACCACGGGAGCCGGCTGCGTGGGCCGCAACCGGCGGCCGCTTCCGGAATTGACGTTTCCTCAGGAGGACAAGTGGGACGACTCTTCGGCACGGACGGCGTGCGCGGTGTCGCCAACGCGGATCTGACGGCCGAGCTGGCGCTCGGTCTCTCCGTCGCCGCGGCGCACGTACTGGCCGAGGCGGGCACCTTCGCCGGGCACCGGGCGACCGCCGTGGTCGGACGGGACCCGCGCGCCTCCGGGGAGTTCCTGGAGGCCGCCGTGGTCGCGGGCCTGGCCAGCGCCGGCGTGGACGTGCTGCGGGTCGGCGTGCTGCCGACGCCCGCGGTCGCCCACCTCACCGGCGCGCTCGGCGCGGACCTCGGCGTGATGCTCTCCGCGAGCCACAACGCCATGCCCGACAACGGCATCAAGTTCTTCGCCCGCGGCGGCCACAAGCTCGCCGACGAGCTGGAGGACCGCATCGAGTCCGTCTACGCCGAGCACCGCACCGGCGCCCCCTGGGACCGCCCGACCGGCGCCGGCGTCGGCCGCGTCCGCGACTACGACGAGGGGCTCGACCAGTACGTCGCCCACCTCGTCGGCGTGCTCCCGAACCGCCTCGACGGACTGAAGATCGTCCTCGACGAGGCGCACGGCGCGGCCTCCCGGGTCTCCCCGGAGGCGTTCGCGCGGGCCGGTGCCGAACTGGTGACCATCGGCGCGGTGCCGGACGGCCTCAACATCAACGACGGCTGCGGCTCCACCCACCTCGACCTGCTCAAGGCCGCCGTCGTCGAGCACGGCGCCGACCTGGGCATCGCCCACGACGGCGACGCCGACCGCTGCCTGGCCGTGGACCACACCGGCGCGGAGGTGGACGGCGACCAGATCCTCGCCGTGCTCGCGCTGGCGATGCGGGAGCGGGACGCGCTGCGCTCGGACACGGTCGTCGCGACCGTCATGTCCAACCTGGGCTTCAAGCTCGCCATGGAGCGCGAGGGCATCCGGTTCGTGCAGACCGGCGTCGGCGACCGGTACGTGCTGGAGGAGATGAAGGAGCACGGCTACGCCCTCGGCGGCGAGCAGTCCGGGCACGTCATCATCCTCGACCACGCCACCACCGGCGACGGCACGCTGACCGGCCTGATGCTGGCGGCGCGGGTCGCGCAGACCGGCCGTACGCTGCGGGACCTCGCGTCCGTCATGGAGCGGCTGCCGCAGGTGCTGATCAACGTGCCGGACGTGGACCGGTCGCGGGTCGCCAGCTCCGCCGAGCTGGCCACGGCGGTCTCCGAGGCGGAGCGTGAGCTGGGCAGCACCGGGCGGGTGCTGCTGCGGCCCTCCGGGACCGAGCCTCTGGTGCGGGTGATGGTCGAGGCGGCGGACATCGAGCAGGCTCGGGCCGTCGCGGGACGGCTGGCCGATTCGGTGAAGTCGGCGCTGGGGTAGTCCCCGGCGCCGGGTTCGGGGTTCTGTGGGTCGCGGGCCGCGGGTTCGTCGTGGCTGGGCGCGCAGTTCCCCGCGCCCCTAGGTGGACTTGGTCATCCGGCCTCGTTGGGTTGCCCACAGGGCCTTCTGGGCCAGCAGGGTCAGGGTGCCGGCCATGACGATGCCGGCCAGGTTGAGCAGGAGCTGCTCGCTGGAGCCCACCATCTGGCCGGTGTCGCCGTAGCTCAGGGCGACGGCCGCGTTCGCGGCGGCCGGGACCGTGGTGACGGAGATGGCGACGCCCACCAGTGCGCCGGACTTCGACGAGGTCAGCGACAGGGTGCCCGCGATGCCGGCGAGGACCGCCACCACGAAGGAGAACCAGTCGGGGGCGTAGACGAAGCCGGTGTTGGGCCGGTCGGCGTCGAGTTTCTCCTCGCTGAACAGGCCGGCCCCGTCCATCACCCAGCTGAAGCCCACCGTCACCGCCATCGCCACCGCGAAGCCCACCAGCAGGGCGATCAGGGAGCGCAGGGCGAGGCGTGGCGCGCGCTGCACGATCGCCGTGCAGACGCCGGCCAGCGGGCCGAACTCCGGTCCGACGGCCATCGCGCCCACGATCAGGATCGCGTTGTCGAGCACCACACCGCAGGCCGCGATCATCGTGGCGAGCGTGATGAAGGCGACGTAGGTGATGGAGAGCGTCGACTCCTCGTGCGTCGCCTCCTCCAGCTGTTCCCACAGCACCGCGTCGGCGGGCTCGCCGGGCGCGTCCTTCTCCGCCTTCTCCGCGTGGGCGGACAGCGACAGGTCGATGCTCCCGGCGGTGATGGCGCCGCTGCTGTCGATGCCCAGCTCCCGCAGCCGGCCGATGAGTTGGTCGCCGGCCTCGCGGGCCACGTCGCACATGACGACGTCGCCCTCGGGATCGCGGGCGCAGCCCTTCAGGACGACCAGGTGGGTGGTGCCGACCGTCCGGTCGATCAGGTCGACCACTTCATCGGTCCGGTCGGCCGGGGTGATCAGGCGCAGATGCAGCATCCGGTATTTGTACCGGCTGCGGGGGCCGCCGTCACAGTTTTCGCAGGCGCAGCCGCTGCACCTTGTGGTCGGGGCCCTTGCGCACGATGAGGGTGGCCCGGCCGCGGGTGGGGGCCACGTTCTCCACCAGGTTCGGCTTGTTGATGGTGCGCCAGGTGGTGCGGGCGTAGTCGAGGGCCTCCTCCTCGGAGACCTGGGTGTACTTGCGGAAGTACGACGACGGGTTCTGGAAGGCCGTCGCGCGCAGCTTGCTGAAGCGGCTCAGGTACCAGCGCTCGATGTCCTCGGTGCGGGCGTCGACGTACACGCTGAAGTCGAAGTAGTCGGCGAGGCCGACCCTGGTGCGGCCGTCCTTGCCGGGCAGGGCGGGCTGGAGCACGTTGAGGCCCTCGACGATCAGGATGTCGGGGCGGCGGACGACGAGCCGCTGGTCCGGGACGATGTCGTAGATGAGGTGGGAGTAGACCGGCGCGGTCACCTCGGCCTTGCCCGCCTTGATGTCGGCGACGAAGCGGGTGAGCGCCCGGCGGTCGTAGGACTCGGGGAAACCTTTCCGCGACATCAGGCCGCGCTCCTCCAGCTCCCGGGTGGGCAGCAGGAAGCCGTCGGTCGTGACCAGTTCGACGCGCGGGTGCTCGGGCCAGCGGGACAGCAGCGCCTGGAGCAGGCGGGCGACGGTGGACTTGCCGACCGCGACCGAGCCGGCCACCCCTATGACGAACGGGGTGCCGGACTGGGAGCCCTGTTCGCCGAGGAAGGTGTTGAGCGCGCCGCGCAGGCCGTCGGTGGCGCCGACGTAGAGGTTGAGCAGCCGGGAGAGCGGGAGGTAGATGTCCCGCACCTCGTCGAGGTCGATGACGTCGCCCAGGCCGCGCAGCTTCTCCACCTCCTCGGCGGTCAGCGGCAGCGGCGTCTTGTCGCGCAGCGCGCTCCACTCGGGGCGGGTGAGGTCGACGTAGGGAGTCGCCTCCGGCCGCTGCCGGTGGGCGCTCCGGGGCATCGAGGGGACCGGAGAGATCACAGTCCATTGTTAACGGAGTACGAACGGGGCGGCAGGTGGGGTGTGTCACGCCGCTCGGGCCTTGCGGAGGGGGAGATCACGCCGGCGTCACGGTCGGGTACCGGGTGGCGCAACGGTGATCATCTGTCAGCCAGCTGTGAATACAGTGCTCGCACATACGTGCGGACCCTCCGCCGTCTGGAAGAAAGAGCCCACCGTGAGACTGACCGCCGTCCGCCGTACCGCCCTCGCGGCCTCCGCCGCCGCCCTGGCCCTGCTCGTCACCGCCTGCGGTTCCTCCGACGACGGTGGCGACAAGGCGTCCGACGGCGCCGAGGGCAAGGGCGACAAGACCGCCTCGGCGGCCCCGGCGCTCACCGCGGCCGAGCTGGAGAAGGCGGCCCTGGCGCAGGCGGACGTCAAGAACGGCAAGGTCACCGAGGTCTCGGCGGCGGACGACGTCGCGAAGGACAAGGTCAAGTCCGAGGGCGGGGACTGCGAGCCGCTGACGTACGCCGAGGTCGGCGTGCCGCTGGGCGAGCCGGTGGCGTCGGTGAAGCGGTCCTGGACGGAGGGGCCGAAGAAGCCGTCCGGCGACCAGACCACCGAGGAGGCCGTCGGTGCCGCGTTCGACCTGGACAAGGTCCTGCTCACGCTGGCCTCCTACGACGACGGGGGCGCGGAAACGGTCCTGAAGGACGTGAAGGCGGCGGCCGGCAAGTGCGCCGGAGGCTTCTCCTTCACCGCGATGGGCGAGCCGGCCAAGATCGCCAAGGTGGCCGAGGACAAGGCGCCGGGCGGTGCCGACGAGGCCGTCGCGATGACGATGACCATGGTCGGCGACGAGGGCGACGAGTTCCCGGTCAAGGTCGTCGTCACCCGTAAGGGCTCCACCGTCGCCACCTTCACCGTCCTCAACCTCGCCGCCGCCGGCTCCGGCAAGGACTTCCCGTTCCCGACGGAGATCAGCGACGCGCAGCTCGCCAAGCTCGGCTAGTCCGCGCTGGTCCGTGCGGGTCTGTGCGGGTTCGTGCAGGTCCGTGCGGGTCCGCGTTCGCGCCGCCCTCGGCGGGGCGTCGAAAGTTCCCACCGGGGCGTTCGCACCCCGGTGGGAATTTCCGATTCCGGGCACGGGAAGGCAGGTTCGGGACCGAGTCTGATCGTAGGCTGCCGTTCATGTGCGGAATCGTGGGATACGTGGGGTCTCAGTCGGCGCTCGACGTCGTGATGGCCGGACTGAAGCGACTCGAGTACCGGGGGTACGACTCGGCGGGCGTCGCCGTGCTCGCGGACGGCGGCCTCGCGACCGCCAAGCGGGCCGGGAAGCTCGTCAACCTCGACAAGGAACTGGCCGAGCGGCCACTGCCGGCCGCCCAGACCGGCATCGGCCACACCCGCTGGGCCACGCACGGCGGACCGACCGACGCCAACGCCCACCCGCACCTCGACAACGCGGGCCGGGTGGCCGTGGTCCACAACGGCATCATCGAGAACTTCGCGGCCCTGCGGGCGGAGCTGGCGGAGCGCGGCCACGAACTGGCCTCCGAGACCGACACCGAGGTCGTCGCCCACCTCCTCGCCGAGGAGTTCTCCGGCTGCGCCGACCTCGCCGAGGCGATGCGGCTGGTGTGCCGGCGCCTGGAGGGCGCGTTCACGCTGGTCGCGGTGCACGCGGACGCGCCGGACGTGGTCGTGGGCGCGCGCCGCAACTCGCCGCTCGTGGTGGGCGTGGGGGAGGGCGAGTCCTTCCTCGCCTCGGACGTGGCGGCCTTCATCGCGCACACCCGGGACGCCATCGAGCTGGGCCAGGACCAGGTCGTGGAGCTGCGCCGGGACGGTGTGACGGTCACCGGCTTCGACGGCGGCCCGGCCGACGTCCGCTCCTACCACGTCGACTGGGACGCCTCGGCGGCCGAGAAGGCCGGGTACGCCTCCTTCATGCTCAAGGAGATCGCCGAGCAGCCGAAGGCGGTCGCCGACACCCTGCTGGGCCGCGTCGACGGCTCCGGCATGCTGAGCCTGGACGAGGTCCGCATCCCCGCCGGCGTGCTCCGGGAGGTCGACAAGGTCGTCATCGTCGCGTGCGGCACGGCCTACCACGCGGGGCTGATCGCCAAGTACGCCATCGAGCACTGGACCCGCGTCCCCTGCGAGGTGGAGCTGGCCAGCGAGTTCCGCTACCGCGACCCGATCCTCGACCAGCAGACCCTGGTCGTCGCGATCTCCCAGTCCGGCGAGACCATGGACACCCTCATGGCCCTGCGCCACGCCCGCGAACAGGGCTCCAAGGTGCTCGCGATCTGCAACACCAACGGCTCCACCATCCCGCGCGAGTCCGACGCGGTGCTCTACACGCACGCCGGCCCCGAGGTCGCCGTCGCCTCCACCAAGGCGTTCCTCACCCAGCTGGTCGCCTGCTACCTGGTCGCCCTGTACCTCGGGCAGGTGCGCGGCACGAAGTTCGGGGACGAGATCCGCGACGTCGTGCGCGACCTGTCCCGGGTCGCCGGCGCCGTCGAGCAGGTCCTCGGGACCATGGAGCCGGTACGGGAGCTGGCGCGCTCCCTCGCCCACAAGAACACGGTGCTGTTCCTGGGCCGGCACGTCGGCCACCCCGTCGCCCTCGAAGGCGCGCTCAAGCTCAAGGAGCTGGCGTACATGCACGCCGAGGGCTTCGCGGCGGGCGAGCTGAAGCACGGGCCGATCGCGCTGATCGAGGAGGACCTGCCGGTCGTCGTGGTCGTGCCGTCCCCGCGCGGGCGGTCGGTGCTGCACGACAAGATCGTGTCCAACATCCAGGAGATCCGGGCCAGGGGCGCCCGCACCATCGTCATCGCCGAGGAGGGCGACGAGGCGGTCGTCCCGTACGCCGACCACCTCGTCCGCATCCCGGCGACGCCGACGCTGCTCCAGCCGCTGGTGGCCACGGTCCCGCTCCAGGTCTTCGCCTGCGAGCTGGCGACGGCCCGGGGCAACGAGGTGGACCAGCCGCGCAACCTGGCGAAGTCGGTGACGGTGGAGTAGGTCCCCCGGCGGTCGCCCGGTGGTCGTCGGCGGCAGGCGGCCGGTCAGCGGCCCTCCGGGGCGGGCGGGGCGGCGGCGGGCCAGGGGCCTCCGGTCACCCCCGGGCGACGTCCCGCCACGCCCGGGGGATCGCCCCGGCGACGTCCTCGGCCGCGACCGGCGCCCCCTCCGCCGCCAGGCGGCCCGCCAGCCCGTGCAGGTACGCCCCCGCGCTCCCCGCGTCCCGTGCCGACAGCCCGGCCGCCAGCAGCGAACCGGCCAGCCCGGAGAGCACGTCGCCGCTGCCCGCCGTCGCGAGCCACGACGTCCCCGTCGCGTTGACCCGCACCGGCCCGCCCCGCGCCCCGGCCACCACCGTCGTCGAGCCCTTCAGCAGCACCGTCGCCCCGTACCGCCCCGCCAGCTCCCGTGCCGAGGCCAGCCGCGCGCCCTCGACCTCCTCGCGGCCCACCCCGAGCAGCGCCGCCGCCTCCCCGGCGTGCGGGGTCATCAGCGTCGGCGCCGACCGCCCCCGCACCGCGGCCGCGTCCGCCAGACGCAGTCCGTCCGCGTCGATCAGCACCGGCACCTCGGCCGCCAGCACCTCCGCCACGGTCCCGGCGTCGTCACCGGCGCCCGGTCCGACCACCCACGCCTGCACCCGCCCCGCCCGCTTCGGGCCCCGGTCCGACACGAGCGTCTCGGGGTGGCGCGCGAGCACCGCGTCCCCGGCCGGACCGACGTACCGCACCGCCCCGGCCCCGCCCCGCAGCGCCCCGGCGACGGCCAGCACGGCGGCGCCCGGATAGCGTGCCGACCCGGCGGCGACGCCCACGACGCCCCGCCGGTACTTGTCGCTCTCCACCCCCGGCACCGGCAGCAGCCGCGCCACGTCCGCGTGCTGCAACGCCTCCAGCCCGGCCGCGTCCTCCGGCAGCGCCAGTCCGATGCCGACCAGCCGCACCGACCCCGCGTACTCCCGCGCCGGATCGACCAGCAGCCCCGGCTTGAGCGCCCCGAACGCCACCGTCAGGTCGGCCCGTACGGCCCTGCCGTGCACCTGCCCGGTGTCCGCGTCGACCCCGCTCGGCAGGTCCACGGCGACGACCGCCGCCCGGGACCGCGCGGCCGCGTCGGCGAGCGGCACCGCCTCCTCGCGCAGCCCGCCCTTGCCGCCGATCCCGACGATGCCGTCGACGACCAGGTCGGCGCGCGCGATCGCCTCCCCGGCGCACGCGGTGTCCGTGATCCGCCCGCCCGCCCGGCGCAGGGCCGTCACCCCACCGCCGTGCGCGCGGTCCGGCGTGACCAGTACGGCCGTCACGCCCGCCCCCCGCCGGGCGAGCCGCGCCCCCGCGTACAGGGCGTCGCCGCCGTTGTCCCCGCTGCCGACCAGCAGCACCACCCGGCTGCCGTAGACCCGGCCGGCCACCCGCCCGAGCACCTCGGCGCAGGCGGCGGCGAGCCCGGCCGCCGCCCGTCGCATCAACGTCCCTTCCGGCAGTCGCGCCATCAGCTCCCGCTCGGCCGTCCTCACCATGTCCACGCTGTACGCAGTCCGCATGCCGTCGAGTCTTCCCCGTACACCGTGACCACGCACGGACCGGCCTCCCGCGATGGGGGACAGTGGTGCCATGGGCGACGACGAGACGGCACAGGTGATGACCTCCCTGGGCGCCCGCCTGCGCGCGATCCGGCGGGCCCGCGGCCTCACCCTGGCGCAGCTCGGCGACGCCACCGGCATCTCCGTGAGCACGCTCTCCCGGCTGGAGTCGGGACAGCGCGAGCCGGGGCTGCGGCACCTGCTGCCGCTGGCCCGGGCGCACCGCCTGCCCCTGGACGAACTGGTCGGCTCCAGCACCGGCGACCCCCGCGTCCACCCGCGCCCGTTCACCCGGCACGGCCAGACCTGGATCCCGCTCACCCGCAACCCCAACGACGGGCTGCACGCGTACAAGCAGATCCTTCCCGCCCCGGCGGTGCCCCGGACCGCCGGGAGCCCGCGGCCCGGCCAGGGCTCCCACGAGGGGCACGAATGGATCTACGTCCTCTCCGGCCGGCTGCTCCTCGCCCTGGGCGACCACGACCTCGTCCTGACGGCCGGGGAGACGGCGGAGTTCGACACCCGCGTCCCGCACGGCATCGCCAACGCGGGGGACCGGCCCGTCGAGTGGCTCGCCCTGTACGGGTCCCAGGGCGAGCGCATGCACATCAGGGTCCAGCCGACGGGCACCTGACCGGGCGGGGCGGCGGCCCGGCGACGCCGGGGTTCCCGTAACCGCCCCCGCGCGAGAGGCGGCCGGCCGGGGAGCGGCCCCGGCTGGGGAGAGGCGGCCGTGCGGTCACCCCTCCGCGATCACCACCGCCGACGCCACCCCCGCGTCGTGGCTCAGCGACACGTGCCACGACGTCACCCCCAGCGCCGCCGCCCGCGCCGCCACCGTCCCCGTCACCCGCAGCCGCGGCCGGCCGCTGTCCTCGACGTACACCTCGGCGTCCGTCCAGAGCAGCCCCGCCGGCGCGCCCAGCGCCTTGGCCAGCGCCTCCTTCGCCGCGAACCGGGCCGCGAGCGAGGCGACGCCCCGGCGTTCCCCGCTCGGCAGCAGCAGCTCGCTGTCCCGGAAGAGCCGCCGCGCCATGGCCGGCGTGCGCTCCAGCGACGCCCCGAACCGCTCGATCTCGGCCACGTCGATCCCGACCCCGATGATGCTCATGCCGGGCACCTTAACGACGTGGCGGTCCCTCGGGGAAAGGGCGGGCCCGGCCCGCCGGGTCGCCGTCGCGGCAGCGGGGCACCGGGGCTCTGAGAGACTGTGGGGACGATGAGTGAGACAGCTGCTCGGCCGGACGCGACCCTGCGGGCCCGTGCCGAGATCGACCTGGCCGCCCTGCGGGCCAACGTCCGCGCCCTGCGCGAACGGGCCCCCGGGGCCGCCCTCATGGCCGTCGTCAAGGCCGACGCCTACGGCCACGGCGCCGTTCCGTGCGCCCGCGCGGCCGTCGAGGCCGGCGCGACCTGGCTGGGCACGGCCACGCCGCAGGAGGCCCTCGCGCTGCGCGCGGAGGCGGGGCTGCCGGACGACGTGCGGATCATGTGCTGGCTGTGGACGCCGGGCGGCCCCTGGCGGGAGGCCGTCGAGGCCCGCCTCGACGTGTCCGTCAGCGGCATGTGGGCCCTGGACGAGGTCACCGGGGCGGCCCGGGCGGCGGGCCTGCCCGCCCGCGTGCAGCTCAAGGCCGACACCGGCCTCGGCCGGGGCGGCTGCCAGCCGGGCGAGGACTGGGAGGAGCTGGTGCGGGCGGCGCTGCGGGCCGAGCACGAGGGGCTGCTCCGCGTCACCGGCCTCTGGTCCCACTTCGCCTGCGCCGACGAGCCCGGCCACCCCTCCATCGCCGCGCAGCTCACCCGCTTCCGGGAGATGACGGCGTACGCCGAGGCACAGGGCCTGCGTCCCGAGGTGCGGCACATCGCCAACTCGCCGGCCACGCTCACCCTGCCCGACAGCCACTTCGACCTCGTACGCCCCGGCATCGCGATGTACGGCGTCTCGCCCAGCCCCGAGATCGGCGCCCCCGCCGACTTCGGACTGCGCCCCGTGATGACGCTGTCCGCCTCGTTGGCCCTGGTCAAGCGGGTCCCCGGCGGTCACGGCGTCAGCTACGGCCACCACTACACCACCGCCGGCGAGACCACCCTCGGCCTCGTCCCCCTCGGCTACGCGGACGGCGTCCCGCGCCACGCCTCCTCCGCCGGCCCGGTCCTGGTCGCCGGCAAGTGGCGCACGGTCGCGGGGCGGATCGCGATGGACCAGTTCGTCGTCGACCTCGGCGGGGACCTGCCGGAACCGGGCGCCGAGGTGGTGCTGTTCGGCCCCGGCGACGGCGGTGAGCCCACCGCCGAGGACTGGGCGCGGGCGGCGGGCACCATCGGGTACGAGATCGTCACGCGCATCGGAACCCGCGTCCCGCGCGTCTACGTGAACGAGTGAGGCGCCCTGCCGCGGTGTGACGCGCACGACGTACCCGCCTGTCGTGCATGACCCGCGCGTTCGGGTGAATCAGAAACCAGAGGGGCACCGCACAGGGGACCCGGCGAAGAGGAGCGGTACGTGAGCGAGAGCAGCGCGGAGGTCGTCGCGGACGTCGCCGCGGCGGCCGTCGCCTCCGCCACGGAGGCCGCCACCGAGGTCGCCGCCGGCGGCTGGCGCCGGGCGACCGGCATCGCCGGGGTGGCGATAGGCGTGGTCGCGGCGGGCGCCGCCGCCGGTGTGGCGATAGAGCGGCTCACCGTCGGCCGCGGGATGCGCCAGAGGGCACGGCTCGCCCTCGACTCGACCGGCCCCTACGGCGCACTGCGCGGCACCCCCGGCACGGCCCGCGCCGACGACGGCACCGAGCTGTACTACGAGGTCGACGACGTCGACCCGCAGACGGAGTCCGCGCTCACGCGGCGGCGCCGGCGGCTGTTCGGCCGTAAGGCGCCCGCCCCCGTGACCGTCGTCTTCTGCCACGGCTACTGCCTCAACCAGGACTCCTGGCACTTCCAGCGGGCCGCCCTCAGGGGCGTGGTCCGCACCGTGCACTGGGACCAGCGCAGCCACGGCCGCTCCGGACGGGGCGTGTCCCAGGTGCGGGACGACCGGCCGGTCACCATCGACGAGCTGGGCCGCGACCTGAAGGCCGTCATCGACGCGGCCGTGCCCGACGGGCCGATCGTGCTGGTCGGGCACTCCATGGGCGGGATGACGGTGATGGCCCTGGCCGACGCGTTCCCCGGCCTGGTCGCCGAGCGGGTCGTCGGCGTCGCCCTCGTCGGCACGTCCTCGGGGCGGCTCGGCGAGGTCAACTTCGGCCTGCCCGTGGCCGGCGTCAACGCGGTCCGGCGGGTGCTGCCGGGCGTGCTGAAGGCGCTGGGGCAGCGGGCCGACCTGGTGGAGAAGGGGCGGCGGGCGACGGCGGACCTGTTCGCCGGGATCATCAAGCGGTACTCGTTCGCGTCCCGGGACGTCGACCCGGCCGTGGCCCGGTTCGCCGAGCGGATGATCGAGTCGACGCCGATCGACGTGGTCGCCGAGTACTACCCGGCCTTCAACGACCACGACAAGACGGCGGCCCTCGCCCACTTCGCGGGCCTGCCGGTGCTGGTGCTGGCCGGCGTGCGGGACCTGGTGACGCCGAGCGAGCACAGCGAGGCGATCGCCGACCTGCTGCCGGACGCGGAGCTGGTGCTCGTCCCGGACGCGGGGCACCTGGTGATGCTGGAGCACCCCGAGCTGGTCACCGACCGCCTCGCCGACCTCCTGGCCCGCGCGGGCGCCGTGCCGGCAGCGGCTACCGTGGAGGGCTATGGAAGCACCAGCAGCACCGCAGGGCCCGGCTGAGCCCTCCGGGACCCCGGAGCCCGCCCCCGACGTCGAGATCACCGTCACCTCTCCCGAGCAGATGCGGGACCTGGGCCGCAGGCTCGCCAAGGTGCTGCGCGCCGGCGACCTCGTGATGCTCAGCGGGGAGCTGGGCGCGGGCAAGACGACGCTGACCCGGGGGCTCGGCGAGGGCCTCGGCGTGCGCGGCGCCGTCACCTCCCCGACCTTCGTGATCGCCCGCGTCCACCCCCCGCTCGGCGACGGCCCGCCCCTCGTCCACGTCGACGCCTACCGGCTGTCCGGCGGCCTGGACGAGATGGAGGACCTCGACCTCGACGTCTCCCTGTCCGACTCGGTGATCGTCGTGGAGTGGGGCGAGGGCAAGGTCGAGGAGCTGACCGAGGACCGGTTGCAGCTCCGCATCCACCGGGCCGTCGGCGACACCACCGACGAGGTGCGGCACGTGACGCTGACGGGCCTCGGGGAGCGCTGGGAGGCGGCCGACCTGAGCGTGCTCGCCGTCTGAGCCGGGCCGCGTCCGGGGGCGTTCCGACAAGACGTCGGCAAGATATTGCGTTCGGGGTCTTGCGCGTGGTCACATGGTACCCAGCTCGTAGTTAGGCATGCCTAACTACGCCCGCCCCCGACCTTCAGGAGGCGTCCATGCCGAAGGCCGAGCCGCAGTCCCAGTCGCAGGACCAGTGGCCGTCGCGGTCGCAGTCGCCGGCACACGCGCGGTCGCAGGTCCGGCCGAGGCCGGAACCGCCCGCGCTCACCAGGGTTTCCATGCGCGACCTGCTGGCCTCCTGCGCCGCCGCGACGGCGATCTCGACGCCGCCGTCCGCGCCCGAGCCGGAGCGCCACCGCCCCGCCCGCGACCACCGCGAGGCCGCCTGACGCGTGCGGGCCCGAGGCGTACGGGCCGACGCGTACGTGCCCGGCGCGTGCGGGCCTGCGGGGGCCGCGGTCCGCGCGTCCCCGCCTCACGGCACGACGACGACCCGCTGACCGATCGTCGCGAAGTGCCACATCGCGTTGCCGTCCGCGCGCGTCTGGCGGATGCCGCCGGTGCGCTCGCCCGGGTCGGGCTTCGCCGTGGAGCCGTCCGTCGCCGCGCTGAACCCGATGACCACGCCCCGCACGCTGGCGAAGCGCACGACGTGCTCGACCGGGACGCCGTCGGACCCGGTGACCCGGTTCGAACGGGACGTGACCGCGTAGGTGCCCGGCGCCGGGTCGACCGCGCTGGGCGTGACCCGGAACGTGCGCTGGACCCGCTCGTCGGGGCCGACCAGCCACACCCGGTCGTCGTCCACCGAGTACACCACCCGTTCCCCCTGCCCGGACCCGGTGGGCAGGGCCTCCGGGTGCCGCCGATCGCGGGGGGCCTTGGAGGCGCCGGGGGCGGGCGGGCCGCTCGCGTGGGCGCGTCCGAAGTCGGCCGGGGCGGTGGCCGCCGCCTGGTAGGCGAGGTAGCCGATCGTGGTGAGGGCCGCCGCGGTGAGGCCGGCGACGATACCGGCGCTGCTGCTTGCCACTGGCGACCACCTCGTCGTCGTACGTCCTGCTGCGTTCCCGGCGACCGTAGCAGTACGTGACCGCGTGATCGCGGTGGGCGACGCCGGGTGCCGGGGCGGGTCCGCCGACCGGGCGTCCGACACGGGCGTCCGGGCGCCGTAGGCTGTTTGCGTGCTCTTGCTCGCTCTGGATACCGCCACGCCCGCCGTGACCGTCGCGCTGCACGACGGTACGGACGTCATCGCCTCGTCGAGCCAGGTGGACGCACGCCGGCACGGTGAGCTGCTGCTGCCCGCCGTCGACCGGGTGCTCACCGAGGCCGGCCTGCGGCTCGACGCCGTCACCGGCATCGTCGCCGGGACCGGTCCCGGCCCGTACACGGGGCTGCGCGTCGGCCTGATGACCGCGGACGCCTTCGGACTCGCCCTCGGCGTGCCCGTGCACGGCGTGTGCACGCTGGACGGCCTCGCCTACGCGACCGACCTGGAGGGCCCCTTCGTGGTGGCGACCGACGCCCGCCGCAAGGAGGTCTACTGGGCCCGCTACGCCGACTCCCGCACCCGCCTCACCGACCCGGCCGTCGACCGCCCCGCCGACATCGCCGGGCAGGTGGCCGGACTTCCGGCGGTGGGCGCGGGCGCGCTGCTGTACCCGGACACCTTCCCGAAGGCCCACGAACCCGAGCACGTGTCCGCCGCCGCCCTGGCGTCCCTGGCCGCCGAGAGGCTCGCGGCGGGCGAGGAACTGCCCGCGCCCCGGCCGCTGTACCTGCGCCGGCCCGACGCCCAGGTGCCCAAGAACTACAAGGTGGTCACCCCCAAGTGACCGAGTCAGCCACCACCGGGTCCCCCACCGCCGTACTGCGCGAGATGCGCTGGTGGGACATCGACCCCGTGCTCCGCATGGAGCGGGAGCTGTTCCCGGAGGACGCCTGGTCGCGCGGCATGTTCTGGTCCGAGCTGGCCCACGCGCGCGGCCCCGGGGCCACCCGTCGCTACGTCGTCGCCGAGGAGGACGGCCGGGTCGTCGGCTACGCGGGCCTGGTCACCTCCGGCGAGCAGGCCGACGTGCAGACCATCGCCGTCGCCCGCGACCACTGGGGCACCGGCCTCGGCGCCCGGCTGCTGACCGAACTGCTGCGGGCGGCGACCGCCTTCGAGTGCACCGAGGTGCTGCTGGAGTGCCGGGTGGACAACACCCGCGCCCAGCGCCTGTACGAGCGCTTCGGCTTCGAGCCCATCGGCTTCAGGCGCGGCTACTACCAGCCGGGGAACGTGGACGCCCTGGTGATGCGCCTGACCGACCCTTCCACCCCCGTACCGGGAACCGAGCGAGGAACCGACAACCATGCCTGACGAACCTCTGGTCCTGGGGATCGAGACCTCCTGCGACGAGACCGGCGTCGGTGTCGTCCGGGGCACCACCCTGCTGGCCGACGCCGTCGCGTCCAGCGTCGACGAGCACGCCCGCTTCGGCGGCGTCGTCCCCGAGGTGGCGAGCCGCGCCCACCTGGAGGCGATGGTCCCCACCATCGACCGCGCCCTGAAGGAGGCCGGCGTCAGCGCCCGCGACCTCGACGGCATCGCGGTCACCGCCGGTCCCGGCCTCGCCGGCGCCCTGCTGGTCGGCGTCTCGGCGGCGAAGGCGTACGCCTACGCCCTCGGCAAGCCCCTCTACGGCGTCAACCACCTCGCCTCGCACATCTGCGTCGACCAGCTGGAGCACGGCCCGCTCCCCGAGCCGACGATGGCCCTGCTGGTCTCCGGCGGCCACTCCTCCCTCCTGCTGTCCTCGGACATCACCTCCGACGTCCGCCCGATGGGCGCCACCATCGACGACGCGGCCGGCGAGGCCTTCGACAAGATCGCCCGCGTGCTGAACCTGGGCTTCCCCGGCGGCCCGGTCATCGATCGGTACGCGCGCGAGGGCGACCCGAACGCGATCGCCTTCCCGCGCGGCCTGACCGGCCCGCGCGACCCGGCGTACGACTTCTCCTTCTCCGGGCTGAAGACGGCCGTGGCCCGCTGGATCGAGGCGAAGCGGGCGGCGGGGGAGGAGGTGCCGGTGCGGGACGTGTCGGCCTCCTTCCAGGAGGCGGTGGTGGACGTGCTCACCCGCAAGGCGGTGCGGGCCTGCAAGGACCAGGGTGTCGACCACCTGATGATCGGCGGCGGCGTGGCCGCCAACTCCCGGCTGCGGGCCCTGGCCCTGGAGCGCTGCGAGGCGGCCGGCATCCGGCTGCGCGTGCCCCGCCCCAAGCTGTGCACGGACAACGGCGCGATGGTGGCCGCGCTCGGCGCCGAGATGGTCGCCCGGAACCGGGCCGCCTCCGACTGGGACCTGTCCGCCGACTCCTCGCTGCCGGTGACCGACCCGCACGTGCCGGGCCACGGGCACGGTCACGGGCACTCGCACGACCACGTGCACGAGGTCAGCAAGGAGAACCTGTACTCGTGACCGTCGCGCTGATGTGGGAGGCGCGGGCCGTGCCCGGCCGGGGCGGGGACCTGCTCGCCTGGGCGCGGGCCCAGCGGCTCGACGCCGAACCGCTGCGCCGGGAGGTCCTGCGGGCGCCGCAGGACCGGGTCCTCGTCATCACCTGGTGGGACGCCGCCTACGACGCCGACCTGCCGGAACTTCCCGAACCGGACGCCGGTCTGGTCACCCGGGCGGTGCACCGGTGGCGGTTCGAGTCGGTCGGTGACTGAGTTCGGGGACTGAGTTCGAGGAGTGATCCGATGCGTAATGCATCGATCAGGTAACCGAGTTGACCGAGATCGCGGACGAAGTGACGCTCGGCGAGGACAATATGGGCGTGTCCACTACACCTGACCTCGAACTCGACGACGGCACTCCGGTCCGGTTCCTGCTGGGACCCGCCGACGGCACCGTCCCGGTCCCGGCCGACGACGACCTGCCGGAGGGCATGGGCCGCGCGGTGCCCGTGGCCCGGGGCACGGGCACCGTCGCCCGCTTCGCGGCCGGGGCCCTGCGCGGCGCGCTCAGCCCGCTGGGGCCGCTGATCCAGGAGGTCCACGACGCGGCCACCGCCGTACCCGACCCGCCCACCGAACTGAGCGTCACCTTCGGTGTCCAGGTCGGCCAGGACCTCAAGCTCGGCGTCGTGGGCGGCACGGGCCAGGCCCACCTCACCGTCACCGCGAGCTGGCGACCGGCCCGCGAACCCGGCGCGACGACCGCCGGGGAGTGACGCGTGGGCTGGTTCGGGACCGCGGGGGACGGTGCCGACGACCCCTCCCGGTACGTGGTGTCCGTAAGGGCTGATGACGGCAAGACCGTAGGGGCGGGCTTCGTGCTCGGCGCCGACACCGTGCTGACCTGCGCCCACGTGGTCAACGCGGCCCTGGGCAGGCCCCTGCTGGAGCCCCGGACGCCCGGCCCGGGCGAGATCGTCGTCAAGGTCCAGGGCGACACGACCGCGCCCGGCGGGTACTACGCCCGCGTGGCCCACTGGATCGCCCCGCGCTCCCACGAAGGCGGGCCGGTGAAGCCGGGTGACGACGAGTGGCTCGGCGACCTCGCCGTGCTGCGGGTCGACGGCCCGCCCGGCGGACTGCCCGCCGGCCCCCGGCCGGCCGCCATGACGGCGGGCCAGGAGGTGGAGGCCTGGCACGGCACCGGCAGGGCGGCCAGCTTCGCCCGCCTCACCGTGCACGGCCCGGACGGCCCCCGGGCCTACCTGGACGGCGCCGCCACCGGCATGGCCGTGGGCCCCGGCTACAGCGGCGGCCCGCTGTGGTGCCGGAGGGAGCAGGCCGTGGTCGGGCTGGTCGTCGCCCACTTCATGCCGCCCCGGAGCGCGGCCACCGGCGCCCCGCTCCCGTACAGCCCTCAGCACCTGGCGCGGCGCAGCTGGGGCGTGCCCTGGCAGCGCGTCGAGGCCGAACTGGGCCCGCTCGGCGTGCTGGACGGCGCGGCGGCCCCGCTGCCCGACCCGGACGACCCCGCGTTCCTGCTGCTGGTGGAGGCGGTCGAGGACATCTTCCCCTCGGCGAGCGGGCGGGTGACGGGCGCCCAGCGGCTCGCCCGCGCCTGCGGCGTCAAGCCCGGCAGCGACGTCACCCCGCCCACGCCCGAGGAGTTCGCCGCGTTCCTCCTCACCCACCCGCGGGCCCTCGCCGCGCTGTCCTGGAACCTGCGCCGCGACGCCCCCCGGGACGCCGACCGGGTCCTGGCCGCGGGCGGCCTGTCCCGCACCCCCCGGCTGCTGTCACCGCAGGAGCACACCGCCCTGCGCGGGCACCTGCGCTCGATGGAACCGGACGTGCTCGCCCGGTTCCCCGAGGCGGTCCGCGCCGCCCTGCCGCACCTGGCGGCACTGCCCGGCGGCGACACCGCTCAGGCGCTCCTCGACCACCTGGAGGCGCTGCCCGGCGACGGCCGCGCCGGCAGCGGGGAGCGCAGGGTCCCGGCGCTGCTGCGGGTGATGGAGTACGTCGGTGCCCTGTGCCCCGGTGCCAGACGCGCCGAGCTGCGGCTGTGGGCGGACGGCGTGGCCGCCCGGCTCGGCATCACCCGGGCCGCGCTCGGCGAACGCCGCGCCGACGCCCAGGAGTGGGTGCGCTCCCTGCGCGCCCGCACGGCCCGCGTCCGCGTACTGGTCCAGGTGACCCGGGCCGGGCCGGGCAGTCACCGGCTGCGGATCTGGTGCGACGAGGGCGCCGGGCCGCGCCAGGTCTCCACGGACAGCGTGCGCTCGTACTCCGCGGCTCAGGCGGCGCGCGAGGTGCTGCGGGTGCTCGACTCCCTCACCCCGCCCGCCGAGGACGAACGGGCGCCCCTTGTCGAGGTGCTGGTCGACCGCTCCGGCCTCAACCTGCCCGTCGACGAGTGGACGGCACAGGACCCGGACGAGCTGGTGCCCGGAGTGCTCGGCGTGGAGTTCCCGCTCGTGGTGCACTGCCCCGAACTGCTCCGCCGCCACGGGCGTTTCCTGCCCCAGTGGCGCAGCCGCTGGAATCGCCTCGACTCCGGCGAGACCCTCATGGTCTCCGAGGCGATGGACCCGAACACCCTCTACTCCCGGCTCGTCAACCAACTCGACACCGTACGCGTCTGTGTGGACGTGCCGCCCGGTCCGCGCGACGGCATCGTGCAGACCTGCCTCGCCCTGGGAATCCCGGTGGTGGTGTGGGACCGCGGCCGGGACGGCGCCGCGCACGCCGTCCGGTACATGGCCCAGGTCGCCACCCGGGAACTGCCCGACGAGGTGCGTGACTACCGAGCCCACGCCAACGCCAGCCCGCCCCGCTTCCCCGGCCGCCCGGTACTCGCCTGGGCCGACGCCGACCGCACCGTGCCCCGTCTGCACCTGACCGAGCCCCAGGAGAGCGCATGACATCCGCAGCCGACGCCGAGTGGCGCCTGTTCCGCGGCGACGGCGTCCCCCGGCCCGTCGCCCTGCCCTCGGCACCGCCCTGGCGGCGCTTCGTGCCGGCCCGGTCGATGCGGCCGGAACTGCCCTACGTGATCGCTCCCCAGCACGCCGACGTCGTCAACGCGGCGCTGCACCTGCGCCGCCCGCTGCTGGTCACCGGGCCGGCCGGCACCGGCAAGTCCTCGCTCGCCCGGGCCGTCGCCCACGAACTGGGCCTGGGCGAGCTGCTGCGCTGGCCCGTCAACAGCCGCTCCACGGTGAAGGACGCCCTCTACCAGTACGACGCGATCGGCCGCCTGCGCGAGACCACCCTCAGCCGGGACCGCGGCGAACGCGAACCGTCCATCGGCACCTTCGTCCGGCTCGGCCCGCTCGGCACCGCGCTGGTGCCCTCCGCCAGCCCGCGCTGCCTGCTCATCGACGAGATGGACAAGGGCGACGTCGATCTGCCGAACGACCTGCTGACCGTCTTCGAGGAGGGCTTCTTCGACATCCCGGAACTGACCCGGCTGCCGGAGGACCTGGCCGACATCGACGTGCAGACCCACGACCACCGGGGCACCGTCCGCGTGCACCAGGGGCTGGTGCAGTGCGCCGAGTTCCCGGTGGTCGTCATCACCAGCAACGGCGAGCGCGACTTCCCGCCCGCGTTCCTGCGCCGCTGCCTCCGGCTCGACCTGCCGCTGCCCGACGAGGAGCGGCTGCGCACCATCGTCGCCGCGCACCTCGGTGAGGAGGCGATGGGCGAGGCGGACGATCTGATCGCGGCGTTCCTGCACCGCCGCGCCCTCGGCGAACTCGCCACCGACCAGCTGCTCAACGCGGTGTTCCTGCGCATCGGCGGCGTCGACCTGGACGCGGAGGGGCTGCTGGACGCCGTCCTGCACCAGCTCACCGGGGCGATGTGACCATGCCGGCCGGGGGAGAGCGGCTCGCCGAGGTGCTGCGGCTGCTCGGCGCCTGCCACGTGGACCTGGACGCCGACCAGGTCCTCGACGTGCTCTGGCTGGCCCGGCGGCTGCCCGCCGGCGCCGAGGCACCCCTCCACCGGCAGGCGTCCGCCCGGCCCCGGCAGTCCCCGCCGTCCGACGGCCCGGAGACGGAGGACCGGCCCGTACCGCGGCAGGCCCCGCCCGAACCCGGCGACCCGGAACTGCCCGACCTCACCAGCCCCACCACCCTGCACGCGGCGGTCCGCGACGTCCCGGAACCGCCGCCCCGGTTCGCGTCCACCGCTCCGGAACCCCGGCGGGCCCTGCCGGTACGGGTCCCGCAGGAGAAGGCGCTCGGCAACGAGCTGGAACTCGGGCGGTCGCTCAGACCGTTGCGCCGCCGCCTCGACAGCCGCCACCGCACCGAGATCGACGAGGACCGCACGGCCGCCGAACTCGCCGAGACCCACGTGCCCGACGTGGTGGAACGGCCGGTACGCGAACGCTGGCTCAATCTCACCCTGCTCGTCGACGACGGCCTGTCGATGTTGCTCTGGCACCGCCTCGGCACCGAACTGCGCGCCCTGCTGGAACGCCTGGGGGCCTTCGCCCTCACCCGGGTCCTCGGCCTCGACACCCGAGCCACGGGCCGACCGCGCCTGCACGCCCGGCCGTTCCGCCCCGGCAGCGCCGAACTGCCGCTGAGCACCGTCAACGACCCCTCCGGACGCTCCCTGCTGCTCGTCGTCAGCGACGGCATGGGCCCGGCCTGGCGCTCCGGCACGATGCACGCGCTGCTGGCGGAGCGGGCGGCCCGCGGTCCCGTCGCCGTCCTGCACACCCTGCCCCCGGACATGTGGGAGGCCTCCGGCATCTCCGCCGAGCGCTGGCAGGCCACCACCCGGCGGGTCGGCGGGGCCAACGCCTCGTGGAAGATCGCCGACCCGGTGCTGCCGCCCGAGCTGAGCCGGTTCGGCGACATCCCGGTCCCCGTCCTCGAACCCACCGCCGACTCCCTCGGCGTCTGGGCACGCCTGCTCGCCTCCCCGGGCACCACCGTCGAACTCCCGCTGCTGGCCCGCCCCGACCGGCACGCGACCGTCGCCCCCGCGCGGGACCTGAGCAGCGCCCAGCACTTCCGGGACGCGGCCACCCCGGAGGCGTACCGCCTGGCCGCCCACCTCGCGGCGGTCGCCCCGCTGTCGGTGCCCGTGATGCGGCTGGTGCAGACCGCGGTGCCCTGGCAGGCCACCACCTCCCACCTGGCCGAAGTGTTCCTCGGCGGCCTGGTCCGGCCGCACCCGGCGCCCGTGGCGGGCCCGCTGCCCGCCAAGCACCGGGTCTTCGACTTCTCCGACGCCTCCAAGGCCGTCCTGCTGGACGCGGTCCCCCAGGCCGAGCTGCTGCGTACCGGCCGCCGCATCGGACGCCGCCTGGAGGAACTCGCCGGGAACTCGCCGGACTTCCCGGCCTGGCTGCTGCATCCGGACGGCTCCGACACCCTGCCCGGCTCCCAGCAGCCGTTCACCCGCGTCGAGCGCCGGCTGCTCGCCCGGTTCGGGGTGTCGCTCGGCGGCGCCCGCCCCGGCGACGGCCCCGCCCCCGCCCCAGGTCCGCTGGGACCCGCCCCCGGCGCCGACGACTGGGAGCCGCTCACCGAGGACGACCCGCGCCGCATCGGGGGGTACGAGCTGCGCGGCCGCCGGCGCGGGCGCCGAACGGTCGTCTACCGGGGCGTCGACGCCGGGGGCCGGGAGGCCGTGCTGCGGGTGCCGCGTCCGGACCTGCCCGCCGTCAACGCCGGACTCGTCGAGGTCGAGGCCGAGGCGCTGAAACGCCTCCAGGGCCAGTACGCGCCCCTGCTGCTCGCGGCGGGGCTCCAGGACTCGCCGCCCTGGCTCGCCATGACCCCGGTCGCGGACGCCCGCGCGCCCGACGCCCAGCCCCTGAGGCTCGCGGAGATCTTCACCCGGGCCCTCACCGACGGCACCGCGCCCTTCGACATCCTGCAAGGGCTGGTCGTCTCCTGCTACCTCGCCAACGCGGTCGCCCTCTGCCACGTCAACGGCCTCGTGCCCGCCACCCTGGACGCCGAGAGCGTGTACGTGCTGCGCCGCAGCGTGGTCCTGGGCGACCTGTCGGACTGCGCCGTCGACGGCAGGTACCTGGGGGCGGGCGCGGCACCCACCCGCGAGGACAACGTGCGGGCCCTGGGGGAGCTGCTCCAGGTCATCAGCAGCAAGGCCGGCTGGGACCTGCCGGGGCTGCCCGAGGGCATGCACCTGTGGCAGGGCGACACCTGGGACCAGTTGCGGCGGCTCGTGACGCGCTGCGTGGACCCGGAGCCCTCCGTGCGGCCCACCGCCGGCGAGGTCGCCGAGGTCCTGGCCCGGTACGTGGCCCGCACCCGCCTCCAACTCGGCGAGGCCGGGACGCGCGGGGCGCGGGGCGGCCGGGCCGCGCGCGTGCCGCTCACCCCGCCCGCCACGGACACCGGGGTGCCACGCCCGGCGCTGCGGCTGCCGCGCTTCGGCGCCGCCCGCAAGGAAGCCCACCAGCGGCTGGAACGGCTGAAGGCACCCCTGCCGCACAGCATGCGCCTCACCCTGGTCGGCGCCTACCACTACAGCGGACGCGCCACGACCACGATGCTGCTCGGCTCCGTCCTGGCCGCCGTACGCGGCGAACCGGTCCTGGCCCTCGACGGCTCCGCCTCCGAAGGGTCCCTGGACGCCTTCCTCACCGACCGCAACCCGGCCGTCGTACGGGACCTCGGCCTCCTGTCGCCCACAGCGCCCTACGAGGAGATCCGCGCCCGCACGACCCTGCTGCCGTCCGGCCTGGAGGTCGTCGCCCACCGCAGCGGCCACTTCAGCCCCAACCCGGCCCACCAGCAGGAGTACGTGCACGTGCTGTCGCAGACGGCGCGCCACTACTCCTTCGTCCTCACCGACTGGTCTCCGCTGCGGCTCGACCGGTCGGCCGATGTCGTCCTGGACCACACCGACCGGCTGATCCTGTGCTGCGGCACCGCGGACTGGTTCCTGGACGCGGCCGCTCGCATGCTCGACCTGGTCCGGGGAAGCGGCCGCGAGGAACTGGCGCGGCGGGCCCTGGTCGTCGCCACGGACCTCGACGGGCCCTCGGGCCGGAGACGGCCGGACACGTTCGCGCGGCGGCTGCGCGTAGAGCCCGGGCAGGTGGTGCACGTGCCCTTCGACGCGGCCCTGCAGGCCCCCGACTGGGAGCTGCACGGTCTGCGGCCGACCACGATGCGGGCGATCCTCGAGCTGGCCGACCTGGCGACGCGGGGGGACTGACTCCAGAGGACTCGATCGTTTTGCTCGAATGTTTCGCTCCATGCACCGAAAATTCGAAGGGCCTCGGTGCTCGGAGGGCTTCGTCAAGAGCGCCCGCAGGGATACGATCGCCGCCATGACATCTCCGCAGCCCGCTGGAACCCGGACGCAGAGGCGCCCCGCGCAGACCGCGACCCTCGCCGAGATCGCGCGCGAGGCCGGCGTGTCGGCGCCGACTGTTTCGAAGGTCCTCAACGGCCGCGCCGACGTCGCCCCCGCGACCCGTGCCCGGGTGGAGGAACTGCTGCGCGGCCACGGCTACCGGCGCAGGCGCGCCGAGTCGACCCGCTCGCCCCTGATCGACCTCGTCTTCCACGAACTGGAGAGCGCCTGGGCGATGGAGGTCATCCGGGGCGTGGAGAACGTGGCGCGGGACGCCGGGCTCAGCGTCGTGCTCTCCGAGAGCGCGGGCCGCCTGACCCCCGGCCGGACCTGGGCCGACCAGGTCGCCGCCCGCCGTCCGCACGGCGTGGTCCTCGTGCTGTCCGGCCTCGACGAGTCCCAGCGGGCGCTGCTCACCAGCCGCTCCATCCCGTTCGTGGTGATGGACCCGGCCGGCGACCCCGGCGCCGACGTGCCGTCCATCGGCGCCACCAACTGGCAGGGCGGACTCGCCGCCACCCGGCACCTGGTCGACCTCGGGCACACCCGCATCGGCGCGATCAGCGGGCCCACCCGCATGATGTGCAGCCGCGCCCGCGTCGACGGCTACCGCGCCGCCCTGGAGACCGCCGGGCTGCCGGTCGATCCCGGCCTCATCGTCACCGGGGACTTCCACCACGAGGCCGGCTACCGGCAGGGCCTGGAGCTGCTGCGCCGCCCGGACCGGCCGACCGCCGTCTTCGCCGGCAACGACCTCCAGGCGCTCGGGCTGTACGAGGCCGCGCGCGAACTGGGGCTGCGCATCCCGCAGGACCTGAGCGTGGTCGGGTTCGACGACCTGCCGGTGGCCCGCTGGGTCGGGCCGCCGCTGACGACCGTACGGCAGCCGCTCACGGAGATGGCCGAGGCGGCGGCCCGGCTGGTCCTGGACCTCGGGCGGGACGACGGTTCGGCGTCGGCGACCCGGGTGGAGCTGGCCACCAGCCTGGAGGTGCGCAGCAGCACGGGGGCGCCCGCGGCGGTGTGAGCCGCCCGGGTCCTGGCGGAGCCCGTCCTCGAATCCCGGTCCTGATCCCCTCCGAAACATTCGACACCCGCCGAAGTCTGAGAATTTCCACAGAATGTCGGCCCCGGAGGGTCCGCCCGCAACAATTCGGACTTACGTTCCTTCCGATGGGGCATTCGCGTGGGGACGCGAACGGGACCGGCACGGGCGGGGGCGGACGCATGGCTGCGCGGGAGGGGCGGAGCGGGCGCTCCAGGGGGCTCAGGGCGGCCGGTCTCGCCCTGGTGGGCGCCCTGTTGCTCGGCGCCGCGGCGGCGGGCTGGGCCTACTGGCACCTGAACGGCAACATCAGAAGCGTCGACATCGACGGGGCGCTCGGCGACGACCGCCCCGCCCGGCCGGTCGCCGCCCCCTCCGCCTCGCCCTCCGGGGCGCCGGTCCCCACCGGTGCCCTGAACGTCCTGGTGCTCGGCTCCGACTCGCGCGGCGGTGAGGAGAACCGGGAACTCGGCGGCGGCGACAGCGAGGGCGCCCGCTCGGACACGGCGATGGTGGTCCACCTCGACGCGGGCCGGAGCACCGCCACCGTGGTCAGCATCCCGCGCGACACCCTCGTCACCCGCCCGTCCTGCCCGCTGCCCTCCGGCGGTGAGAGCCGGGAGGCGAGCGCCGCGATGTTCAACACCGCCTACGCCCTGGGCGGGCCGGTCTGCGCGGTCAAGACCGTCGAGTCGATGACCGGCGTCCGCATGGACCACTACATCGAGATCGACTTCTCCGGCTTCGCCAAGCTGGTCGACGCGCTCGGCGGTGTCACGGTCACCACCGACGTGGACATCGACGACGACAAGAGCCACCTGCGCCTGGACGCCGGCACCCACCACCTCGACGGCACCGAGGCCCTGGGCCTGGCCCGCACCCGGTACGGCCTGGAGGGCGGCAGCGACCTCGCCCGCATCGAGCTCCAGCAGAAGCTGGTCAAGGCGCTGCTGGAGCAGATCTCCGCCACCGACCTGCTCACCGACCCCCCGCGCCTCTACCAGGTCGCCGACGCGGTCACCGGCAGCCTCACCACCGACACCGGCCTGGACTCGTTGGGCGAGCTGATGAGCCTCGGCCGCAGCCTCGGCGGCCTGTCGGCGGACGACGTGCGCACGGTGACGATGCCCGTCCGGCCGGCGCCCTGGGACGCCAACCGGGTGGTGGCCCGCGAGCCGGAGGCCGCCGACCTGTGGGAGTCGCTGCGCTGAGGAGGGCCCGGGAGCGGCCGGGAGAAAGTCCCGACAGGAATTCCGGGGCGCCTGTCGATCCGGGCCCCGCCCGTTCGACGCAGGGGTGAGAGGCCGGGAAGGACCCGGCCGCCGACCCGCCCCGAGGAGCCACCATGCCCCGCTACCTGTCGCTGATCCGGATCGAGGAGAACGACGACTTCGCCGGCGGCCCCAGCCCCGAGCTGGTGCAGCGGATGGAGAAGCTGATGGAGGAGATGACGAAGGCCGGTGTCCTGCTCGACACCGCCGGGCTGACCCCCACCGCCCAGGGCACCCGCGTCCACTACGAGGGCGGACAGCTCTCCGTGACGGACGGCCCCTTCACCGAATCCAAGGAGGTCATCGGCGGCTACTCGCTGCTCCAGGCCAAGGACAAGGCCGAGGCGATCGAGTGGACCAAGCGCTTCCTGAAGGCGCACGAGGAGTACTGGACGGTGACCTGCGAGGTGCGGGAGCTGATGGAGGGCTGAGGAGCGGGACCTGCCGGAAGGCTGAGTTCCGTTGTGCCGGGCGGGCCCGGGGGTGTTGCATGGTGGGCTGTGGAACCGCAGCCCACCGAGGCCCTCGAGACCGTCTTCCGGCTGGAGTCGCCCCGCGTCATCGCCGGCGTCGCCCGCCTCGTCCGGGACGTCGGCATCGCCGAGGAACTCACGCAGGACGCCTTGGTCGCCGCCCTGGAGCAGTGGCCCCGGGACGGTGTGCCGGACAACCCGGGCGCCTGGCTCATGGCCACCGCCCGGCGCCGCGCCGTCGACCTGATCCGGCGGCGCGAGACCTACGCCCGCAAGCTCGCGGAGATCGGCCGCGACCTGCCCGCCGCGGCACCGCCCCCCGAGGAGCCCGCCGGCCCGGACGACATCGACGACGACCTGCTGCGCCTCGTCTTCACCGCCTGCCACCCCGTGCTGTCCGCCGAGGCCCGCATCGCCCTCACCCTGCGCCTGCTCGGCGGCCTGACCACGCCCGAGATCGCCCGCGCCTTCCTCGTCCCGGAGCCGACGGTCGCCCAGCGCATCGTCCGCGCCAAGCGCACCCTGGCGCGGAAGAACATCGCCTTCGAGGTGCCCTACGGCCCCGACCGCGCGGCCCGCCTCGGCTCGGTCCTGGAGGTCATCTACCTGATCTTCAACGAGGGGTACGCGGCCACCGCCGGCGACGACTGGCTCCGCCCCGCCCTGTGCGAGGACGCCCTGCGCCTGGCCCGTGTGCTCAGTGCCCTGATGCCCAAGGAGCCCGAGGTCCACGGCCTGACCGCCCTGCTGGAGTTCCAGGCGTCCCGCACCGCCGCCCGCACCGGTGCCGACGGCGCGCCGGTCCTCCTCAGGGACCAGAACCGCCGCCGCTGGAACCGCCTGCTCATCGCCCGCGGCGTCACCGCCCTCGACCACGCCCACGCCTGCGCCGGCTCGGGCGCTCCCGGCCCCTACGTCCTCCAGGCCGCGATCGCCGCCTGCCACGCGATGGCGTACACGTACGAGGAGACCGACTGGCCGCGCATCGTCACGCTCTACGGCCTGCTCGCGGCCCGCGCCCCGTCCCCGGTCGTCGAACTGAACCGCGCGGTCGCCGTGTCCATGGCCGAGGGCCCGGCCCCCGCGCTCGCCCTCGTCGACGCCCTCGCCGCCGAACCCGCCCTGCGCGGCTACCACCTGCTCCCCAGCGTCCGCGGCGACCTCCTGCGCCGCCTGGGCCGTACGACCGAGGCCCGCGAGGAGTTCGAACGCGCGGCGTCGCTCACGGCCAACGAGCGCGAACGCGCCTTGCTGACCCGCCGGGCGGAGGAGTGCCGCTAGGGCCTGTCTGACAATTCCCGCCTGCCTCGCGACGCCATGCACGCTCCCCCAGAGGGGGCACCCCCACTCGCCGCACCGGGCGCAGAGCCGAGTACATCCAGTACGAGGCTCTACGCCCGGCACGCCGAGAGCACGCACCTGACGCCGCGAGGCCGCCCTCCGGGCGACGACGCGAATTGTCAGACAGGCCCTAGGGCCGTCGGGTGCGGTCAGGGCCTGCCGGCCGGGTGCCCGATCAGCATCGTCGGTGCCCCCGCGACCCGGGTCATGAACACCGTCGCCGCGTTCGGCCCCTGGGGCTTGACCTTCCGCCGCAGCTCCTCCGGCTCCACCGCCGAGCCCCGCTTCTTCACCGTCAGCGTGCCGACCCCGCGCTCCCGCAGCAGCGCCTTCAGCTTCTTGACGTTGAAGGGCATCCGGTCGGTGATCTCGTACGCCGTGGCGTACGGCGTCGGCAGCAGCTCGTCCGCGGTGACGTACGCGATGGTGGCGTCCAGCAGCCCGCCGCCGACCTGTTCGGCCACCTCGGCGACCAGATGGGCGCGGATGACGGCGCCGTCCGGTTCGTACAGGTAGCGGCCGGGCGTGCGGACCTCCGGGTCGGGCAGGCCGGTGCCGGGCAGGGTGCGGGGCCCCGGCAGCAGCGTGGCGCGCACCGCGCCCGGCGTGACCGCCTCCCGCGCGACCGCCTCCCGTGCCACCGCCTCCCGCGCGCCGCCGAACCACAGCACCGCCTCCTTCACGTCCCCGCCGTCCGAGATCCACTCGGCCTCGGCGTCGTCCGGCACCGCCTCGTGCGGGATGCCGGGCGCCACCTTCAGCGCGGCGGCACGGGACCCCGTACGCGCCGCCCCGACGGCCCAGGACAGCGGCGGCGAGTACGCCTCGGGGTCGAAGATCCGGCCCCGCCCGCCCCGCCGCGCCGGATCGACGAACACGGCGTCGTACGCACCCGTGTCCACCTCCGTCACATCCGCCTCGCGCACCTCGATCAGCTCGGCCAGCCCCAGCGCCCCGGCGTTGGCGCGGGCCGCCGCGGCGGTCGCCGGGTCGCGGTCCACGGCGAGCACCCGGATCCCGGCCCGGGCCAGCGCGATCGCGTCGCCGCCGATCCCGCAGCACAGGTCGGCCACGGAGGTCACGCCCAGGGCCTTGAACCGCCGGGCCCGGTACGCGGCCACGCTCGCCCGCGTCGACTGCTCGACCCCGGCGGGCGTGAAGAACATCCGCCCGGCGTCCTCGGCCCCGAACTTCGCCACCGCCCGCTGCCGCAGCCGCGCCTGCCCGAGCGCCGCCGACACCAGCTCGGCGGGATGCGTGCGCCGCAACCGGGTCGCGACGGCCAGTTCCCGCGCGGGATCGGTGTCGCGCACCTCGTCGAGGAGGGCGCGGCCGGCGGGGGTGAGCAGGGCGAGGAGGGCGTCGAGGTCGTTCACCGGGACATTGTGGGCCAGTCGGTGGATGGTGCGCCTCCGGCGCGGTGTCGGGCACGGTCCGGCCGGGCGGGGCTGCGAGGATCCGGCACCATGCGAGCAGTCGTACAAAATGACAAAAGCCGGGTGTCCAGGGCATTCCGGCCGTCCTCCCCGAGGCTCCGGACGCGCGGCGGTGTCGCCGTGCTCGCCGTCGCCGCCCTCGCCTCCGGCTGTGCGCAGGACGCCTCCGGGACGCGGGGCGCGTCCGGCGGGGAGCCCCTGCAAGCACCCCCGGCCCGCGCGCTCGACGCCTACGCCGGCAAGCTCCGCGCGGCCCAGGCCGCCCGGGTCGCCGCCGCCGAGCGCTGGAAGCTGGAGAAGGTCCCGCTGACCGCGCCGCCGCCCCCGGCGAAGAAGCCGGAGATCAAGGCCCGCGAGGGCTTCGAGGTGAGGGGCCAGGAGAACCTCCCGCCGGTCTTCACCTCGATCCCCACCGAGAAGAAGATCGTCTTCCTCACCATCGACGACGGCGCCGAGAAGGACCCGGCGTTCCTGCGGATGATGAGCGAACTGAAGGTCCCGTACACCGCCTTCCTCAGCGACTACCTGGTCAAGGAGGACTACGGCTACTTCGAGAAGATGCGGGACCGCGGCGTCACCCTCAACAACCACACCCTGAACCACCCCTACCTGCCCGCCCTGTCCTACCGCGAGCAGAAGCGCGAGATCTGCGGCATGCAGGACGTGATCGAGGAGCGCTACGGCAAGCGCCCCGCCCTCTTCCGCCCGCCCTACGGCAACTACAACCGCGACACCCTGCGCGCGGCCAAGGCCTGCGGCATCCGGTACGTCCCGATCTGGAACGAGGAGGTCTTCGCCGACCACTGGGACTACCGCGAGTGGGACCGGAAGATCCACCCCGGGGACATCGTCCTCACCCACTTCCGGGGCGCGGACGACTGGGGCGGCACCATGCGCGACATGGTCCGCGCCTTCCTCGACAAGGTCACCGCCGAGGGATACGCCGTGGCCCGGCTGGAGGACTACCTGTGAGGCGCGGGCGGTTCCGGCCGGCCAGTGCCGCCCTGGCCGCCGTCCTGCTCACCGGCTGCGCCCAGTTCACCGACCCCGCGCGGCCCCCGGCGGCCGGGGAGCCGGCCCAGGGCAGCGACCGGGGCCAGAGCCTGCCGCCCGTCGTCGACCACGTCCGCACCACCGACCGGGTCGTCTTCCTCACCTTCGACGACAGCGCCGAGCGCGACCCGTCCCTCACCGGGCTGATCCGCGCACGGCGGCTGCCCGTCACCCTGTTCCTCACCGACACCGTCGCCGGACCGGCGTACGGCCACTTCGCCCGGCTGCGCTCGGTCGGGGCGAGCCTCCAGAACCACACCCTGGACCACCGCTCCCTGCGCGGCCTGCCCTACGCGGGCCAGCGGGCCGAGATCTGCGGCCAGCAGACCAAGCTCAGGTCCCGCTTCGGCGTCCGCCCCCACCTCTTCCGCCCGCCCTACGGCACTCACGACACCGTGACCCTGCGCGCCGCCGCCGACTGCGGCATCGCGGCGGTCGTCCTGTGGCGGGCGGCCGTGAACGCCGACGGCGACCTCACCTACACCCGGGGCGACCACCGCCTGCACCCCGGCGACATCGTCGCCGTCGACCCGGACCACCCCACGGGTCAGGGCCTGAGCGCCCGCACGGCACGCCTGCTGGAGACGATCGAGGAGCAGGGGCTGAGGGTGGGCCGCCTGGAGGACTACCTCTGAGGACTGCCTCTGACCCCCTCGACGCCGGGCGAGGTTCCCACCCGTCCCCCACCCGCGCGGGGTGCGACACGGCCCGGCGTTCACCCCGAAACTCCGCCGACGCGCCGCGGGCATTGGCACTCCGCTTGACCGAGTGCTAATCGCGGTCATAGTCTCGGGTCTGGCACTCCCCCCTGGAGAGTGCCAACACAGCGACGGGCAGGTCCGGCACCCGCGACGACGGATCGACCTGGTCGCCACCTCAGACAGTTAACCCCGTGAGATCTCCGAAGGGGGAGGTCGGATCGTGACGACCGCCAGCTCCAAGGTTGCCATCAAGCCGCTCGAGGACCGCATCGTGGTCCAGCCGCTCGACGCCGAGCAGACCACGGCTTCGGGCCTGGTCATTCCGGACACCGCCAAGGAGAAGCCCCAGGAGGGCGTCGTCCTGGCCGTGGGCCCGGGCCGCTTCGAGGACGGCAACCGTCTTCCGCTCGACGTCAGCGTCGGCGACGTCGTGCTCTACAGCAAGTACGGCGGCACCGAGGTGAAGTACAACGGCGAGGAGTACCTCGTCCTCTCGGCCCGCGACGTGCTCGCGATCATCGAGAAGTAGTTCACCCGAAGTACCCAGCTTTTCCACTGCGCCCCTGGCCCCCGCGACCGTTAAGAAGCCGGGCGTCCGGGGCGCAGTGCCGTATAACCCCAAGATTTCCGAGAGGGCTCACGCTCCCATGGCGAAGATCCTGAAGTTCGACGAGGACGCCCGTCGCGCCCTCGAGCGCGGCGTCAACAAGCTCGCCGACACGGTGAAGGTGACGATCGGCCCCAAGGGCCGCAACGTCGTCATCGACAAGAAGTTCGGCGCCCCGACCATCACCAACGACGGCGTCACCATCGCCCGTGAGGTGGAGATCGAGGACCCGTACGAGAACCTCGGCGCCCAGCTGGTGAAGGAGGTGGCGACCAAGACCAACGACATCGCGGGTGACGGTACGACCACCGCCACCGTGCTGGCCCAGGCCCTGGTCCGCGAGGGTCTGAAGAACGTCGCCGCCGGTGCCTCCCCGGCGCTGCTGAAGAAGGGCATCGACGCGGCCGTCGCCGCCGTGTCCGAGGAACTCCTCGCCACCGCGCGCCCGATCGACGAGAAGTCCGACATCGCCGCCGTCGCCGGTCTGTCCGCCCAGGACAGCCAGGTCGGCGAGCTGATCGCCGAGGCGATGGACAAGGTCGGCAAGGACGGTGTCATCACCGTCGAGGAGTCCAACACCTTCGGTCTGGAGCTGGACTTCACCGAGGGCATGGCCTTCGACAAGGGTTACCTGTCGCCGTACTTCGTGACGGACCAGGAGCGCATGGAGGCCGTCCTCGAGGACCCCTACATCCTCATCAACCAGGGCAAGATCTCCTCCATCGCGGACCTGCTGCCGCTGCTGGAGAAGGTCATCCAGGCGGGCGCCTCCAAGCCGCTGCTGATCATCGCCGAGGACGTCGAGGGCGAGGCCCTGTCGACCCTGGTCGTCAACAAGATCCGCGGCACCTTCAACGCGGTGGCCGTCAAGGCCCCGGGCTTCGGCGACCGCCGCAAGGCGATGCTCCAGGACATGGCCGTCCTCACCGGCGCCACCGTCATCTCCGAGGAGGTCGGCCTCAAGCTCGACCAGGTCGGCCTGGAGGTGCTCGGCACCGCCCGTCGCATCACCGTCACCAAGGACGACACCACGATCGTCGACGGTGCCGGCAAGCGCGACGAGGTCGAGGGCCGCATCGCCCAGATCAAGGCCGAGATCGAGAACACGGACTCCGACTGGGACCGCGAGAAGCTCCAGGAGCGCCTCGCCAAGCTGGCCGGCGGCGTGTGCGTGATCAAGGTCGGCGCCGCCACCGAGGTGGAGCTGAAGGAGCGCAAGCACCGTCTGGAGGACGCCATCTCCGCGACCCGCGCCGCGGTCGAGGAGGGCATCGTCTCCGGTGGTGGCTCCGCGCTGGTCCACGCCGTCAAGGTCCTCGAGGGCAACCTCGGCAAGACCGGCGACGAGGCCACCGGTGTCGCGGTCGTCCGCAAGGCCGCCGTCGAGCCGCTGCGCTGGATCGCCGAGAACGCCGGCCTGGAGGGTTACGTCATCACCTCCAAGGTCGCCGAGCTGGACAAGGGCCAGGGCTTCAACGCCGCCACCGGCGAGTACGGCGACCTGGTCAAGGCCGGCGTCATCGACCCGGTGAAGGTCACCCGCTCCGCCCTGGAGAACGCGGCCTCCATCGCCTCCCTCCTCCTGACGACCGAGACCCTGGTCGTCGAGAAGAAGGAAGAGGAAGAGCCGGCCGCCGCGGGCCACGGCCACGGCCACTCGCACTGAGCGCGGCACTGAGCTGAGCTGAGCAAGCAGAACGGTGCCCAGCGCCCCCACGGGGGGTGCTGGGCACCGCGCGTTCCCGCGTCCCGTGTCACCGAGGAGCCGTCACAGCAACCCGCTCAGCGGCAGGACCCGCTCGCCGAGCCGCCCCCGCAGCCGGCCCCCGGCGGTGTCGGCCTCCGCGAGCCAGTCGGCGGCGACCAGAGGTCCGGCGTGCCCGGCGACGTCCTCGGGCCGCAGTCCGCAGAACGAGGCGACCGCGCCGAGATCGAGACCGTCGTCCCCGGCGCCTTCGCCCCGCTCGCCGAGACCCCCGTCGGGACGGCTGTGGGCGGCGGTGTACACCGCGAGGAGCCGGGTGGCGGCGCCCGCCTTCTTCTTCCGCAGCTTCCGGTCGCCCACCACCCGCTGCGCCCACCCCGACAGCCGTGCGCGGGTGACCTTGCCGAAGGAGAGCGGACGGCGCTCGGCGGGCAGCAGCGAGGGGACGGTGACCTGGGTGGGTTCCTCGGGCCGTGAGTCCAGCGCGTCGGCGACGGTGACCTCGTCCGGCAGCAACAGCCAGCCGACGTCGACGAGTTCCTGGAGCACCCGCTCGGCATCGCCCTGCAACCAGCCGCCGAGGTCCTGCCCGGTGACGTTCCCCGTGCCGGCGCGCGCGGCCCGCAGGGCGAGCATGAGCACCGCGAGCCGCGCCTCGGCCCCGGGGAGCGGGGCGTGGACCCGGACGTACTCCAGCACGCCACGGGCGTGCGCGCCCTGACCCCGGGTCAGCAACCGCTGGACCACCGGTCCTTCCCCGTCCACCGTGAGGCCGAGGCGGTTGGCGTTCATCTCGCGGGTGGTCCGCGCGGCCGCCGCCGCCCGGTCCGCTTCCTCCCGCAGGGACGCGTCGCCGGTGGCGGCCGCCCACGCGGTGAAGGCGCGGGCCTTGCGGTCGTGGAGTCCGGCGAGGAGGGCGAGGTCGGGTTCGGGCCGCCGCTGGTACGCCCGGAACGCGTCCCCGAGTTCGGTCAGCTCCAGGCGCAGTACCTCGGGCTGGAGGTCGTCCGGCACGATCCGCTGCGCGATCTTCGCCGACCGCCTCTTCGCACGCCGGTCCGGCGCTTCGGGCCGTGCGGCGGTACGGGCCCGGGGCAGCGGCGCGGAGGGGGCACCCGGGGCGGAGCCACCGGCCGACGGTGAGCCCGAGGGAGAAGGGGAGGGGGACGGGGGTGAGGAGGGACGGAGGTCGGAGAACATCACCGCCGCACTGCCGCCCACCACCCCCGGAACCGCCCCGACGGCGACCGCCCGCCGCGTACCGCCTTCTGCCGCTCCGTCCTCCGCCACCCCGTCCTCCGCGACCCCGTCCTCCGCGACGCCGTCCCCAGGCCCCTCCGTACGCCCCCTCCTGATGCCGTCGACGAACAGTCCGTCCCGGCCACCCGTGCCCGCACTCACCCGATGCCGCCCTCTCCCTCACCGGCCTGCGACCTCCCGCCCGCCGCGGGCGCAGCCACCTGACGCTACGTCACACCGCACCCGGCCAGGGGCCGGACCGGGATGGATCACACGTTCGGGTGACGACCGGGCCTCGCCTGCCCCCTTACCGCGGCCCGTACTTGCGCCCCGTCCGCGACGTGAGGCCGCCCAGCATCCCCCGGGGCACCAGCTTCGCCGCGCCCATCAGGGCCTTGTAGCGCGGGTCGGGAATGGACACGGACTTCCCCCGCGCCAGGTCGTCCAGCGCCGCCGCGACCAGTTTGTCGGCGTCCAGCCACATCCAGTTCGGGATGTTGTCCGTGCCCATCCCGGCCCGCTCGTGGAACTCCGTGCGCACGAAGCCGGGGCACAGGGCCATCAGCCGCACCCCGCTGCCGGCCAGGTCCTTCGCGACGCCCTGGGTGAACTGCACGACCCACGCCTTGGAGGCGCCGTAGGTGCCGCGCGGGACGAAGGCCGCGACCGAGGCCACGTTGACCACGCCCCCGCGGCCCCGCTCGCGCATCGCCTCCGTCGCCGCCGAGGTCAGCCGGAGCACCGCCTCGCAGTGCACCTTGAGCATCGTCAGCTCGTCGGCCATGGAGACCTCGAGGAAACGGCCCTTGTTGCCGAAGCCGGCGTTGTTGACCAGCAGGTCGACGGGGCGTCTGCGCTCACCCAGCCGGGCGGCCACCGCGTCGATGCCGGCGTCCGTCGCCAGGTCGGCCGTCAGCACCTCCGCCTCGATGCCGTGCCGGTCGTGCAGTTCGGTCGCCTGCTCGCGCAGCCGCTTGGTGTCGCGGGCGACCAGCACCAGGTCGTGTCCGTCGGCCGCCAGCCGACGCGCGAACGCGGCGCCGATGCCCGCGGTCGATCCCGTAATCAATGCCGTTGTCATGGCGCAAGGTTATGGGCCTGGACCGGGCGCGTCCGCTTCGCTCACCGGCAGCGCGAAGCGTGGAGGTCCAGCGGGGCGGGCACCGGTGAGGCCGGGTCAGGCGCCGTGCGCCCCCACGTACTTGCGGGCCGCCGCCAGCGACTCCGGGTGCAGGGCCTCGCCCGCCGCGAGCAGCCGGGGCAGCAGCTCCCGCTCCGTCGTCGCCGCCCGGAACTGCAGGGCCACCGTCACCTCGTGGCCGGGCCGGTGGACGATCTCGACCGCGTCGCCCGCCCGGATCGCCCCGGGCTCGATCACCCGCAGGTACGCGCCCGGCGCGCCCTTCTCCGTGAAGCGCCGCACCCACCGCCGCTCACCCAGATGGCCCTGGAAGGTACGACAGGGAATGCGGCCGCAGGTGACCTCCAGCACCAGGTCCGGGCCGACCCGCCAGCGCTCGCCGATCCGGGCGCCCGAGACGTCCACGCCCGTGGTGGTGAGGTTCTCGCCGAAGGAGCCGTTCGGCAGCCGGCGGCCCAGCTCGCGCTCCCAGTCGTCCATGTCCTCGCGCGCCATCGCGTAGACCGCCTGGTCGTCACCGCCGTGGTGCCGGGTGTCGCACACCGTGTCGCCGGCCAGTCCGCTCGCCCCGACGCCCTTCGGCCCCGGCGCGCTCACGCGGACCGTCCCGTCGGCCGGCCGCTTGTCGATGCCGGTGACGCCCTCGGGATGGTCCGTGTACGGCACGGCCGTCGCGCGGCCCAGATTGACAGACAGAAGCTTCATGGCGGAACGGTAGGACAGCCCTCATCAAAGCGGCGACGCATTATTCGGCGTTCGGTCAAAGGGTCGCTTATCCTCAGAGGCGTGATCGAGGCTCGTCATCTCCGTGTGCTGCGCGCCGTGGCGTCGACCGGTTCCTTCTCCGCCGCCGGCCGGGAGCTGGGCTGCACCCAGCCCGCCGTCAGCCAGCAGATGAAGGCCCTGGAGACCTCCGTCGGCACCCCGCTGCTCGTGCGCACCGGCCGCGAGATGCGGCTGACCCAGGCCGGTGAGGCGCTGGTGCGGCACGCCGCCGGCATCATCGCCGGGCTGACGGCCGCCGAGGAGGAGGTCGCCGCCATCGCCGGGCTGCGCGCCGGACGGGTCCGCCTGGTCTCCTTCCCCAGCGGCAGCTCCACCCTCGTGCCGACCGCCCTGGCCGCGCTGCGCGCCGCGCACCCCGGCACCCGCGTGTTCCTGGAGGAGGCCGAGCCGCCGAAGTCCGTGGAGCTGCTGCGCGAGGGCGACTGCGACGTGGCGCTCGCCTTCCGCTACGAGGACGCGTCCGGCGCGGAGGAGTGGGACGACCTGGTCGTACGGCCGCTGCTGACCGACCGCCTGGTGGCGCTGGTCCCCGAGGGGCACCGGCTCGCGCACGCGGAGTCCGTCGCCATCGGCGAGCTGGCCCGGGAGCCGTGGATCGCCGGCTGCCCGCGCTGCCGGGGCCAGCTGGTCGAGGTCTGCGAGGGCGCCGGCTTCACGCCCCGCATCGACTTCGCGACCGACGACTACCCGGCCGTCGTCGGTCTGGTCGGCGCGGGTCTGGGCGTGGCCGTCCTGCCCCAGCTCGCCGTCGAGTCCGTACGGCCCCGGGGGGTGCGCACGGTGACGCTGGAGCCGGCGGTGCGGCGGGAGATCGTCGCGCTCACCCTGCCCGACCTGGCCCAGGTGCCGGCGGTGACGGCGACGCTGGACGAGCTGGCCGGGGCGGGGTCCCGCCAGTCGGCGGCGCGCTGAGGGCCGGGCGCGGCTCGGCGCCCGTGCCCAAGAGAAACGTTCCTTCAGTCGGTGATGCCTTCAGTCAGTGATGTGCGGCCGCCTCCCCGCCGGCCGGTGCCGTCGCCGCCATCAGGCGGTTGCGGGCTCTTCCCATGAGTTCCTCGCGCTCGTCCTCGGTCAGCCCGCCCCACACGCCGTACGGCTCACGCACCGCCAGCGCGTGCGCCGCGCACTCGGCGCGGACCGGGCACCTCATGCAGACCTCCTTGGCCGAGTTCTCACGAGCACTCCGCGCCGCCCCGCGTTCGCCCTCCGGATGGAAGAAGAGCGAGCTGTCCACCCCGCGGCACGCAGCCAGGAGCTGCCAGTCCCACAGGTCCGCGTTCGGTCCTGGAAGGCGGGAGAAATCTGCCATTGCGTGACCCCTTGCAGCCGATCTGGGTGGATACGGTGCCCACGACCGTACAACTACGATCTAAGGAGATGAAAATATGACTCATTGCGAATCTAGTCGCAGACACCAGCGAAGCGGAAGAAAAGCGGCTAAATGGGGCATCGGTTGTGATGAAACGGCGCGGGTCCCACGCGCATGTCTGCTGCGTGGCCGCCCCCTCACGTAGAGTGCCGAAGACGACACACAGCCCCGTAACTCTTTCGAGTGACCGTCGTTGAGAGTGCGGAGGCGGTTGAAGGAACAAGTGCTCGGGCGGGCGTCCGGGACGGTCGACCGCACAGGTGACGATTTCGTACCAGCCTGGAGGCTCAACGTGACGCGCATCAGCTGCGGAGGACGGCCATGACTTCCGTCCTCGTCTGCGACGACTCCCCGCTTGCCCGAGAGGCGCTCCGCCGCGCGGTCGCGACCGTGCCCGGCGTCGAGCGCGTGACGACGGCCGCCAACGGCGAGGAAGTCCTCCGCCGCTGGGGTGCCGACCGCTCGGACCTGATTCTGATGGACGTGCGCATGCCCGGCCTGGGCGGCGTCGAGACCGTCCGGCGGCTGCTGTCCGCCGACCCCGGCGCGCGCATCATCATGCTCACCGTCGCCGAGGACCTGGACGGCGTGGCCCTCGCGGTCGCCGCCGGTGCCCGCGGCTACCTGCACAAGGACGCCTCGCGCGCCGAACTGCGCGCCACGGTCACGCAGGCCCTCGCCGACCCGACCTGGCGGCTCGCCCCGCGCCGGCTGCGCTCGGCCGAGATGGGCGCCGCGCCCACCCTCACCGCGCGTGAGATCCAGGTCCTGGAAGGCATGAGCCACGGCCGCTCCAACGCGGAGATCGGCCGCGAGCTGTTCCTCTCCGAGGACACCGTCAAGACCCACGCCCGGCGGCTCTTCAAGAAGCTCGGCGCCTCGGACCGGGCACACGCGGTGGCGCTCGGCTTCCGGTGGGGCCTGGTCCGCTAGGAGCACCCCGTGCGGTCGAGACCCGAGGGGTCCGTCGGGGGCGCGGCGATCCCCGCTTATCGCGAGGTGGGCGGGGGTGACAAGGCGACCCGCCGAGTGCCCGCTGCTCGTTTCGCCGCGGATGACGCATCCTTGAGGTGTGGAGTTCCTCGGGGACGAGTCGGTCGAGCGGGAGGGGAGGGCGCAGGGGATGAGTTCCGGCGCACCTGCTCATAACGCTTCGGTGCACAACAACGGGCGCGACGCCACGGATCGGACGGCCGCAAGGCACCATGGACCGATGCGTGACGACGAGGCGGCCCCCGACCAAGGGACGGTCGGTGGGCTCGTACACCGCGCCGTCGACGGGGACGAGCAGGCCACGCACGACCTGCTCGCCCATGTCCACCCCTTGGCGCTGCGCTACTGCCGTACGCGTCTGTCCCGCCTGCCCGGCGACGCCCGGCACTTCGTCGAGGACCTCGCCCAGGAGGTCTGCGTCGCGGTGCTGCTCGCGCTGCCCCGCTACAAGGACACCGGGCGCCCCTTCGAGGCGTTCGTCTTCGCCATCGCCGCCCACAAGGTCGCCGACCTCCAGCGCGCGGCGATGCGGCACCCCGGTTCGACGGCCGTCCCGTCCGACGAGATGCCCGAGCGGCCGGACGACTCCCTCGGTCCGGAGGAGCGCGCGCTGCTCAACAGCGACGCCGCCTGGGCCAAGAAACTGCTGGCCAACCTGCCGGAGAACCAGCGGGAGCTGCTCCTGCTGCGCATCGCCGTCGGGCTCACGGCCGAGGAGACGGGACAGATGTTGGGAATGTCACCCGGAGCCGTGCGGGTCGCCCAGCACCGGGCGCTGAGCCGGCTGCGGGCCCTGGCGGAGCAGTAGCTCCCGAGGTGAACGGGCGGTGGCCGGTGCCCGTAGGAAGCTACGAACGCCGAACGGGTTCTTGATCGTGGAATGAGCCACCTCCGCTTCCCGTTAGCATGGACATCCGCACCGATCAAGGCCATTTGGGGAAGGTGTCATGACTGCCAACGTCGACGGAGTGCCCGAGAAATTCGCGACACTCGGGCTGACCTACGACGACGTGCTGCTGCTGCCGGGCCCGTCGGACATGGCACCCGACGAGATCGACACCGCCTCGTACGTCTCCAAGAACGTGCGGGTCAACATCCCGCTGCTGTCCGCCGCCATGGACAAGGTCACCGAGTCGCGCATGGCGATCGCGATGGCCCGCCAGGGCGGCGTCGGCGTTCTCCACCGCAACCTGTCCATCGAGGACCAGGCCAACCAGGTCGACCTGGTCAAGCGCTCCGAGTCGGGCATGGTGGCCGACCCCATCACCATCCACCCGGACGCCACCCTCGGCGAGGCCGACGCGCTGTGCGCCAAGTTCCGCATCAGCGGCGTCCCGGTCACCGACGGCAACAAGAAGCTGCTCGGCATCGTCACCAACCGCGACATGGCCTTCGAGACCGACCGCTCCCGGCAGGTGCGCGAGGTCATGACCCCGATGCCCCTGGTCACCGGCAAGGTCGGCATCTCCGGCGCGGACGCCATGGAGCTGCTGCGCCGCCACAAGATCGAGAAGCTGCCGCTCGTCGACGACCACGGCGTCCTCAAGGGCCTGATCACGGTCAAGGACTTCGTCAAGGCCGAGAAGTACCCCAACGCCGCCAAGGACGGCGAGGGCCGGCTGCTGGTCGGCGCCGCGGTCGGCGTCGCCGGTGACGCCTTCGAGCGCGCCCAGGCGCTGATCGAGGCGGGCGTCGACTTCATCGTCGTCGATACCGCGCACGGCCACTCCCGCCTGGTCGGCGACATGGTCGCCAAGATCAAGTCGAACTCCTCCGGCGTCGACGTCATCGGCGGCAACATCGCCACCCGCGACGGCGCCCAGGCCCTCATCGACGCCGGCGTGGACGGCATCAAGGTCGGCGTCGGCCCCGGCTCCATCTGCACCACCCGCGTCGTCGCCGGCATCGGCGTCCCGCAGGTCACCGCCATCTACGAGGCGTCGCTCGCCGCCAAGGCGGCCGGCATCCCGGTCATCGGCGACGGTGGCCTCCAGTACTCCGGCGACATCGCCAAGGCCCTGGTCGCCGGCGCCGACACGGTGATGCTGGGCTCGCTGCTCGCGGGCTGCGAGGAGTCGCCGGGCGAGCTGATGTTCATCAACGGCAAGCAGTTCAAGTCGTACCGCGGCATGGGCTCGCTGGGCGCCATGCAGACCCGCGGCGACCGCAAGTCGTTCTCCAAGGACCGCTACTTCCAGGAGGGCGTCGCCTCCGACGAGCAGCTGGTCCCCGAGGGCATCGAGGGCCAGGTGCCCTACCGCGGCCCGCTCTCCTCGGTCGTCCACCAGCTGGTCGGCGGCCTGCGCCAGTCGATGTTCTACGTCGGCGGCCGGACCGTGCCCGACCTCCAGGACAACGGGCGGTTCGTGCGGATCACCTCCGCCGGCCTCAAGGAGAGCCACCCGCACGACATCCAGATGACGGTCGAGGCACCGAACTACAGCCGCAACAAGTAGCAGCGGCCTGCCCGAGGGCGGCCCCGGACCTCCGGGGCCGCCCTCTGCGGTGCCCCGGCGTGTCCGTCGGGGATACTGGAAGGCGCTGCAACGCATCAGGGAAAGGCCACAGACGTGACTGAGATCGAGATCGGGCGCGGCAAGCGCGGCCGCCGGGCGTACGCCTTCGACGACATCGCCGTCGTCCCCAGCCGCCGTACGCGGGACCCGAAGGAGGTCTCGATCGCCTGGCAGATCGACGCCTACCGCTTCGAGCTGCCGTTCCTGGCCGCTCCCATGGACTCGGTCGTCTCCCCGGCCACCGCCATCCGCATCGGCGAGCTGGGCGGCCTGGGCGTCCTGAACCTGGAAGGGCTCTGGACCCGGTACGAGGACCCGCAGCCGCTGCTCGACGAGATCGCCGAGCTGGACACGGACAACGCGACCCGCCGCCTCCAGGAGATCTACGCGGCTCCGATCAAGGAGGAGCTGATCGGGCAGCGCATCAAGGAGGTGCGCGACTCGGGCGTGGTCACCGCCGCCGCGCTCTCCCCGCAGCGCACCGCCCAGTTCTCCAAGGCCGTCGTGGACGCGGGCGTCGACATCTTCGTCATCCGCGGCACCACGGTCTCGGCGGAGCACGTCTCCGGTTCGCACGAGCCGCTGAACCTGAAGCAGTTCATCTACGAGCTGGACGTCCCGGTGATCGTCGGCGGCTGCGCCACGTACACCGCCGCCCTGCACCTGATGCGCACCGGCGCGGCGGGCGTCCTCGTCGGCTTCGGCGGCGGCGCCGCCCACACCACGCGCAACGTGCTGGGCATCCAGGTGCCCATGGCGACGGCCGTGGCGGACGTGGCGGCGGCCCGCCGCGACTACATGGACGAGTCCGGCGGCCGGTACGTGCACGTCATCGCCGACGGCGGGGTCGGCTGGTCCGGCGACCTGCCCAAGGCGATCGCCTGCGGCGCCGACTCCGTGATGATGGGCTCGCCGCTGGCCCGCGCGACCGACGCGCCGGGCAAGGGCAACCACTGGGGCATGGAGGCCGTCAACGAGGAGCTGCCGCGCGGCAAGAAGGTCGACCTCGGCACGGTCGGCACCATCGAGGAGATCCTCACCGGCCCGTCCCGCAACCCCGACGGCTCGATGAACTTCTTCGGCGCGCTGCGCCGGGCGATGTCGACGACCGGCTACAGCGAGCTGAAGGAGTTCCAGCGCGTGGAGGTCACGGTCGGGGACTCGCAGCACCGGCGGTAGTCACCCGTACGCGGTACCGAGGGGCCCGGAGCGATCGCTCCGGGCCCCTCGGCGTGTCCGTGTCCGTGTCCGGCCGCGGGTCAGAGCCGGTGCGCCGCCCCCGTGGGCGTGGCGCCCCGGGTGTCCAGGAGGAGCTGCGCCTTCACCGACAGGCCCTGGAGGTCGTACGTGCGGTGCTGCTGGAGGAGGATCGTCAGGTCGGCGTCGGCGGCGGTCTCGTAGAGGGAGTCGGCGCGGGGGACGGGGCGGCCGGCGACGTTCCAGGACGGGACGAGCGGGTCGTGGTAGCTGACCGCGGCGCCCATCGACATCAGGCGGGTGGCGATTTCCTCGGCCGGGGTGGCCTGCTGGTCGGCGAGATCGGCCTTGTAGGTGACGCCGAGGAGGAGCACGCGGGCGCCGCGCGCGGACTTGCCGTGCTCGTTGAGCAGGGCGGCGGCGCGCTGGACGACGTAGCGGGGCATCTGGGAGTTGACCTGCTGGGCCAGCTCCACCATGCGCAGGCTGTGCGGGGCGCGGCCGGTCAGGTCCTGGGGGACGGAGTGGCCGCCGACGCCGGGTCCCGGGCGGAAGGCCTGGAAGCCGAAGGGCTTGGTCTCGGCGCAGCGCAGGACGTCCCACAGGTCGACGCCTAGGTCGTTGCAGAGGACGGCCATCTCGTTGACGAGGGCGATGTTGACGTGCCGGAAGTTCGTCTCCAGGAGCTGGACCGTCTCCGCCTCGCGGGGGCCGCGGGCCCGGACGACCTTGTCGGTGAGGCGGCCGTAGAAGGTGGCGGCGGACTCGGTGCAGGCGGGGGTGAGGCCGCCGATGACCTTCGGGGTGTTGGCCGGGGTGTGGTCGCGGTTGCCGGGGTCGACGCGGCTGGGGGAGTAGGCGAGGTGGAAGTCGCGTCCGGCTCGCAGGCCGGAGCCCTGCTCCAGGATCGGGCGCAGGAACTCCTCCGTCGTCCCGGGGCGCACGGGGGACTCCAGGATGACCGTGGTGTGCGGGCGCATGTGGGCGGCCAGGGTGCGGGCGGCGGCCTCGACCTGGGTGAGGTCCAGGCCGCCGTCCGCGCCCGGCGGGGTCGGGGCGCAGATGACGGCGGTGCGGACCCGGCCCAGCTCGGCCGGTCCGGAGGGGGTGCGGAAGCCCGTCGCGAGCATCCGGCGCACCTCGGCGGGGGTGAGCGGGTCGGCCTCGGGGCCGGTGCGGTAGCCGAGGGTGGGGATGCCGGCGGCGACGGCGGCCTGGGCCAGGGGCAGGCCGTACGGGCCGAGTCCGATGACGGCGAGATCTGCGGGCATGGCGTGGGCCGTCCTTCCCAGTAACCGAAGCGGGACAGGTGCGCAAGCCCGGTGGACAGGATGGGCGAGCACAACGTCAGACTAGGAGTAAATATGACCGATTTGTGGGATTGATCCGCCGAGTTTCGGGTGAGTGTCGAGCGCCCGCGGCGGGCCGGCGGACGGCCCCGGGGGAGTTGTCCACAGGCTGGGGGCCGCGCGGCGGCCGATGTCGGGCGGGCAGGTCAGAATCTGGGCATGGTGGGTACAGGGAACGGGCTACGCCCGACGGGTGCGGCCGACGCGAACGACAGCGGGAGGCAGCAGTGAGGACAGCGACCCTGGGGCCGGCGCGGCGCGCCGAGTCGCTCGCGGCCATGGCCGAGCGCGAGCTGGACGTGCTGGTGGTGGGCGCGGGCGTGGTCGGCGCGGGCACCGCGCTCGACGCGGCGACGCGTGGCCTGTCCACCGGCCTGGTCGAGGCGCGGGACTGGGCGTCGGGCACCTCCAGCAGGTCCAGCAAGCTGATCCACGGCGGCCTGCGCTATCTGGAGATGCTGGACTTCGCCCTCGTACGGGAGGCGCTGAAGGAGCGCGGCCTGCTCCTGGAGCGGCTCGCGCCGCACCTGGTGAAGCCGGTGCCCTTCCTCTACCCCTTGCAGCACAAGGGCTGGGAGCGGCTGTACGCCGGGTCGGGCGTCGCGCTCTACGACGCCATGTCCATGGCCCGCGGACACGGCCGGGGCCTGCCGATGCACCGTCACCTGAGCCGCTCTCACGCCCTGCGGGTGGCACCCGCCTTGAAGAAGGACGCGCTGGTCGGCGCGCTCCAGTACTACGACGCCCAGATGGACGACGCCCGGTTCGTGACGACGCTGGTGCGCACGGCGGCGGCGTACGGCGCCCAGGTCGCCAACCGCGCGCGGGTCACCTCCTTCATCCGCGAGGGCGAGCGGGTGGTCGGCGCGCGCGTGCAGGACGTCGAGGCGGGCGGGGAGTACGAGATCCGCGCCAAGCAGGTGGTGAACGCGACCGGGGTGTGGACGGACGACACCCAGTCGATGGTGGGCGAGCGCGGCCAGTTCCACGTGCGGGCCTCCAAGGGCATCCACCTGGTCGTGCCGAAGGACCGCATCCACTCCAGCACCGGGCTCATCCTGCGCACCGAGAAGTCCGTGCTGTTCGTCATCCCCTGGGGCCGGCACTGGATCATCGGCACCACGGACACCGACTGGGACCTCGACAAGGCCCACCCCGCCGCCTCCAGCGCCGACATCGACTACCTGCTGGAGCACGTCAACTCCGTGCTGCACGTGCCGCTCACGCGCGACGACGTCGAGGGCGTCTACGCCGGGCTGCGCCCGCTGCTGGCCGGCGAGTCCGACGCGACCAGCAAGCTGTCGCGCGAGCACACCGTCGCGCACCCGGTGCCCGGCCTGGTCGTCGTGGCGGGCGGCAAGTACACGACGTACCGGGTGATGGCCAAGGACGCCGTGGACGAGGCGGTGCACGGGCTCGACCTGCGGGTCGCCGAGTGCGTCACCGAGGACACGCCGCTGCTCGGCGCGGAGGGGTACCGGGCCATGTGGAACGCGCGGGCCCGGATCGCCGCGCGCACCGGCCTGCACGTCGTCCGCGTGGAGCATCTGCTCAACCGGTACGGGGCGATGGCGGAGGAGGTGCTGGAGCTCATCACCGCCGACCCGTCGCTGGGCGCGCCGCTGCACGCCGCCGAAGACTACCTGCGCGCCGAGATCGTCTACGCCGCCTCGCACGAGGGCGCGCGCCACCTGGACGACGTACTGACCCGTCGCACCCGCATCTCCATCGAGACCTTCGACCGGGGCACGCGCAGCGCCCGCGAGGCCGCCGAGCTGATGGCGCCGGTGCTGGGGTGGGACAAGGACCAGGTCGAACGGGAGGTCGAGCACTACGAGAAGCGGGTCGAGGCCGAGCGGGAGTCGCAGCGCCAGCCGGACGACCTGACGGCCGACGCGGCCCGGCTGGGGGCACCGGACATCGTGCCGCGGTAGGGCCCACGGCAGGGACCGGAGGGACACGGGTGACGTGGGGTCAGTGCGCCACGCGGCCCGTGTCCGCGCCCCGTCGGCACGAGGGGCACCCTGGGCGTGGAGCACTTGTCGGGTGAGAGACAATGAAGGCTCTGTCAGGGCGGGTTGCATGAGGGGACGCATGTCGGACGCGGAGCGGGCGGGGACACCCCGTACGGACAAGAGTGCACGTCTCCTCGCCGGGCGTTACCGGCTGGGGGACGTGCTCGGCCGCGGCGGCATGGGGACGGTGTGGCGGGCCGAGGACGAGACCCTGGGACGCACGGTCGCCGTCAAGGAGCTGCGGTTCCCGGGGAACATCGACGAGGAGGAGAAGCGGCGCCTGATCACGCGCACGCTGCGCGAGGCCAAGGCGATCGCGCGGATCCGCAACAACAGCGCCGTGACCGTCTACGACGTGGTCGAGGAGGACGACCGGCCCTGGATCGTGATGGAACTCGTCGAGGGCAAGTCGCTCGCCGAGGCCATCCGCGAGGACGGTCTGCTGGAGCCGAAGCGCGCCGCCGAGGTCGGCCTCGCCGTCCTCGACGTGCTGCGCTCGGCGCACCGCGAGGGCATCCTGCACCGCGACGTGAAGCCGTCCAACGTGCTGATCGCCGAGGACGGCCGGGTCGTGCTCACCGACTTCGGCATCGCCCAGGTCGAGGGCGACCCGTCCGTCACCTCCACCGGCATGCTGGTCGGCGCCCCCTCCTACATCTCCCCGGAGCGCGCCCGCGGCCACAAGCCCGGCCCGGCCGCCGACCTCTGGTCGCTAGGCGGGCTGCTGTACGCGGCGGTCGAGGGCACCCCGCCCTACGACAAGGGCTCCGCGATCGCCACGCTCACCGCGGTGATGACGGAGAACCTGGAGGAGCCGAAGAACGCCGGCCCGCTGCGGGACGTCATCTACGGGCTGCTCAACAAGGACCCCGCCCAGCGGCTCGACGACGCGGGCGCCCGCGCGATGCTCAACAAGGTCATCCACGCCCCGGACACCTCGGCCGAGGCCGAACCGGCCGACGCCACCAAGGTCGTGCCGCTGCCCGAGCAGCCGGACGCGCACTCCCGCCGGGGCGGTGCGGCGGGCGCCGGGAGCAGGAGGGGCGAGGAGGCCGGGGAGCGGCTGCGCGGGGCGCTGCGTTCCGTGCGCAAGGCCGCCGTCGGGGGTGGCGCGGCCGGTGCCGCGTCCGCCGCCGCGTCGGCGCCGGGGACCGGAGCGGGGACCGGTGCCGGGGCCCGTGCCGGCGAGGCTTCGGGGCGCGGCACGTCGAACGCGTCGTCGGGCAACCGGAGTTCCGGCTGGCCCGTCGTGCCGCCGCCGGACCTGCCGCCCCGGCCCGCGCCCCGGGCACCGCTCACCGACGTGGTGCCGCGCCGGACACTGGTGGTCATCGCCGTGATCGTGGCGCTCGCCGTGCTCGGCACCGTGCTGGCCCTCACGCTCGGCGGCGACGACGAGAAGGGCGCCGGGGGCGGCAGCGGTGACCGGACCGCCGCCACCGCGAGCGACGAGACCAGGCAGGACGAGGAGACCGGGACCGGCGCGGACGGCTCTGCCTCGGGCCCGGCGACCGACGGCGCCTCGGACGCCGCCCCGGAGACGAGCGCGAGCGCCTCGGACGAGGCCGGGGCCGGTGCCGGGCCGGACGACTCCGGGAAGGCGGACGACGAGGGCGCGGCCACGACCCACAAGGGCTCCCAGGGTTACTCCATCGGCCTGCCCGAGGGCTGGAAGTTCCGGTCCACCGGGTCCGCGGGGGACCGTTTCACCGGCCCGGACGGGCAGAAGCTGCTCGTCGCCTGGACGTCCACGCCCAAGGGCGACCCGGTCGCCGACTGGAAGAACCAGGAGCGGTACATGGTCCGCTCCCAGTACAAGAAGATCCGCATAGAGAAGGTGGGCTACCGGGGCTGGAACGCGGCCGACTGGGAGTTCACCTACACCGACGGCGGTACCAAGTTCCGCACCGTGGACCGGGGGTTCGTCGTCGACGACCACCAGGGGTACGCGCTCATGTACACCGCGAAGGCCGCCGACTGGGACGGTGACCTGCGCCGGGACACCTGGCAGACGCTGACGAAGACCTTCACGCCGAAGTCCTGAGCCCACGGGACCGGGGCCGGGACGGGTTTGAGGGGGCGGATATCTGGCATCCCCTCTTTGCGGGTTGCCTCCGGCACGTATCGTGAGTGCTTGCGGACCGTACGCAGCCGGAACGGCCCGCCGGGCGAACGGAATTGACCGACGGGCTGCCGGGGGTGGCGACGTGGACGACTATGCGGGACGGGTGCTCGCCGACCGCTACCGCCTGCCCCTGCCGCCGTCCGACGAGTACGAACTGACCGAGACCCGCGCCTTCGACACCTACAGCGGCCAGGAAGTACTGGTCCGGCAGGTGCCGTTGCCCGAGGTCGTCGAGGCGGAGGTGCTCGACGCGGACGGCCTGCCCGACGGCTTCACGGCCCGGGTCGGCGGCGCGCGGCACCCCGGCGGACGGCAGCCCGGCGCGCGGGGCGGGATCCGGCGGCCCGCCGACCCGGTGGTGCGCCGTGCCGTCGAGGCCGCGCAGGCCGCGGCCGCCGTCCCCGACCACCCGCGCCTGGACCAGGTCTTCGACGTGTTCGCCGAGGGCGGTTCGCTGTGGATCGTCAGTGAGCTGGTGGCCGCCAGACCGCTGGCCGCGCTGCTCGCCGAGCAGTCGCTGACGCCGTACCGGGCGGCCGAGGTGGCCTCCGACGTCCTGCTGGCGCTGCGGGTCCTCCACTCGTACGGCTGGGTGCACCGCAACATCACCGCGCGCACCGTGCTCGTCTGCGACGACGGGCGCGTGATGCTGACCGGCCTGGCGGTCGGGGCGGCGGAGGAGGCGCTGTGCGGCTACGACCCGGTGCCCGCCCCGGAGGGCGACGACGGCGACGAGGGCGGGGGCGCGACCGCCCCTGACGGCACCTTCGGCCGCGGCACCGGTGCGGGAGCCGGGGGCACCGGCGGGGGTGGCACGAGGGCCGGGGGCACCGGCCCGGGTCGTCCGGGAGCCCGGCCCACCGGGCACGCGGGTGGGCAGGCCGGGATCACCGGGCCGCACGGCGCGCGGGCCGGGCTGCCCCGGCCCGGCGGTGGTGATCCCGAGGCCGCCCGGCGGGCCGCCATCGAGGCGCGGGGCGTCGGCGGGCTGCCCGGGGCGCAGGGGCCCGGCGGGGCGTCCGCGGGGCGCGCGCCCGCGTCGCTCGAGAGCGGGGACGTCCGTGCCGCGCGCGCCGGGGCGATCGCCGCGTACCGCGCGGGCGCCCGTGCCGCGGCCCGCGTCCAGGAGGCGCAGGGCGGCCGCACCGCCCTGCCCGGCGCCCGCCCCGCCCCCGACGACGACGGCGCCGGGCCCGGTGCGAGCGGGGGCGGGCGGTTCCCGCCCCTGGCCGGTCCGGAGCGGTACGCCGCCGGCTCCGGCGCGGAACCCGGACCCTTCGGAGCCGGCCCCCAGGGCCCGCGTCCGCCCCACCCCGACGGTCCCGGCGCCCCGCCCGTAACCGGCGGACCCGCCGAAGCGACCGGTCAGGACGGCACCGGACCCGACGCCGTCCCGCCCGACGCCGCCCCACCCGGCCGGATCGCCGACCCCTACGGCGTACGTACGACCTCCTGGCACGGGTCGGCCCCCCGGCCCGTCGGCGACCCCGCCCCCGCCGGGCTCCCCGCCCAGGCGGCCGGCCCCGCACCGGCGCCGGAGCCGGCTGCCGGGCCCGCCGGGCGCTGGGACGACCTGGTCGCCCGTACGCCCGCGCCGCGCGGTCCGGCCACCGCGCTCGCCGCCGAACGCGCGCGGCAGACCCGCATGGCCGTGGTCGGGCCCGTGACCGAGCGCTGGGCGCCGGAACAGGCCGGGCCGGTGCACGAGAACTGGCAGCTGGCCGCGCCGATCGGACCCGCCACCGACCTGTGGGCGCTGGGCGCGCTGCTCTTCCGTGCCGTACAGGGACACGCGCCGTATCCGGAGGACTCGACGGCCGAGCTGGTGCAGATCGTGTGCGCCGAGCCGCCGGCGTTCGCCGAGGAGTGCGGGCCGCTGCGGCCGGTCGTGGAGTCGCTGCTGCGTCAGGACCCCACCGAGCGCATCGACTTCGAGGAGCTGAGCGGCTGGCTGCGCTCCCTGGTGCGGTCGGCGCCCGAGCCGGAGGCCGGCCTGCACGTCATCGCGGCGCCGCCCGTCGAGACCGGCAGGCTGCCCATCGTGCGCCGCCGGGGCGAGCTGGTGCGCAGGCGGCGCGCCGGGCTCCCCGCGCACCACGGCCGGCACAAGCGGGACCGGCGGGAGGCGTCCCGTTCCCCGCGCAGCCTCGGCCGGACACTGCTCCTGCTGATACTGCTCGCCTTGGCCGGCGCGGTCGCGTACGCCATGTTCCTCATGCCGAAGAGCGATCCCGGCGCCACCGGCGCCACCGACCGCACGGGCGCCGCCGGCGAGGCGAGCGAGGCACCCCCCGAAGGGTCGCCGGACGTCAGCAGCGAGCCCCGGCCCGACCAGACGTCACCCGAGGACGGCCCGAGCGCCTCGGACACGGAGGCCGGTTCCACCGAGACGCAGTCCAACGACCCCGCCGTCGCCGACGGGTTCGCCCTGCGCGAGGACCCGGAGGGCTTCCGCGTGGCCGTCGCCGAGGGCTGGGACCGCACCCCTCGCAACGGCAGCGGCCAGGTGGTCTACGCCCAGGGCGACTACCGGCTCATCGTGGTGCCGGGCCGGGACCGCGCGAGCGAGCACGGCGACGACCCGATGGCCTACCAGCGCGACAGCGAACCCGAGTTGGAGTCCTACCGCGCCTCCAGCTGGGCCACCTCCAGCGGACTGAAGACCATCGAGGTCGGCGGACGGACCATGGCGGAGGGGCAGTTCACCTGGACCGCGGCCGACGGCGGCGAGCTGTACGTGCGCAACGTCGCGATCCTGATCGACGGGCGCTACCACGTGGTGCAGGTGCGCGGCCCGGAGTCGGAACGGGACCAGGTGACCCGGCTGTTCGAACAGGCCTCGGCGACCTACCGGTACACGGGCTGACCCCGGTCGGCCACGATGGTTGCCTCCCGTCACGGAAAGCGACAACCGTCACAGAGCGGTTTCCGTGCCACCCCGACCGTTCCGCGGAGGCGGGCCGGTCCCTAGTCTGGCCCTGACAAGACACATTGCGGGGCGACGTGAATCAGATGCAGGGCCGGCTCGTAGCGGGCCGTTACCGGCTCGGCGAGGCGATCGGCAGCGGCGGCATGGGCCGCGTGTGGCGGGCACACGACGAGGTGCTGCACCGGACCGTCGCCATCAAGGAGTTGACCGCCGCGCTCTACGTCTCCGAGAGCGACCAGGCGATCCTGCTGGCGCGTACCCGGGGCGAGGCGCGCGCGGCGGCACGGATCAACCACTCGGCCGTCGTCACCGTGCACGACGTACTCGAACACGACGGCCGGCCGTGGATCGTCATGGAGCTGGTCGAGGGCCGTTCACTGGCCGACGCGGTGAAGGAGGAGGAGCGGGTCGAGGCGCGCGAGGCGGCCCGGATCGGCCTGTGGGTGCTGCGGGCCCTGCGCGCCGCGCACACCGCCGGCGTACTGCACCGTGACGTCAAGCCGGGCAACGTGCTGCTCGCCGACGACGGGCGGGTGCTGCTCACCGACTTCGGCATCGCGCAGATCGAGGGCGACTCCACCATCACGCGCACCGGAGAGGTCGTCGGCTCCGTCGACTACCTGGCCCCCGAGCGCGTCCGCGGTCACGATCCCGGCCCCGCCTCCGACCTGTGGGCGCTGGGGGCGACGCTGTACACGGCGGTGGAGGGCAGGTCGCCGTTCCGCCGCACCTCACCGCTGACCACCATGCAGGCGGTCGTCGAGGAGGAGGCCGCCGAGCCCCGGTACGCCGGTCCGCTCGCGCCCGTCATCGGCGCCCTGCTGCACAAGGAGCCGGGCGCGCGGCCCGACGCGACCGCGACCGAGCAGATGCTCGCGCAGGCGGCGGAGGGACGGCGGCCGAACGAGGCCCAGGCGTACGTGCCGACGCGGTACGGGGGGCCGTCCCGGCAGGGCGACACGCTCCATCAGCGGGCCGCGGGCCCGGCGGGCGCGGCACCGTACCCGTCGGCCACCGGACCGGCGGGCGCTCCGCTGTACCCGTCGGCGACCGGCCCGACGACGACCGGCCGGTCGGCCCCCGGCCGGTCCACGACCGGTCCGACGGCGGTCGGTCCCGCCACGGTCGGTCCCACGGCGACGGGACATCCGGCGTCCGGACACGCGCCGGCCGGGCACGGGGGCGCCGCGCCCGGGCGTTCCCGGCGCGGCCGGCTGCGTACGCTCGCCCTGGTCGTCGCCGTCGCGGCGCTCATCGGCGCGGGCACCGCCGTGGTGCTCCAGCAGCGGGACGGGAGCGGCGCGTCGGCCGGCCCGGACCGCTCCCCCTCGCCGTCGTCCGCCTCCCCCTCCGCCACGACGGGCCAGGACCCCTCAGGCTCCGTTCCGGCCGACTGGCCCCGCCGCGACGACCCGTTGGGTTTCAGCCTCCATCTCCCCGAGGAGTGGCAGCGCACGGAGTTCGACGACTCCGGCGAACTCCAGCAGGTCGACTACACCCCCGACGGCGGTGAGCACGTCCTGCGCGTCTCCGTCGACACCGCCCCCGACTACAACGACCCGTACGCCCACCAGCTCGACCTGGAGGTACAGCTCCAACGGCTGGTCGACTACCGGCGCGTCGCCCTGGAGCGGACCACCTACCGCGACCGCGACAGCGCCCGGTGGGAGTACACCTGGACCGCGCTGGCCAAGGACACGCCCTTCCCCGGCCCGCGCCGCGCCGTGTCCCAGACGTACATGTCCCGGGACGGCGTCGAGTACGCCCTCAACATGTCGGGGCCGGCCGGCGACTGGCCCACCGTGCGGCGGCAGTTCGCGGCGGTGCTCCAGAGCTGGCAGGAGAGGACGGCCTGACGCGCACCGCGCGAGGCGCCCGGGCCGGGCGCTCCGGGCGGGCGCCCGGGACCGGACGCCACGGCCCGTGGCCGGAAGCCGTCGCCACCGTGTGCGGACGCCCGTCGGTTGTCGGCCACCCCGGTCCCGGCTGCCCGGAGCCGCTCCGTCCGGTGGGGCATGATGGGACGCATGGTGACCGAGGGGGCGGGCGGGCGTGTCATCGCGGGCCGGTACCGGCTCCATGAGCGGCTCGGCCACGGCGGCATGGGCATCGTGTGGCGGGCCACCGACCAACTGCTCGCCCGCGAGGTGGCGGTGAAGGCCCTCCCCCTCGACGAGTCCCTGTCCGCGGCCGAGGCCCGGCGGCGCCGTGAACGCACCCTGCGCGAGGCGCGCGCGGTCGCACAGCTGAGGCATCCGCACGTCATCGTCGTGCACGACGTCGTCGAGGACGCGGAGCGGGCCTACATGGTCATGGAACTGGTCGACGGCGGTTCGCTCGCCGACCGCGTCCTCAGCCACGGCCCGGTCGGTGCCGGCGAGGCCGCCCGCATCGGCATCGCGCTGCTCGACGCCCTGCGCACCGCGCACGCGGCCGGCATCCTGCACCGGGACGTGAAGCCGTCGAACGTGCTGGTGGCCGAGGACGGCCGGGTCGTGCTCACCGACTTCGGGGTGGCCCAGGTCGCGGGCGCCACCACACTCACCGAGACCGGCTCCTTCGTCGGATCCCCCGAGTACACGGCCCCGGAGCGGATGTCGGGTGCCGGGACGGGCCCGGAGTCCGACCTGTGGTCGGTGGGTGTGCTGCTCTGCGCGATCCTCAGCGGCTCCTCGCCCTTCCACCGCGACTCGCTGGGCGGCGTCCTGCACGCCGTGGTCACCGAGGAGATCCGCCCGCCCGCCCAGGCCGGCCCCCTCCTTCCGGTCGTCCAGGGCCTGTTGGAGCGCGACCCGGCCCGGCGGCTGGACGCGGCGGAGGCGGAACGGATGCTGCGCGCCTTCCTGGCCACGGGCCGGACCCCCGCGCCGACGCGGGCCGACGGGCCCCGCAACGTGACGCGGGGCGTGCTCATGGGGGTGCTGCTGGTGGTCGCCGCGGCCGGCGCCGGCGTCACGGCGGCGGCGCTGCTGGCGGACGCGGACGGCGACGGGGGCGGTACGCCGACCAGTTCGGCGACGGTGACGCCTTCGGAGGACCCCGTGTCACCGCCCACCTCGGCGTCCTTCTCCCCGCCCTCGTCCCCCGCAACGGACCTAAACAGGAGATAAGCGGCAGCCCGCGTCACGGGTCTGTGACCGGGCGCCACGAGTGGTGGATACGGACGCGTCCGGCGCGATATGGATGGAGCCATGAGCAGCAACGGGGGACCCCGCAACGGGTCGGACGAGCCGACGAGTTTTGGCCTGCGACCACCGAATCCGCCCGTCGGCGTACCGCATCCCGGCAACCCGTACGCGGCACCCACCCAGGTCGTGCCGCCCCGGGAGCCGGCGGGGCCCGGGGGACCGCGGGACGCGCACGCCCAGGCACGGCCGGAGTCCTCGGCGGCGGGCGCGGCGGAACCCGGCGCCGGACGGCTCATCGCCGGGCGCTACCGGCTGATCGCCAAGCTCGGGCACGGCGGTATGGGCACGGTGTGGCGGGCGAAGGACGAGACCGTGGACCGCGAGGTGGCCGTCAAGGAGCCCCGCGTCCCCGACCACCTTCCCGAACGCGAACGGGACAACGCCTTCGAGCGGATGCGCCGCGAGGCACGTGCGGCGGCCCGGCTGGACCACCCCGCCGTGGTCGACGTGCACGACGTGGCAGTGGTGGACGGGCAGCCGTGGATCGTGATGGAGCTGGTGCGGGGCCGTTCGCTGGGCGACGCCCTCCAGGAGGGCACGCTCGGCGCCCGCGAGGCGGCCAGGATCGGCCTGGAGGTGCTCGGCGCGCTGGAGGCCGCCCACGCGGCCGGCGTCCTGCACCGGGACGTGAAACCGGACAACGTGCTGCTCGGCCGGTACGACCGGGTCGTCCTCACCGACTTCGGCATCGCCCAGATCGAGGGCGAGACCAACCTGACCGACACCGGCGGCTTCGTCGGCTCGCCCGAGTACATCGCCCCCGAGCGGGTGCTGGGCCAGCGCCCCGGTCCGGCGAGCGACCTGTGGTCGCTGGGCGTGGTGCTGTACGCGGCGACCGAGGGCGTCTCGCCGTTCCGGCGCAGCAACACCCCGGCCACGCTCCAGTCCGTGCTGAACGCCACGCCCGCGCCGCCCGCCGCCGCGCGGGGGCCGCTGGCCGAGGTCATCACGGGCCTGCTGGACAAGGACCCGGCGCGCCGCCCGGACGCCGCCCGGGTCCGGGCCCTGCTGGACGCCGCCGCGAACCCGCCGGCGCCCGCGCCCACCCAGGTCGTACGGGTCGACGGGCCGGGCGGGCCGGACCGGGCGCCCGTGTCCAGGTGGAGCGTCCGGCTGGGCCGCAACGCGTGGATCACCCTCGGCGCGGCGGTCGTCGCGGCGGCGGTGGCGTCGTACCTGGTGGTCGCGGAACCGTTCGCGGGGCCCCTGCCGGACGGGTGGAAGAAGCACGACCTCGGGGCGAAGCCCGGCATGAGCGTGGCCGTGCCGGCGGCGTTCGTGAAGCTGAAGCACCCCGACAACTGGGACGGCACCACCGAGTCGTTCGCCGATCCCAGCGGCACGGTCACCGTCCACGTGGACCGCGACATCAAGGCCGACGACAAGGACGCCAAGATCCCGGACACCGCGGGGGCCAACGCCTGGGCGGACTGGGAGATGCTCAAGGACGGCGAGTACTCGTGGGACTTCGCCGACGAGCCGGCCCCCAGGGGTGAACCGGGCGAGACCGAGTACAAGGGCAGGAAGGCGGCCGAGAACACCATCGCCTACACGACCGCGGACACGCAGAACCCCCGCGAGCGCGAGTACCACATCCTGTACTACCGGGCGGACAACGGCGACATGTACAAGGTGTCGATCGACTACCCCCGCAAGGGGTACTTCGCCGACGAGGGACGGGAGATCGCCCGTACCGTCGTCGCCAACTGGGAGGTCGACCAGCTCTGATGGAATCCCAGGGGCGCCTGGTCGGCGAGCGGTACCGGCTGCTGAGGCGGGCCGGTTCCGGCGCCTCGGGAACCGTCTGGCGGGCCTTCGACGAACACGCGGCCCGCGACGTCGCCGTCAAGCGGCCGCGACTGCCCGGCGACCCGGCGGACGAGACGTACCGCCGGGCCGCCCACCGGCTGTATCGCGAGGCACGCGCCGCCGCCCGTGTCGACCACCCCGCGGCCGTCCGCATCCACGACGTGGTCGTGGAGGAGGCGGGCCTGGACGGGCTGCCCTGGATCGTCATGGAGTGGGTCCCCGGCGAGTCCCTGCACGAGGTGCTCCGGCGCGGCCCGGTGACGGTGCCCGAAGCGGCCCGCGTGGGCCTCGCGGTCCTCGGCGCGCTGCGGGCGGCGCACGCCGTCGGCATCGTGCACCGCGCGGTCAGGCCCGCCAAGGTCCTGCTCGGCCCGCACGGCCGCGTCGTGCTCACCGACTTCGGCACGGCCCGCGTACCGGACGAGGAGTCCTCGCGGGGCGCCGGTCCCGCGGCGGACCTGCGCTCGCTGGGCGCCCTCCTGCACACCGCCGTCGAGGACCCGTCACCGGCCGGGCCGCTCGGCGGGCTGATCGAACGGCTGAGGGACGAGGACGCCGCCCGGCGGCCGGACGCGGAGGAGGTCGCGCGGCACCTGGAGGCGGTGGCCGGCGCCGCTCGGCCCGCTCCGGACCGAAAAGAAGCGATCCGGCCCAGCCCTGCCGGATAACCCCCTGATCAGCGGGTTTGTTGCCAGCGATCACTGGCGTCATGTGAGCACTCGGTGAATCCCGATTACCGACGGGTACACAAAGCCCCTCCCGGCGTCATACCCTGCGGCTCATGACGGACGCGCAGGCCCCGGCCCTCACCGGCACGAACCCTCTCGCCCCCGCCCCCCGGGGCGCCCGCACCGCGGCCGACGTGGTCACGCCCGAGCTGGTCGCCCAGCTCACCAAGGGCGTGGCCGGCTCCGGCCGCACGGCCAACCACACGCCGTTCACCGGCGAGCAGCTGGCCGAGCTGCCCGAGTCGACGCCCGAGGACGTGGCCGCCGCCTTCGAGCGGGCCCGCGCCGCCCAGGCCGTGTGGGCACGCACGCCGGTACGGCAGCGTGCCGCGGTCCTGCTGCGCTTCCACGACCTGGTCCTGGAGCGCCAGGCCGAGGTGCTCGACCTCATCCAGCTGGAGACCGGCAAGGCCCGCCTGCACGCCCACGAGGAGGTCCAGGCCGTCGCCGTCGCCGCCCGGCACTACGGCCGCAAGGCCCCCGCCTACCTGCGGCCCAAGCGGCACACCGGCGCCGTACCGACCCTCACGAAGGTCACCGAACTGCGCCACCCGCGCGGCGTGATCGGGCAGATCGTCCCGTGGAACTACCCCTTCGAACTGTCCGTCGGTGACGCGCTGCCCGCCCTCGTCGCGGGCAACGCGGTCGTGATGAAGCCCGACACCGAGTCCTGTCTCACCGCGCTGTGGGCCCGTGACCTGCTGATCGAGGCCGGGTTGCCCGCCGACGTGCTCCAGGCCGTCATCGGCGTCGGCCCGGTCATCGGCCCCGAGGTCGTCAAGCACGGCGACTACGTCTCCTTCACCGGCTCCACCCGCACCGGCCGCGAGGTCGCCACGGTCGCCGCGGACCGCCTGGTCGGCGTCTCGCTGGAACTCGGCGGCAAGAACGCCATGCTGGTCCTGGAGGACGCCGACATCGAGAAGGCGGCGGCAGGCGCCGTCCGCGCCTGCTTCTCCTCCGCCGGCCAGCTGTGCGTGTCCATCGAGCGGATCTACGTCCACGACTCGGTCGCCGACGCCTTCCTCGACCGCTTCGCCGCCCGCACCCGCGCGATGCGGCTGGGCAGCGCCCTGGCCTACGGAGCGGACATGGGCTCCCTGGTCAGCGGGCACCAGCTGGAGACCGTGAAGCGGCACGTCGAGGACGCCGTCGGCAAGGGCGCGCGCGTCGTCACCGGGGGAGTGGCCCGCCCCGACATCGGGCCGTACTTCTACGAGCCGACCGTCCTCGAGGGCGTCACGGACGCCATGACCCTGTGCTGCGAGGAGACCTTCGGGCCCGTCGTGTCCGTCTACCGCTTCAAGACGGTGGACGAGGCCGTCGATCGCGCCAACGCCACGTCGTACGGGCTGAACTCCTCGGTGTGGACCACCGACGCCCGCCTGGGGCGCGAGATCGCCGCCCGTCTGCGCACCGGCACGGTCAACATCAACGAGGGCTACGCCTCCGCGTACGGCAGCGTCCAGTCGCCCATGGGCGGCATGAAGGAGTCGGGCCTCGGCCGCCGGCACGGCTCCGAGGGCATCCTCAAGTACACCGAGTCGCAGACGATCGCCCACCAGCGGCTGCTGCCGATGGCGCCCTCGCTCGGCATGGACGACGAGAAGTACGCGGCGTTCATGAGCCGGAGCCTGCGCCTGATGAAGGCGTTCCGCCTCCGCTGACCCAGCCCCAGTCAACGCCCGTTCTCAACGAGGAGAGCACGTGTCGCAGGAGAAGTCTGTCCAGACCCGGGACGAGAACGGGTACGACTACGACGTCGTCGTCGTGGGGTCGGGGTTCGGCGGGTCGGTCTCCGCGCTCCGCCTCACCGAGAAGGGCTACCGGGTCGGCGTCCTGGAGGCCGGCCGCCGCTTCACCCGCGGCACCCTCCCCAGGAACTCCTGGGACCTGAAGAACTACCTCTGGGCGCCGAAGCTCGGCATGTTCGGCATCCAGCGCATCCACCTGCTCGGGAATGTCATGGTCCTGGCAGGCGCGGGCGTCGGCGGCGGCTCCCTCAACTACGCCAACACCCTCTACGTGCCCCCGAAGCCGTTCTTCGAGGACCCCCAGTGGCGTGACATCACCGACTGGCACGAGGAGCTGAGCCCGTACTACGACCAGGCCCGGCGCATGCTCGGCGTCCGGCTGAACCCGACGATGACCCCCTCCGACGTGCACCTGAAGGCCGCCGCCGAGCGGATGGGATGCGGCGACACCTTCCACATGGCGCCGGTCGGCGTCTTCTTCGGCGACGGCGAGGACGCCGACGGCACGGTGAGGGCGAAGCCGGGGGAGAGGGTGCCCGACCCCTACTTCGGCGGCGCGGGCCCCGACCGCACGGCGTGCAACGAGTGCGGCGAGTGCATGACCGGCTGCCGGCGCGGCGCGAAGAACACCCTCAACGAGAACTACCTGTACCTCGCCGAGAAGGCCGGCGCCGTCGTGCACCCGATGACCACGGTCGTCTCGGTCACCGAGGACTCGCGCGGCGGGTTCGCGGTCGCCACCCTCCCCACCGACCGGCAGAAGAAGGGCACCGGCCGCACCTTCACCGCCCGCCGGGTCGTCATCGCCGCCGGCACCTACGGCACCCAGACCCTGCTGCACCGCATGAAGGCGGGCGGCCGGCTGCCCCGAATATCCGACCGGCTCGGGGACCTCACCCGCACCAACTCCGAGGCCCTGGTCGGCGCCCAGACCGACGACCGGCGCTACCGCCAGGCCACCGGACAGCCGCGCGCCGACTTCACGCGGGGCGTCGCCATCACGTCCTCGATCCACCCGGACCCCAACACCCACATCGAGCCGGTCCGTTACGGCAAGGGGTCCAACTCGATGGGCGGCCTGTCCATCCTCCAGGTCCCCTACGCCGGGCACACCGCCTCCGGCGCCTCCCGCGTCCTGGGCTTCCTGGGCCACGCGGCCAGGCACCCGCTGCTGGTGCTGCGTTCCCTGTCCAACCGCAAGTGGTCCGAGCGGACCATCATCGGCCTGGTGATGCAGTCGCTGGACAACTCCCTGACCACGCACCTGAAACCGACGGGCATCGGCAAGGGACTGCTCACCGCCCGCCCGGGCCACGGCTCGCCCAACCCGAAGCAGATCAAGGCGGCGACGGAGGGCGCGTCTGCGCTCGCCGCCGAGATCAACGGCTTCGCCGGCTCCAACGTCGGCGAGCTGATGGGCACCCCGCTCACCGCGCACTTCCTGGGCGGCTGCCCCATCGGCGCCTCCCGCGAGAGCGGCGTCATCGACCCGTACCACCGGCTCTACGGTTACCCCGGCATCTCCGTCGTCGACGGCGCCGCGGTCTCGGCGAACCTCGGCGTCAACCCGTCCCTGACCATCACGGCGCAGGCCGAGCGGGCGATGTCGTACTGGCCGAACAAGGGCGAGAGCGACCCGCGCCCGGCGCAGGGGACGGCGTACGAGCGCCTGGCCCCCGTCGAGCCCAAGTCCCCGGCGGTCCCGGACCAGGCGTTCGGCGCGCTGCGGCTGCCGTTCCTCGGGATACCGGCGGTGCCGCCGAAGGAGTAGCCGCACGGGAGGGGGCGCGGAACGCAGAAGGACCTGCGCCCCCCTCCGAGCGCAGGTCCTTCCCGTCTTGCGGCCGGCCGTGCCGGCGCCTACCGCAGGCGCTTACGCCTCGGCGCCGGCCTTGCGCCGCCGCACCGCGAACACCGCGCCGCCACCGACGACGACGGCGATCCCGCCGACGAGGCCGATCATCGGCAGGGCGGAGCTCGAACCGGTCTCGGCGAGGCTGCCGGTGACCTCGGGCGTGTTGGCGGCCGGCTTCTCGTCGGCGACGGGCGCCTTGCCGCCTTCCTGCGGCTCGGTGCCCTCGGTGTCGGTGCCGGCGGCCACGATCTCGAACTTGTAGGCGACGTCACCGAAGCCGACGCACTGGTCGTCCGCGTCGCCGTAGATGGTCGCGCCCAGCGTGAAGCCGGCGCCGACCGGGGCGTCGGACTTCACGTTGATCCGCAGCGGGATGTCGACCTCGTAGCCGGGCGCCAGCTCGTCCGTGTAGCCGACGTAACCGACCGCGTAACCGAACTCGTTGAGGTCCTCCCAGATCTCGTCCTCCGGGTTCCACGCCTGGAGGCTGACCTTCTTGCTCTCGAACAGCTCCTCGCCGTCGCGGTCGGAGGAGGCGCCGGCCAGGTAGTCGAGGTTCTGCAGCGTGGAGTCGGAGTTGTTGGCGACGTTCAGCGAGAACTCGTGCCAGCCGCTGCCCACCGAGATCTTGCCGGGCAGGCCGGTGATGCTGACGTCGACCTTGGTGTCCTCGCACACGGCGTCGGGGTCCGGGGTCTCCGACTCCTCGGGGGCCGAGGTGCTCGGCGCCGGCGAGGTGGGCGCGGAGGTGCTGGGCGCCGGGGACTCGGGGGCGGAGCTGCTCGGAGAGCTGCTGGGCGAGCTGCTCGGGGAGTCGCTCGCCGGGGGAGTGGTCTCGCTCGTGGACTGGCTCGGCGCCGGGGTGTCCGTCGACGGGGTGTCCGTCGTCGGCGCGCTCTCGGAGACGCTCGGCGACGGGGAGGACGTGTCCTCGGTCGCGTAGGCGGCCGGGGCCGCGAGCAGTGCCACCGGGGCGATCACAGCCGTGGCGGCCGCGGCTGCCATGGCGCGACGAAGCTTCATGAAGACCTCGGGTGGTCCGGCGTACCGCACGCGCGGTACGGGAGAGTGGGAGGCCTCCGCGTGTGGGGCGCGGGTGTGGCCCTTGGTTCTAGCTGTACGCCTGTTTGATCAGTGAAGGCCGCGCATGGTTGTCCCGAACTGACAAAACCTTTATGTGACGTACGCCACCCGGAAGGGATCGCCGGACATGGCAATGGAGCGCCGGACATGGCGAAGGGCCCCGCGGGTGTGCGGCCGCGGGGCCCTTCCTCAGCCAGCACCGGCGTCAGGGCGGCGCCGGTGCCTCGGAGCGGCGCCGGGGGGGTGCGCCGCGGGTCTCGAGTGGTCGTGCGGTTGTGGTGGGGCGCGGTGGTGGGAGGGCCGCGCACGGGACCGTTGTCCGTTCGGCCGGCCCCGGGCGTCCCCGGAGCCGGCCGTTCCTGGGTGACCGGGCTGCTGTCCCCTGCCGTCCGGTCACTTCCCCGGAGCGAGGTCCCACGACGTGCGGCACGATCCGCACGCCTCATCGCTCCGGCTTGGCCACGCGTGGTTGTTCGGGCCCGCCCCTGGCTGGCACGGACACCGGGACCAACGAAGCCGCTCGGGTACCGGTCACGCGCCGTACGGGTGAGAAGCGGCCGAACTCAGATGCGACCGCGGCACAGCTCCAGCATGGTCATCGCCAGCGCCGTACCCGGCTTGCCCAGCGCCTGCCGGTAGTGGTCGAGGACCTCCATCTCGCGGGAGAGGTTCACGCGCCGGCCGCCGGAGGTGATCCGCGCCTCCTGGATGACGGCGGAGACGGCCATCCGTTCCTGGATCAGGCCGATGATCCGGTCGTCGAGGGCGTCGATGCGGTCACGGGCGCCGGTGATCACGCCGGCGGCCTCGGAGGTGCGGGCGCCGGTCTTGTCCGTGGCGGTGGTCTTGTCCGTAGCGCCGGTCTTGTCCGTGGCGGTGGTCATGAGGGCTCCTTGGGGGCTGGTGGCCCCGGAGCGACCGGACCCGGAAACGCCAGACGCCCCGGGCCTTGTCGGCCCGGGGCGCCTGGGAAGTCGCTTGTCAGTTGCTCAAGCAGCACGACCATGGCAGCCGGTGGGCCGGTTGCCATAGGTAAACAGGAACGCCTGGTGCGTGAGCATGGGCCCAGTATGCCCCGGGGACGCTCGGTGTCCAAGCCGGTTCGGATGGTGAGACCCCGGGGCGCCGCGGGGGTGGCGCGGGCCGGGCACCCGTGGGCGGGACGTGCCACCTGCCCGTCTCGGTAGAATCGGGAGCACAAGACCCCCGCCCGACCGCCGGAAGGCACCCCGTGTCATCAGCGACTCCCGCTGCCGCCGCCCCCGACACCGTCCTGGTCGTCGACTTCGGTGCGCAGTACGCCCAGCTCATCGCCCGTCGTGTCCGCGAGGCGCGGGTCTACAGCGAGATCGTGCCGAGCTCCATGCCGGTCGAGGAGATGCTCGCCAAGAACCCGGCGGCCATCATCCTCTCCGGCGGTCCCTCGTCGGTGTACGAGCCGGGCGCCCCGACCCTCGACCGCTCCCTGTTCGAGGCCGGCGTCCCCGTCTTCGGCATGTGCTACGGCTTCCAGCTGATGGCGCAGACCCTCGGCGGCACCGTCGACAACTCCGGCGCCCGTGAGTACGGCCGCACGGAGCTGCACGTCTCCAAGAACTCCTCCACCCTCTTCGAGGGCACCCCCGCCGAGCAGGCCGTGTGGATGTCGCACGGCGACGCCTGCTCCGCCGCCCCCGAGGGCTTCGCCGTCACCGGCTCCACCGACGTCGTCCCGGTCGCCGCCTTCGAGAACGACGAGAAGAAGCTCTACGGCGTCCAGTACCACCCCGAGGTGATGCACTCCACGCACGGGCAGCAGGTGCTGGAGCACTTCCTGTACCGGGGCGCGGGCCTGAGCCCCGACTGGACCACGGGCAACGTCATCGAGGAGCAGGTCGCCGCGATCCGCGAGCAGGTCGGCGACAAGCGCGCCATCTGCGGCCTGTCCGGCGGCGTGGACTCCGCCGTCGCCGCCGCCCTCGTCCAGAAGGCCATCGGCTCCCAGCTGACCTGCGTCTACGTCGACCACGGCCTGATGCGCAAGGGCGAGACCGAGCAGGTCGAGAAGGACTTCGTCGCCGCGACCGGCGTGCAGCTCAAGGTCGTGGACGCCGAGGAGCGGTTCCTCAAGGCGCTCGCCGGGGTCTCGGACCCCGAGGAGAAGCGGAAGATCATCGGCCGCGAGTTCATCCGGGTCTTCGAGCAGGCGCAGCTGGAGATCATGCAGGAGGACGGCCCCGAGGTCGCCTTCCTCGTGCAGGGCACGCTCTACCCGGACGTCGTCGAGTCCGGCGGCGGCACCGGCACCGCCAACATCAAGTCCCACCACAACGTGGGCGGCCTCCCCGACGACATCGAGTTCGAGCTGGTCGAGCCGCTGCGCCAGCTGTTCAAGGACGAGGTCCGGATGGTCGGCCAGGAGCTGGGCCTGCCGGAGGAGATCGTCCAGCGCCAGCCCTTCCCGGGCCCCGGCCTCGGCATCCGCATCGTCGGCGAGGTCACCAAGGAGCGGCTCGACCTGCTCCGCGAGGCCGACGCCATCGCCCGTGAGGAGCTGACGGCGGCCGGCCTCGACCGCGACATCTGGCAGTGCCCCGTGGTGCTGCTCGCCGACGTCCGCTCGGTCGGCGTCCAGGGCGACGGCCGCACCTACGGCCACCCGATCGTGCTGCGGCCCGTGTCCTCCGAGGACGCGATGACGGCCGACTGGTCCCGGCTGCCGTACGACGTGCTGTCCAGGATCTCGACGCGGATCACCAACGAGGTCAAGGACGTCAACCGGGTCGTCCTCGACGTGACCTCGAAGCCGCCGGGGACGATCGAGTGGGAGTGAACCCCTAGGTGCGCCTGAAGGTGCGCAAGGGCTTCCCGGGCTGCCAGACCTGGACGACGAGATACGCGTCGTCCGCCACGTAGGTCCGCACGACCTCCGTCAGCTCGGTTCGGAAGAGGTGGAACGGCTCCGGCGGTTCCACCTCTTTCACGTACCCGGCCCGGACCCCGGGGTCCTCCACCTCGACCGCCCGTCCGCCGATCCGCACGTCCCCGCCGCCCATCCCGGTGCCGTCCCCCGGGTTCGCCTGCACCGCGAACCGTGCGTCGCGGCGCAGGTCGAGCGCCTTCAGCGAACCCGGCATCATGCCGAGCCACAGCTCACCGCCCAGGAAACGCACCTCCAGACCGCTGGTGCGGGGCGAACCGTCCTTGCGTAGGGTGGCGAGGGTGTGGTGGGTGTACGCGCCGAAGCGGGCCTCCACGGTGGCGGCCAGCGCGGGTTCGGCGGCGGTGAAGTCCGCCCAGCTCGCGGTGGTGTGCGGGGACGTGTCCGGAATGCTCGATGCCATACGTCGAGTGTGACCCCGAAATCCGACACCTTGTGTCCGGTATCGAGACCGCGCCGGCGCCGGGGCGATCCCGGCCCCGGGGGAACCCCCGCAGGCGGGTCAACATCGTGCTTCCCTCATCACCCGCGCTGGGCGGAGAAGCCGGGGGCGCCGGGCGCGCGAGGGGTTCCGTACGGCACAATTCGCTTTCGTCGCAAGGGACTTAGGGCTGGGTTGTCGCAGGGGTTCGGGAAGGCGGGCGTCGGGCGTGGCGGTGCGGGAGGCGAGACGCGGGAGCGGCTCGGACAAGGGCGCGTACGAAGCGGCGCACGGGGGCGGCTGCACCTGCGGTGACTGTCCGCACGGCGCCCGGGAGGGGCACCGCCGGGCGGTCGCCGCGTTTCTGCTGCGCCGGGACGAGTTCGCCGCCGGGCAGGGCCTGCCGGCCGCGGTGGCCCACTCGGCCTCCGCCTCCCGGCAGTGGGTCTCGGAGGAGCTGACCCAGTCCGCGGAACTCGTCGCCGAACGCGGTCGCGCCGAGGGCGAGGCATGGCTCGCGGGCCTCGGACGCCGCACGGCGGCCGTGGTGTGGGCCGGGGTCGTCCTGCTGCTCCTCGGGCAGTCGCTCACCGCGATCGGGGCCGGCTGGTCGGCGGCGCGCACCGCCGGGCTCGTGGCGGCGGTGGTCGTGGCCGGCGCGCTGACGGCGGCCTCCTTCTTCCACCGGTCGCGGGGCGGGGCGCTGGCTCCCGTCATCGGCGAGGACAACCGCCTGTCCACGTCCAGGGCGGTCGCGGCGGTCTGGGTGCTGTTCGTCGCCTACGCGGTACTCGTCCTGGCCGGGCAGCTGGCCGTGGCCTCGGGCCACGACGAGCGGGACGCACTGATCTCAGGACTCGAACTGGCTCGCGGCGCCGGCGCGGTGACGGTGCTCGCGGTGGTGTGCGCGATCGCGGTCCTGGTGCGGCGGGTGGTCGGACTGCGGGTGCTGGGGCAGCGCCTGCAGAAGGTACGGGCGGACCGGCCGCGCGCGGCCGACCTGCTGACCGATGACGCCGGACGCGGGACCTTCGCCGACATCCAGTACGTGGTCATCAGCACCGTCGCCCTGGTGTTCGCGGCGGTGCGGCTGGCCCGACGCCCGGAGCAGCTGCCCGACCTGCCGTGGGGGCTGGCGGTCGTGGTGCTGGTGTCGGCTGCCACCTACCTGGCCGGCAAGTACGCGGAGGGCGGCCGTCCGGTGATCCTCTCCGTGGTCCGGGCCCGGGAGGCCGGTGACCTCGACGCGCCGATCCGCACCGGCGACGACATCGAGATCCGGGGCGCCGGCTTCGTCCCCCCGGGCGCCCAGCGCGCGGACCGCCTGTCCCGGATGGTGGTCCGCATCGGCGCGGTCAACGTCCACGTCCCGCTGGTCCCGGTGACCGGCGGCTTCAGCAACCCCGCGGACGACCTCCTGACGGTCCCGGTACCCGCGGACGTGGAGCCGGGCCGGGTGGACGTCCAGGTGGTCACGAGCGCGGGCGTGGAGACCAACCGGTACGCCATCGACGTCACGGACTGACCGCCCGGCCGACCCGGCCCCGCCGGCCGGCGAACTGTCGAAACCGACAGGAAGAAAACGCCGGAGGGAGGGGTTGAGCGGGCCCCGTGTGCTGTACGTATGGACTGTCGAGGGGGTCTGGGCACGCGCGGGCGAGAGGCGGCTGGCAGTGATGGCTCACGGTATGCGGACGGACGCGTACACCACACGTCCGGGCGATGACGGCGGCTGGCGGGACCAGGCCACGCGGTACGCGCTGCTGCCCCTGCGGATCTTCCTGGGCGTCACCTTCGTCTACGCGGGCCTGGACAAGCTCACCGACAGCGCCTTCATGAAGGACTCGGGCGCCGGTTCCGTCGGCGACATGATGCGCACCGTCCGCGACTCCTCGGCGCTCCCCTCCCTGGTCGACCTGGCCCTGAAGAGCCCTTCCGGCTTCGGCTACGCCATCGCCCTCGGCGAACTCGCCGTCGGTATCGGCACCCTGCTCGGACTGCTGACCCGCCTGGCGGCCCTCGGCGGCGCGCTGATCTCCCTCAGCCTGTGGCTGACCGTCAGCTGGGCCTCTGACCCGTACTACTACGGCAACGACCTGGCCTACCTCATGGCCTGGACCCCCCTCGTCCTCGCGGGCGCGCCGCTGCTGTCCCTGGACGCCTTGCTGCGCTCCCGGCGACGACAGCGGACGGCGGGCGGGTACCGGTAAGACTCTGCGGCGGGCAGGTACCGGTAAGACCCTGCGGCGGCCAGGGGGGTGTCCCCGGCTGGGCGCTGCTCCGGCCGGCCGGTCGGCCGTCCGTCCGTCCGTCCGTCCGGTAGGGTGCCGTGCCGCCCGGCCCGGCGTCCTCAGCCGCCGGGGATGCCGGCCCGGCGCCCGTCCTCCCTCGTCTCCCGCAGCGCCCCGCGGCGTCGGTGCACCGTCCGGGCCAGGACGCCGACCGCTCCGGCGACGCAGAGGCCGCCCACCACGAGCGGGATCAGCACGAACCACGGGGTCTGCCAGAGGCCCCCCGCGTCGCCGGCGTAGACGACCCCCGCCGCGGTCAGGAAGGCGCCGGCGACCAGGCGCCCGGGCTGGAACCTATGACGCAGCACGGGCCACCTCCGCCTGTCCGACGCCGACCTCGAGGTCGAGGACGAGGGTGCCGGCGTCCTTGCCGCCCGAGGCGGGGGGCAGGGTGATCTCCTGGTGCTTGCCCGGTGCCACGTCCACGTCCTTCTCGTCGTCGCCGGGCAACTGGATGTCACCCACGCCCACCTCCGCGCTCAGCCGCACGGTCACGTCCTGCGGCACCACGACCCGTATTCGGCCCACGCCCACGTCGGCCCGGGTGGTCACCGTCTGCCCCTCGGCCAGGTCCAGCCGGGACAGGTCGAGGGTGCCACTGCCGACGCCTACCTCGTACTGCTCGCGAACGGCGGTCTTCGTCGGGGGCGCCCAGGTGGTCCGGACCCAGTCGGTGCCGACGTCCTCGGGCAGGGCGACCGAGCCGGCGAGCAGGCCCGCCGTGATGACCGCGAGGAAGACCGAGCCGGCGCCCGTGCGCCCGATGAAGGCGCTGAGCGCGATGCCGACGCCGAAGACGGCGAGGGCGCAGGCGAGTCCGGTCTGCAGGCTGGTGCCGAGCGGGTGCTCGTCCCAGGTCAGCCGGGTGCCGAGGAAGCCGGCGAGCAGGGCGAGGAGGAACACCCAGCCGCCGATCCCGCGCGGGCCGCGTGGCTGCGGGACCCGCGCCTGCCGGTCGCCCGCGACGGCGCGCCCGGCGCCCGGGACGCCGCGGCTGATGTTGACGGCGGCGGCGATGTCCCGGTCCTCGGAGTCCGGCGGGCCCCACAGGTATCCCGTCCCGCCGACGTGGCTGCCGTCCTTGACCAGCGGCTCGCGCCACCAGGAGGGCCAGGTGATCAGGATCGGCGGAGCCTGCGCCTCCGGTGGGGCGTCGGCGACGGCCTGGGCGGCCAGCGGGTCGGGGTCGGGCGCCCTGCGCTGCCGTGACCAGTAGCCGGCGCCCGCGAGGAGGAGGGAGAGGACGACGGCGAAGGTGAGCACGCCGCCGTTGTTCAGCATGGTCAGGAGGACCCCGCAGCCGACCAGCGCGAACAGCACGGCCGCCAGTGCCTGGCCGTCGACCCGCCCGGTCAGCAGCTTGCGCACCTCGTTCTCCTCCTCGTCGTCGTAGGGGACGAAGAGCCAGGCGAAGCCGTAGAAGATGAGGCCGATGCCGCCGGTCGCGGAGAGCACCGCGAGCGTGATCCGGAAGATCACCGGATCCACGTCGCACTGCCGCCCCAGGCCGGCGCAGACTCCGGCGAGCGTCTTGTGCCGCCGGTCGCGCCGGAACTTGTGGGGCGGCCCGGGGACATCGCCCCCGCCGGCGCCCGCGCCGGGCGCGGAACCCGTGGCATCCGCGGCGGGCGCGGCATCCTGCGGCCCGGCGCCCCGAGGGGGGCGCGGGCCGGGGCCGGGTCCCGGACCCGTCGCGGCGTGCTCGTGATCTGTCATGGGTCCATGGTGACGGGCGCGGCGCCGCGACGGCAGCCGGTTCGACCCTGGTCGGACCCTGATATCGGCCCTGACCCGACGCCCGGGGAGCGTTCGAGGCGCCCGGGGGCCGAAGATCAGGGGAGTCTCGGGGGCCGACCCTGATGCCCCGCCGCCCACGGCCGTGTGACCATCGATGCCATGCCGGAAGCCGCAGCAGCGCCCCTCGTCGAACCGCGGCCGCCGCGCAAGCTCTACCGCAGCAGCGACGGACGCTGGCTCGGTGGTGTGGCGCGGGGGCTGGCCGGGCACCTCGGGCTGCCCGTCATCTGGGTGCGGTTCGCGTTCGTCGGCCTGTTCATGGCCGACGGTCTCGGCGCGTTGCTGTACGCGGCCTTCTGGTTCTTCGTCCCGCTGGGCGTCGGCGGGGTCGACGCGCAGCGGCCGCCGTCCCTCGTCACCGCCGAGACCGCGCCGGACGGGCGCCGCAGACTCGTCGCCCGCAAGCCCGACAAGGGCCAGATCGTCGCCCTGCTCCTGATGGTCGTCGTGGCCCTGGTCTTCGTGGGCAACGTCGACCTCGGCGGCGGCGCCAAGGCGTACCTCTGGCCGACCGTGCTCGTCGGCGCCGGTGTCGCCCTCGTCTGGCGCCAGGCGGACAACGCCCGCAGGGCCCGCTGGGCCGAGGTGGGGCGGCACCGGCGCACCGTGACCCTGCTGCGTTCCGTGGCCGGTGTCCTGCTGGTGACGGCCGGTGTCACCGGCATCTTCGTCCTCCAGGGGTCCGCCGCGCACCTCGGTTCCGTCCTCCAGGCGGCCCTCGCCGTCCTGGTCGGGATCACGCTCCTCGCCGGCCCCTACCTGGTGCGCATGACCCAGGACCTCTCCGAGGAGCGGCTGATGCGCATCCGCGCGCAGGAGCGCGCCGAGGTCGCCGCCCACGTCCACGACTCGGTCCTGCACACCCTGACCCTGATCCAGCGCAACGCGGAGAGCGCGGGCGAGGTGCGCCGCCTGGCCCGGGCCCAGGAGCGCGACCTGCGGGCCTGGCTCTACAAACCGGAGGGCAACGGCAAGGACGAGGACGACGAGCCCACCACCCTCGCCGAGGCCGTGAGACGCAATGCCGCCGAGGTGGAGGACAAGCACGGTGTCCCCATCGAGGTCGTGGTCGTCGGCGACTGCCCCCTCGACGACAGGATCGCCGCACAGATGCAGGCCGGACGCGAGGCGATGGTGAACGCCGCCAAGTACGGTGGCGAGGGCGGCGCGGTTCAGGTCTTCGCCGAAGTCGAGGGCAGGACGGTCTTCGTGTCCGTCCGGGACCGCGGTCCCGGCTTCGACCTCGACTCGATACCCGCCGACCGCATGGGCGTCAGAGAATCGATCATCGGCCGCATGGAGCGCAACGGCGGCACGGCGCGGCTGCGCGCGGTGCCGGACGGCGGCACGGAGGTCGAGCTGGAGATGGAGAGGGCGGAGAAGACGTCATGAGCGACCCGATCGAGGCGAACGGAACGGCGGGAACGGGCGGCGAGGCGGCCCGGCCCGCGTCGGCGGACAGCGCGGGGGAGCGTCACGTGCGCGTGGTCCTCGTCGACGACCACCGCATGTTCCGTACCGGCGTCCAGGCCGAGATCGGCCAGACCGCCGAGACCGGGGTCGAGGTGGTCGGGGAGGCCGCCGACGTCGACCAGGCGGTCACCGTCATCACCGCGACCCGGCCCGAAGTGGTGCTCCTCGACGTCCACCTTCCGGGCGGCGGCGGCGTCGAAGTACTGCGCCGCTGCGCCCCGTTGATGAGCGACGCCGAGCGGCCGGTCCGCTTCCTCGCCCTGTCCGTGTCGGACGCGGCGGAGGACGTGATCGGCGTGATCCGCGGCGGCGCCCGGGGCTACGTCACCAAGACGATCACGGGCACGGACCTGGTCGACTCCGTCTTCCGGGTCCAGGAGGGCGACGCGGTCTTCTCGCCGCGCCTGGCCGGGTTCGTCCTCGACGCGTTCGCGTCCACGGACGCCCCGCCCGTCGACGAGGACCTCGACCGCCTCACCCAGCGCGAGCGCGAGGTGCTGCGCCTCATCGCGCGGGGCTACGCGTACAAGGAGATCGCCAAGCAGCTGTACATCTCGGTGAAGACGGTCGAGTCCCACGTCTCGGCGGTCCTGCGCAAGCTCCAGCTGTCCAACCGGCACGAGCTGACCCGGTGGGCGACGGCCCGGCGGCTGGTCTGACCACCGCGGGGGCGGCGCGTCACACCACCCGCGTCGCCCCCGCGAACGGCATCTGGTCGACGGGGGCCACGCGGACCGGTGCCGAGGGGTTGGGGGCGTGGATCATCTGCCCGTTTCCGGCGTAGATGCCGACGTGACTGATGCCGGAGTAGAAGAAGACCAGGTCGCCGGGGCGGAGTTCCGAGCGGCCGACGCGGCGGCCGGCGTCGATCTGGGCGTAGGTCGTGCGGGGCAGGGAGACACCGGCGGCGCGGTAGGCGGCCTGGACGAGGCCCGAGCAGTCGAAGGCGTCGGGGCCGGTCGCGCCCCACACGTAGGGGCTGCCGAGTTTCTGCCGGGCGTAGGCGAGGGCCGCCGCGGCGCGGGAGCTGGGCGCCTGGGCCGTGGCGGGCAGGCTGTCCCGGGGGCCCGCCGAGGAGCGGGAGGCCCGGTCGGCCGTGCCGTGGCCGATGCGGGCGCGTTCCTCGGCCGTCAGCCGGGACAGCAGGCGCCGGGCCGCGTCCAGCTTGCCGGTGACGGTCTCGCGGTGACGTTTCAGCTCGGCCCGGCGTGAGGTCAGCGAGGTCACCTCGACGCGGGCTGCGCCGCGCAGCCGCTCGATCTCCCGCAGCTCCTTGCGCACCCGGCCCACGGCGGCCGTCTGCCGGCTGCCCGCCCGCTCGACGAGGGCGGCGCCGTCGAGGTAGCGGTCGGGGTCGGCGGAGAGCGCGAGTTGCAGGGCCGGGTCGAGGCCGCCGCTGCGGTACTGGGCCGCCGCGACCGAACCGAGCGCCTCGCGGGCGGAGTTCAGCCGGTCCTCCTTGCGGGCCGCCTGGTCCCGCAGCTTCTCCAGGCGCTGTTCGGCGGCGTCCGCCTTCTCCTTCGCGCCGTTGTACTTCTCGGTGGCGATCTCCGCCTCCCGGTAGAGCCGGTCCACCTTGGCCTCGACCTGTGCCGGCGTCGGCTCCGGGTCCGCGTGCCCGGTCCCGCCGCCCAGGCCCGTCGCGGTGGCGGCTCCCGCGAGGGTGAGGGTGGCGGCGGCCCGGGCCCTCCCGCCGCCCGTTGTGCTCCATCGCGGCCTGCGGTGCGCTCCCACCTGCGATCCACGTCCTTCCGTACGACTGACTCGGCTCGGTGCCGTCGGGCAGGACGCTAGGCGCGTCGGTAACGGTCCGGTGACGGGTTGCGCGGAACTGGCGGTACCGGTTCGCCGGGCGACCGTATACGACCGGCGTGCCGTCCCGCGGTCGTCGTCTTCACGCGGGGTGATGACCGATATGCCGGACCAGGGACGGGCGAGGGCCGTGAGGTGTTATGAGGCGCATATATGCGCCGGGGTGCCACTCCCGCGCGCGGGGCCGCCCGGGCCGGTGTCGGAGGGTGCCCGGGCCCTGACTAGGCTCCGGCCCCATGGACGTACTCATCCACCTCTTCGTCGGTCTGCACATCATCGGCATCGCGGCGCTCCTCGGTGGCTTCCTGACCCAGATGAAGGCGATGGGCCAGGGCACGGCCCGTTACACCCCGGCGATGCTGCACGGCGCGCTGACGATGCTGGTCACCGGAGTGATCCTGGTCGGCCTCAACCAGGCCCAGGACTACTCCGTCGACAACATCAAGATCGGTGTGAAGCTCGCCGTCCTGATCGTGATCCTCGGCCTGGTCTACGTGAAGCGCGACGACGAGAAGGTGGACAAGCCGCTCTTCGGCCTGGTCGGCCTGCTGACCGTCGTGAACGTCTTCATCGCGGTGCTGTGGACCTGACGGCCGGCGCGTCCGTCCCCGCGGTCCGCAGCGCGCCCCGCGCCGCGAGGACCGCCCCCGCCGCGACCGCCAGCCACGCGGCGACCGCGATCCACAGCAGCACCTGACCCGGCGCCTCCAGCCACGGGACGTCGACCGCGGCCGCGACGGACAGCGTCGCGGCCGCCGTCATGCCGAGCGGGAAGACGGTCGACCAGCGCCGTACGTCGTAGCGGAGCCGGGGCCAGGCGATCTCGGCGGCGAGGAGCACGGCGTACCAGGCGAGGTCGAGGACGAGCAGGAAGACCGTCACGTCGTGCAGCACGGCGTGGTCGTCGTTGTTCCACAGGTACATGTCCGTCCCGGACGCCGCGAGCAGCTTGGCCCCCGCGAGCGCCGAGATGGCGAGCGCGCCGCCCGCCACCCAGTGGTCCCCGGCGCCCTTGGCGATCTGCCGCAGATCGAAGCGGAACAGCGCGATCAGGTAGAGCACGATGCCCAGCCAGAACGGCACCAGCGCGGCGTGCGCCAGCCAGGCCGTCGAGGTGGCCGCGGCCAGCGTGGCCCCCAGCACGGCGAGCCCCTCCGTGGCCACGCAGCCCAGGAACACCGCCCCGGGCATCCGGCGTCCCCAGCGCTGTACGACCAGGAACAGCAGCGCCGGCCACAGCAGTGCCGCAAGCCCCAGCAGCACCGCCGCCACGGGCGACCAGCCGAGCAGGGAGAGCCGGGTGCCGAGCACGCTCGTCGCGGCGACGGCGGTGAGCGCGCCCGGCGTCCCCGCCCGCGTCAGCCACTGCGCGCGCTCGGCGAGCAGCAGGTAGACGAAGTTGGCCGCCAGGGTGAGCCAGGCGGCGCAGGCCAGGACCAGGGCGATCCGGGACAGCGTCTCGTGGCCCGTCAGGTGCAGGCCCACCGACACGATGCCGGTCGCCATCACCGCGGCCCCGGCCGCCGGCGGACGCTGCGCCCACCAGGCGCGCAGAGGGGAGGGGGAGGTGCCCGATGACATGCGCCCGATGCTAGGCAGACGCGCGGCTCAGGCCGGGCGCACCACGCTGTGGATCGAGGACTCACCGTCGTAGAAGATCGACTCCTCGCGGACGTACGCGCCCGGCTTCGGGGCGTGGATCATCATGCCGTTGCCGATGTAGAGGCCGACGTGGCTGAGGTCTTCGTAGAAGAAGACCAGGTCACCGGGCTGGGCCTGGGAGACCGGGACCGTGGTGCCGGCGTCGACCTGGTCGTAGGTGGTGCGCGGCAGCGTCACCCCGGCGTCCCTCCAGGCGGCCTGGGTGAGGCCCGAGCAGTCGTAGGAGTCGGGGCCGGTGGCGCCCCACACGTACGGCTTGCCGATCTGGGCGCGGGCGAAGGCGAGGGCGTTGGCCGCCTTGGTGCCGTACGAGGAGTCCGGCGGTGCGGCGGAGCCCGACGAGCCGGTGTCACCGGCCGAGCCCGTGGACCCCGTCGACCCGGTGGACCCCGTCGACCCGGTCCCCGTGGAGCCGGAGGCGGCGTCGCTCTCCTGCCGGGCGGCCCGCTCCCGCCGCTCCCGCTCCTCGGCCTGCTGCTTCGCCAGCTCGGCGGCCTTGCGGGCGGCCTCCTCCTGCTTCTTCTTCTCGATCGCCGCGAGCCGGGCCTTCTCCTCGGCCGTCAGCTCCGAGAGCAGGTCCCGCGCGGTGGCGAGCTTCTTCTGGACGGTGGCCTTGGCCGTCTTCAGCTCGTTCTGCGAGTCGGTGAGGGTCTCGAGGCTCTCGGTGGCCTCCCGGCGCTTCTTCATCGTCTCGGACTGCTGCGTGACGAAGTCGTCGACCGCGTCCTTCTGCCGACCGGTGAGCCGGTTCATCAGCTGGTTCTGGTCGAAATAGTCCTGCGGGGAGTCCGCCAGCAGGAAGGTCGCGGTGTCCGGGATCGCGGCGCCCGTGCGGTACTGGGCGGAGGCGAACGACCCCAGCTCCTCGCGGGCCTCGTTGAGCTTCTGGGTGCGCCGGGCGACGTCGTCGAGGAGGGTGTCGACGCGCTTGCGCTGCTTGGAGGTCTTCTCCTTGGCCGCGTTGTACTTCTCGGTCGCCGAGCCCGCCTGGCGGTAGAGGTCGTCGACCTTCTTCTCGACCTCTTCGAGGCTCGGCCGGTCGTCGTCCGACGGGGTGGCGTCGGCCGTCTGGGAGAGCAGGGCGACGGAGGTGAGGGCCGCGGTGGCGAGGGCGGGGGTCCGGATGCCTGCGACGCGCGGACCGGTGGGGCGCGACTTGCGGTGCGACGCCAAGGAGGCGACTCCTTCCAGAGCTCCGCCTGCCGGGTCAGCGGCGGGGAGGGGGCGGTGAGCCGATTCACCCAGAGGTTCTCGGTGGGTCCCCGGCTCCGGGCGCCGTGCGGGCACACCGGACTCGGCGGGGGCCGCGCGGTCCGGCGACGTTCACCGGTGGGGGTCGTGCGGCCTGCCCGCACCGTAGCCAACTCGTGTGGCCGCTGTGAAGGTTGGAGGGTGATATGCCCGATACATTTTCGTGACCTTCAGTGGTGGCCTCTCCGGGCGTCACTCTTCGTGTCCTGCCTGGCGGCAGGGCGTGTCCGGCCGTGGGCCGAGCGTGTCCGTGGCCGGAACCTCCACCGATTTCCGGGGCGGCACCGGGTTGTCGGTGGGGCGCCCTAGACTCGGAGAGCGATGAGCAGCCTCTTTGACGACAGCTTCCTGGCGAGCCTCCAGCCCCCCCGCGGGCACGACGAGGAAACCCCGCCGCCGCCCGAGGACGATCACGGACCGGAGCCGGTCCCGCACGATCTGTTCGGCGGGAAGTTCGACGCGCCCCCGGACCGGGACACCCACTACCGGGACGGCGCCCCGCGCCCCGCCCTGGACGCCGCCGCGCTCCTGGAGGGGCTGAACGAGAACCAGCGCGCCGCCGTCGTCCACTCCGGCTCCCCGCTGCTCATCGTGGCCGGCGCCGGCTCCGGCAAGACCCGCGTGCTCACCCACCGCATCGCCCACCTGCTGGCCGAGCGGAGCGTCCACCCGGGCCAGATCCTCGCGATCACCTTCACCAACAAGGCCGCGGGCGAGATGAAGGAGCGCGTCGAGCAGCTCGTCGGCCCGCGCGCCCATGCGATGTGGGTGATGACCTTCCACAGCGCGTGCGTGCGCATCCTGCGCCGCGAGTCCAAGCGGCTCGGCTTCACGTCCTCGTTCTCGATCTACGACGCCGCCGACTCCAAGCGGCTGATGGCCCTGGTCTGCCGGGACCTCGACCTGGATCCGAAGCGCTTCCCGCCGAAGTCCTTCAGCGCCAAGATCAGCAACCTGAAGAACGAGCTGATCGACGAGGAGGACTTCGCCGCCCAGGCTGCCGACGGATTCGAGAAGTCCCTCGCCCAGGCGTACGCCATGTACCAGTCGCGGCTGCGCGAGGCGAACGCCCTCGACTTCGACGACCTGATCATGACGACGGTCAACCTGTTCCGCGCCTTCCCGGACGTCGCCGAGCACTACCGCCGCCGCTTCCGGCACGTCCTGGTCGACGAGTACCAGGACACCAACCACGCCCAGTACGCCCTGGTCCGCGAGCTGGTCGGCGGAGCCTCGGAGCACCCCGTCGACGTGCCGCCCGAGGCCGAGGTGCCGCCCGCCGAGCTGTGCGTGGTGGGCGACGCCGATCAGTCGATCTACGCCTTCCGCGGCGCCACCATCCGCAACATCCTCCAGTTCGAGGAGGACTACCCGGACGCGACGACGATCCTCCTGGAGCAGAACTACCGCTCCACGCAGACGATCCTCAGCGCCGCCAACGCGGTCATCGAGCGCAACGAGTCCCGCCGCCCCAAGAACCTGTGGACCAACGCCGGCACGGGTGCGCGGATCACCGGCTACGTCGCCGACACCGAGCACGACGAGGCGCAGTTCGTCGCCGACGAGATAGACCGCCTCACCGACGCGGGCGAGGCGAAGGCCGGTGACGTCGCCGTCTTCTACCGCACCAACGCCCAGTCCCGTGTCTTCGAAGAGGTCTTCATCCGCGTCGGCCTGCCCTACAAGGTCGTCGGCGGCGTCCGCTTCTACGAGCGCAAGGAGGTCCGGGACGTCCTGGCCTACCTGCGGGTCCTCGCCAACCCCGAGGACTCGGTGCCGCTGCGCCGCATCCTCAACGTGCCCAAGCGCGGCATCGGCGACCGGGCCGAGGCGATGATCGACGCCCTCTCCCAGCGGGAGAAGATCAGCTTCCCGCAGGCGCTCAAGCGCGTCGACGAGGCGTACGGCATGGCCGCGCGCTCCGCCAACGCCGTCAAGCGGTTCAACACCCTCATGGAGGACCTCCGCACCATCGTCGAGTCCGGCGCCGGGCCGGCCACCGTGCTGGAGGCGATCCTCGAACGCACCGGGTACCTCGCCGAGTTGCAGGCCTCCACCGACCCGCAGGACGAGACCCGCATCGAGAACCTCCAGGAACTCGCGGCCGTCGCCCTGGAGTTCGAACAGGAGCGGGCCGAGGGCGAGGAGGCCGGCACCCTGGCCGACTTCCTGGAGAAGGTGGCCCTCGTCGCGGACTCCGACCAGATCCCCGACGAGGAGGACGGCGACGGCGTCGTCACCCTCATGACCCTGCACACCGCCAAGGGCCTGGAGTTCCCGGTCGTCTTCCTCACCGGCATGGAGGACGGCGTCTTCCCGCACATGCGCGCCCTCGGCCAGGCCAAGGAGCTGGAGGAGGAACGGCGCCTGGCGTACGTCGGCATCACCCGCGCCCGCGAGCGGCTCTACCTGACCCGGTCGACCCTGCGCAGCGCCTGGGGCCAGCCGTCGTACAACCCGCCCTCGCGCTTCCTGGAGGAGATCCCCGCGCCCCACCTGGAGTGGAAGCGCACCGGGGCGAACGGACCCGCGGCGTCCGCGCCGGTGTCGGCCGTGGCCGCCTCGCTGTCCTCGTCCCGTTCCCGCTCCTCGGCCTCGGGCGCGTCCGGCTTCGCCACGCGCCGGTCCGCCGCCGAGCAGCCGACGGTGTCCCTGGCGGTCGGCGACCGCGTCACGCACGACCAGTTCGGGCTCGGGACGGTGGTCGGGATCAAGGGCACGGGGTCCAACGCCGAGGCCACGATCGACTTCGGGGACACCAAGCCGAAGCGGCTCCTGCTGCGGTACGCGCCGGTGGAGAAGCTCTGAGCGGGCGCCGAGGGCGTCCAGCGCGTGAGCCCCGTCGGCCGACGGGGCTCACGGCGGGCTGCTGAGACGTTACGCCGTCACTGCGGGTCGAGACCGTGGCTGCGCAGCCACGAGAGCGGGTCGATCGCGGCGCCGCCCGCGGGGCGCACCTCGAAGTGCAGATGCGGTCCGGTCGAGTTGCCCGAGTCACCGGAGGACGCGATCGCGTCACCGGCCTTGACCGTCGAACCCGGGGGAACCTGGTAACCGGAGAGGTGGCAGTACCACGTCTCCGTGCCGTCCTTCGCGGTCAGGATCAGCATGTTGCCGTACGCGCTGTTGTACTGGGTGCGGACCGTGCCGTCGGTCGCGGCCATCACCGTCGTGCCGTACGACACGGGGAAGTCGATGCCGCTGTGCACGGACATCCAGTTGATGCCGGCCTGGCCGTAGTACGCGCTGAGGCCGTGCTGGGCGACCGGGAGGGCGAACTTGGGGCGCAGCCGCTCCTTGCGGGCCGCCTCCTGGGCCGCCCGCTTCCTCTCCAGGGCCTGCTCGGCCTTGAGGTCGATGCGCTCCTGCGTCCGGCTGGCCCGGTCGGCGAAGTCGTCGGCCCCGGCGGCGAGGCTGGTGAGCTGGGTGTCCAGGGTGTTGTTCGCCGTGGACGGCTTGACCGGCGCGGCTTCCGCGCTCCCGCCCGCGTCCGCCGCGGACGCCGTGTTCTCCGCGCCGTCCTCGCCGGTCAGACCTCCGACGGAGGCGGCGGCGATACCGGCCACGCTCATCACGCAGGCCGACGGTACGGCGATGGTCATCAGCGCCGAACGCTTGGCGGGCTGACGGCGACGGGAACGCGTTCCGCCCCGCGAGGCGGTGCGCGCGGCCGGGACCCGGGTGGCCGGGACGACCTCCTCCTGGCCCTCCAGGAGAGCGGTCACGGTGGGGAGTTCGCCGGTGGCGGCCAACTCGTCGTCGTGCGGGCCGGGTTCAGCGGTGGCCGCTGAGGGGTCCGGCGTCGGGTCCTCCGGGGCGTGAGCCGTCTGCGTCGTCTGCGCCGTCTGCGGTGCGGTGGCCGTGGTGCCGTCGTCGCCGGCCGAGTTCCACTGGGTGGCGTCGTAGGCACCGGTGTCGGGCGTGCCGATGGTGAACGCGCCGGTCGTGTAGGCGCCGCTCTCGAAGGTCTGCGTACCCCAGTGCCACTGCTGGGTCGGGTCGGCCTGCTCGCCGGACCGGTCCGGCTGGGCCCAGGCGCCGGTGTCCCACTGGCCGGAGGACTCCGCGGCCGTGGCCTGCGGCGGCACGGCCGCGAGCGGCTGGTAGTCGGCCGTCCACGTGGCCGTGTCGTAGGAGCCGGTGTCGTAGGAGCCGGTGTCGTAGCCGGCGTGGTGCTGCGCCGCGTAGACGTCGTGGGCCGGGGCCTGCCCGTCGCCCGTGGACCACTGGGCGGTCTCGTACGCGCCCGTCGTGGAGTAGGCGCCGGTGTCCTGGCCGGGGAGACTGCCGAAGAGGGGGTCCGCGGCGAAGGTCGCCGTGCCGGTACCGCCGACGGGAAAACCAGTGGTGTCGTAGCCGCCGTACGTGGTGAGGTCGCCGTACTGGGCCTCCCCTGTGCCGTACGACGCGTACTGCGCCGGAGCGGCTTCGGAAGCCGAGGCCGGGGTGGTCATGGTCCCCGACGGGTGACGGTCGTTCACCAACTTCTCTTTCGCCTCGACAACAGGGGCTGCCAGAGCAGTGCGGCGACTGTACCCGGCGGTATACGGGCACGACAATCTTCGTCAGGTTTCACTCGCGAAGGAAACGGGCAATCGGCCGTGTTTTGGGGGACGGCGGGCACGAGTTTGGCTTTGTGTTCGACGTTTGTTCGATGGCGAACGGGTTGCGCCGCTCGGCTTTCGGATGTGTCAGGTGCTCGCGCGAGGGTTCAGGCGACCGTCAGGCCGCCTCGCCCGCCGGTTTCCGTGCCGGTCCGCGCGTCGGTCCGTGCGCCGGTCCGCGCGTCGGCTTCGTCGGCTTCCGCCTCGACGGCGTCGAGAGCCTGACGTATGCCGGTGGCCACGGCGGGGTGGACGGGCAGGGCGAGGTGGCCGATGCCGCTCACCCGCACGTTCTGCACGGTCAGGTCGGGGTGGTCGAGGCAGGCCGTCTCCAGCGGGTCCATCACGCGGTCCAGGTCGCTCCAGAAGCTGACGAACCGCGTGCGGCAGCCGGGGCAGGGCCGGGACAGTTCCTCGATCACCGCGGATCCCGGGCGCATCTGGCGCACGATCGGGTGCGCGTTCGCCAGCGGGACCACCCGGGTGCCGGCGTGCGGGGTGCCGAGCGTCACGAGCGTGCGGACGCGCAGGTCGCCGCCGAGGCGCTGGACGTAGTACCGCGCGATCAGCCCGCCGAGACTGTGCCCGACGATGTCGACCCGCTCGCTGCCCGTCCGCTCGCAGATCTCCTCCAGGTGCCGGCCGAGCAGCTCGGCCGCGGTGCGGATGTCGCAGGTCAGAGGGGAGTAGTTGAGGGACTCGATCTGCTGCCTGCCGTGCTGGGCCAGGCTGCGGCGCAGGAGCAGGAAGACCGAGCGGTTGTCGATGAAGCCGTGCAGCAGGACGACCGGGGGGCTGGGGCGGGCCGGAAGCCGGGGCGGGGTGGGGGGTGAGGGGTGCGGGTCCTCGGAGCCGGAGCCGGAGTCGGAGCCGGGGGAGGAGGGCAGGGTGGGGGTGGGGCGGCGCTCTTGAGCGATGCCCGAGGGGTAGAGGAGAAGATGTCCCGCGAGGATCGCGGCCTCCAGGGCACTTGCCTTCAGGAGGGTCAGGGAGAGCCCGGTCAGTCGGCCCGGCAGGCCCGTCAGGCCGGGAAGACCCGGAATGCCGGGCAGCCCGGAGACGCTGGGCAGTCCGGGCAGGAGACGCTGAATGAGCGGGAGAAGGGGCAGTGCTGCCGTGGTGACCTTCATGGGCCGACCTCCTGTCGGCACGCGCAGGGACGCCTCTGTCCCCCGTGTGCCCTTGTGGAGAGCCGTGACACCAGTGACATGTGATGTTTGCGAGGTTTGCCCGAATGGGCGTGCCCCCGAGTGCGCCGTGGCGGCGCGCCATGCGTCCCGTGGTGTCGGCGATGCGGCGGCGAGGCCTGCTGAGCTGTCCCGTCCTCGCGGCGGCTCTCCGTACGCGTGTTGCCGCCGCGCCCTTGAGCGGTGCGCGGCGATCGTGTCCCACCATGTGATTTCCCCCTCTGTATCCACTGCGAAACTGCCGGTTGCGGGATGCTGGCGATAACGTGCGTTCACTTACCCGGGACGATGCGGTGCGGGGATCCTGCGGCGCGAGGGCGTGCACTTTGCGCACTTCGTGCACGATGTGCGTCTTATGCGTGCCGTGCCCCTGTGTACGGCATCGGTGAAGTGTGCGGTACTTGTCGGTACGGATGGATGTAGTCGCTTCATGGAGGCAGTGATGGGTGTGGCAGCCGGTCCGATCCGCGTGGTGGTGGCCAAGCCGGGGCTCGACGGCCACGATCGCGGGGCCAAGGTGATCGCGCGGGCCCTGCGCGACGCCGGTATGGAGGTCATCTACACCGGGCTCCATCAGACTCCGGAGCAGATCGTGGACACCGCGATCCAGGAGGACGCCGACGCGATCGGGCTGTCCATCCTCTCCGGCGCGCACAACACGCTCTTCGCCGCCGTGATCGACCTGCTCCGGGAGCGGGACGCGGCGGACATCCTGGTCTTCGGCGGCGGGATCATTCCCGAGGCGGACATCGCCCCGCTGAAGGAGAAGGGCGTCGCGGAGATCTTCACGCCCGGCGCGACGACCGCCTCGATCGTGGACTGGGTCCGGGCGAACGTGCACGAGCCGGCCGGGGCGTAATCGCCCGCCCGGTCCCGGTTCCGTTCCCCCGCTGAGCCCGACCGCGGGGGAGGCCGGTGCCGGCGGTTTCACGCACGCGCGACACGTGGCGATGCCGGCCCGCACACGCACACGGGCGGGCGATGCCGGTCCGCACCCGCACACCCACACGGGTGGGTGACATCGGTCCGTAGCCGCACAGGGGCGGGCGGTGGCCGCCGGCCTCCGCATCGCATCCGCCTCCGCGGGGTGCGGGGTGCCGGCCCGGGTCAGCGCGTCGTGCCGTGTGCCCCCTCTCCCGCCTCCAGTTCCTCAGCCATGGCCGCGCGCAGCCGCAGCGTCGTGACGAGGCGCTGGAAAGCCTCCGCCCAGTACCCCCCGGCCCCCGGTGACGCGTCCTCCGGCTCGTCCGGCACGGCCAGCAGGGCGTCGAGACGGTTCGACTGCGAGGGATCGAGGCAGCGTTCGGCCAGGCCCATGACTCCACTGAAGCTCCACGGGTAGCTCCCCGCGTCCCGGGCGATGTTCAGCGCGTCGACCACCGACCGTCCGAGGGACGGGGCCCACGGCACCGCGCACACGCCGAGCAGCTGGAACGCCTCCGACAGACCGTGCGTCGCGATGAACCCGGCGACCCACTCGGCTCGTTCACCGGCTTCCAGGGTGCCCAGCAGTCTGGCCCGCTCGGCCAGGGACACCGCGCCCGGCCCACCGGCCTCGGGCGCCGTGGGCGGGCCCAGCAACGCCCTGGCCCACGCGCCGTCGCGCTGCCGCACCGCCGCCCGGCACCAGGCCGCGTGCAGGTCGCTCTGCCAGTCGTCCGTCACCGGCAGGGCGACGATCTCCTCGGGGGTGCGGCCACCGAACCGGGCCCGCCAGGCCGCCAGCGGGGCCGCCTCCACCAACTGGCCGAACCACCACGACCGCTCCCCCCGCCCCGAGGGCGGCTTGGCCACCACGCCGTCCCGCTCCATACCCGCGTCGCACTCGTGGGGTGCCTCGACGGTTATCGCCGGTGGGTCCAGCGCGCGGTCGAGGGACACGCAGGTCACCGCCCGCGCCGCCATCCGCGCGGCGAGCGCCGAATCCGGCAGCGCCGACAGCAGTTCCGCCGCCGTCGCCCGTACATTGCGGCTGCGGTCGGCCAACGCCTGCTCCAGGAAAGGCTCGTCGGCCGGATCCAGTCCCGTCCGCAGCGAGTCGAGGAACATCAGCCGGTCCTCGGCCCGCTCCGTGGACCAGGTCGACGCCAGCAGCTCGCGGGCGCCCGCGGGATCACGGGCACGCAGAGACGTCAGCAGAGCCACCCGCTCGGCGAACAGCCCCTCCTCCCACAGGCCCCGCACCTGCTCCGTGGCGTCGGGCCCGGGCAGCGCGGTGCCGCCGCCCGGCGTCGCCCGCACGGCGAACCGCCACTCCGGATTCAGCCGGGCCAGCCACAGGGCCCGGGGCCCGGCGAAGGCCAGTGCCGCCGGACGCAGGTCGGTGCGTCCCCGTGCGGCGTCGAGGAGGGCCGGCAAAGACTGGGGCGGCGCCGCGAAACCCCGGGCGTTCGCCGTGGCCAGCCATTGGGGCAGCAGCTCCATCAGGTCGGGCGCGGTGCCCCTGCGGCCACCCCCGGCCGTCCCGGAACGGTCGGTGAGCAGCGTCGTCAGGCGCTGGGCCGCCGCGGTCGGCAACGGCGGGCGGGGATCCTCGGGCGCCGGTTCCGGACGCCGGGCCGCTCGGGCGGGGAGCAGTCCGGCGCGCCGGCGGACCGTCTCCGCCGCCGCCATGTCCAGCAGTGCTTCCGGCGCACGGGGGCCGCGCGCGCAGCCGGGAGGAGGACGCCGGTCGGTGCCGAGCAGCGCCGACGTGACGAGCTCCTCCCAGAGTCCCGGCCCGGGCGCGGGCGCCGGCGCGTCGGAGGAGGCGGGTGGACTGGTCGTCATGGGGTCACCTTCCGGTTCCGTTCCGAGGGGCGGGTCAGCACAGCGTCACCACCGCTCCCGGCCCCGTCGGCCAGGCCGTGAGCGGAGTGAAGCCGCGGTGGCCGCACTCGCCGAAGACCTTGACGGGAGCCCCGCCCGAGAGGGCGACCAGACGCCACAGGCCCGGACGGCCGCCGACCGCCGGGGTGAGGGGCAGGGCCGTGTCCCCGTCGGCGTCCGCCAGCTGCCAGGAATCGCCGTCCCGCACCGGCACGACCCGCTCCAGGGTCACCGGTACCGACTCCAGCCACGGGTCGTCACGGAGCGCCTCGCCGTAACGGGCGGCCGCCTCGGACGTCGTCACTCCCGGCGGGCGTACCTCCGTGGGCGCGGGCGCGGCGAACTGCCGGCCCAGGGCCGCCCGCTGTTGGCCGGCGCCCGGATAGGACGACACCTCCGCCTCCAGCGTCAGCCCCACCGGCAGCGCCGGCTCCGGGGCGCGCCCCGCGGCGCCGTAGGAGAGGAGCAGCGCGGTGCGGCCCGTCCGTACGCCGTGCAGCCAGATACGACGGGTCGTCAGCCGGGCGTCCGCGGTGTCGTACTGGGCGAGGACCAGCCAGTGGTCCCGCACCGGCGGCCCGTCGGCGGACGTCGGCAGGCCGACGCGGGAACGGACCGCCGAGGCCAGATCTCCCGGCAGCCGCTCGCGGCGCAGCCAACCCTGGTCGAGAAGGTGGAGGAGGGCGCACTCCTCCAGCAGCCGGACGGGCCAGCCGGGACCCGACGACGGCAGGGACCCCAGCTCCCGCACGCGCGAGGCCAGGCCGGGCGCCTGCGCGTCGACCATGCGGGCCGCGGTCTCCTCCCACAGTCCGTATCCGGCCTGCTGCGCGCCGGCCAGCCCGCCGCGCAGCAGGTCCGTGAGCCGCTGCTCCAACTCCGTGGCGCCGGCGGTGATCCGCTCCACCCGCTGTCGCGCCCGGCGCCGCGCCGCCTCCGGATCACCGGACCCGGAGCGTGAGGAGCCCGCCGTCCCCTTCCCCCCCGTCCCCTTCCCCTCCGCACGCTCGCGCCGTCCGGCGATCCACCGCTCCGCCCAGTCCGGCGCCTCGCCGACCGGCACCGCGTCCTCGCCCCCCGCCCAGAGCAGCATCAGCCCGAGCGCGTGCTCGCACGGGAACTTGCGGCTCGGGCAACCGCACTTGTACCCGGGACCGGACACGTCCGCGACGTCGACGACCGTCCGGTACGGCCCGCTGCCGCTTCCCTTGCACACCCCCCACACCGCCCCTTCCTCGGAACAGCCCACCTCGGACCACGGCCCGGCCGAGCCCAGTTCGCCGGCCGCGCTGCGTGACGCGGCGTCAGGTGCCAGTGCCAGCACCTGGTCCGCGGTCCGGCGCACCCCCTGCTGAGTCATGCCGTCGAAGGTAGATCCCCCCACTGACAATCACTCGTCCGTCCACTCGCCCGTCCACTCGCCCGTCCGTGTTTGTGCAGGTCAGAGCGATTGTCAGTGGCGTGGTGCACCGTGGATGCCAGATCGAACCGGCCGAGCTGGAGGGGGACTCAGCCATGACTGTGTCCGGGGAACCGACGTCCGCCGACCCGAGCCGGAACGGGTCCGCACCCGTGACGGAGCCATTGCGTCCGCACGCCGAGGAGGCGTACGCGGCCGAACTCGCCGCGCTGGCCGCGCGGGACGACCGTCCGCGCCCGGCCCGCTGGAAGCTGTCGCCGTGGGCCGTCGCCACCTACCTGCTCGGCGGCACCCTGCCCGACGGCACGGTGATCACCCCGAAGTACGTGGGTCCGCGCCGGATCGTCGAGGTCGCCGTCACCACGCTCGCCACCGACCGCGCCCTGCTCCTGCTGGGCGTACCCGGCACCGCGAAGACCTGGGTCTCCGAGCACCTCGCCGCGGCCGTCAGCGGCGACTCGACCCTGCTGGTGCAGGGCACGGCCGGCACACCCGAGGAGGCCATCCGCTACGGCTGGAACTACGCGCGGCTCCTCGCCCACGGGCCCAGCCGCGAGGCCCTCGTGCCCAGCCCGGTCATGCGGGCCATGGCGGAGGGCATGACCGCCCGCGTCGAGGAGCTGACCCGGATCCCGGCCGACGTGCAGGACACGCTCATCACGATCCTGTCGGAGAAGACCCTGCCGATACCGGAGCTGGGCCAGGAGGTGCAGGCGGTCCGCGGCTTCAACCTGATCGCCACGGCGAATGACCGCGACCGGGGGGTCAACGACCTGTCCAGCGCCCTGCGCCGCCGCTTCAACACCGTGGTACTGCCGCTGCCGGAGACCGCCGAGGCCGAGGTCGAGATCGTCTCGCGCCGCGTCGACCAGATCGGCCGCTCCCTCGACCTGCCGTCGACACCGGACGGCATCACCGAGATCCGCCGGGTCGTCACCGTCTTCCGTGAGCTGCGCGACGGCCTGACGAGCGACGGGCGCACGAAGGTCAAGTCGCCCAGCGGCACGCTGTCCACGGCCGAGGCCATCTCGGTCGTCACCAGCGGCCTCGCCCTCGCCGCCCACTTCGGCGACGGCGTGCTGCGGCCCGGTGACGTCGCCGCGGGCATCCTCGGCGCCGTCGTCCGCGACCCGGCCGCCGACCGCGTGGTCTGGCAGGAGTACCTGGAGACGGTCGTCCGCGAGCGTGAGGGCTGGAAGGACTTCTACCGGGCGTGCCGGGAGGTGAGCGCGTGAAGGTCACGCGGGTGCGGACGCGCCTGCCGGCGGTGGCTCCGAGGCCGGGGGCGAAGGGGGACGACGAGGACTCGGCCTGGGGCCGCGCGCGAGGGGGACGCCGTGAGGAGCACTGAAGGGACCGGGAGCGGTGGGCCGCCGCGGGGTGCGGCCGGTGGGCAGGACAGGGCGGGTGGGCCCGGCACGGCGGGTGGGGCCGGGGAGGGGCCGGTGCTGCTGGGCGTACGGCACCACGGTCCGGGGTCGGCGCGGGCGGTCCGGGCCGCGCTGGACGCCGTCCGGCCCGGCGTGGTGCTGATCGAGGGGCCACCGGAGGCCGACGCGCTGATCCCGCTGGCCGCCGACGAGGACATGCGTCCGCCGGTCGCGCTGCTCGCCCACGCCGTGGACGAACCCGGCCGCTCGGCCTTCTGGCCGCTGGCCGAGTTCTCCCCGGAGTGGGTGGCCGTCCGATGGGCCCTGGCGCACGACGTCCCGGCCCGCTTCATCGACCTCCCGGCCACCCACACGCTGGCGTGGCAGGCGGCGGAGGCGGCGGACGGAGAGGGGGAGGCGGAGGGAGAAGCGGTGCCCGAGCCGGAGGACTCCCGGCCGGGCGGGGCGGTGGCCCCAGGGTCCGGCAGCCTGCCCGACGTCCGGGCCGATCCGCTCGCCGCCCTCGCCGAGGCCGCGGGCCACGACGACCCGGAGCGCTGGTGGGAGGACGTGGTCGAGCACCGGGGCGCGGGGGACGGGGACCCGCTCGCGCCGTTCGCGGCCCTGGAGGAGGCCATGGGGGCGTTGCGGGAGACGGACGGGGCCGGCGGGGACCGCCGGGACCTGGTGCGGGAGGCGTACATGCGGCTCCAGGTACGGGCGGCGCGGCGCGAGTGCGCCGAGGGTGTCGCCGTGGTGTGCGGGGCCTGGCACGTGCCCGCACTCCGCCGACGGGTCACCGTCGCCGCCGACCGGGCGGTGCTGAAGGGGCTGCCCAGGACGAAGGTCGACATGACCTGGGTGCCCTGGACCCACCGACGGCTGTCCCGGGTCGGCGGGTACGGGGCGGGCATCGAGTCGCCGGGCTGGTACGGGCACCTGTTCGGAGCGCCCGACCGGCCCGTCGAGCGGTGGCTGACCAAGGTGGCCGGGCTGCTGCGCGAGGAGGACAGGCTCGTCTCCCCGGCGCACGTCATCGAGGCGGTGCGGCTGGCGGAGACCCTCGCGGTGATGCGCGGCCGCCCGCTGCCGGGGCTCAGCGAGACGACGGACGCGGTGCGGGCGGTGATGTGCGAGGGCTCCGACGTTCCCCTGGCGCTGGTGCACGACCGGCTGGTCGTGGGGGACGTGCTGGGGGAGGTGCCCGCAGGGGCGCCCGCGGTACCCCTGCAGCGGGACCTCTCCCGGCTCCAGCGGCGGCTGCGGCTCAAGCCCGAGCCGCAGGAGCGGGAGCTGGAACTCGACCTGCGCAAGGAGACCGACGCCGGGCGCAGCAGACTCCTGCACCGGCTGCGGATGCTCGGCGTCGGCTGGGGGGAGCCGGCCGCCTCGCGGGGCGGTACGGGCACGTTCCGGGAGACGTGGCGGCTGCGGTGGGAGCCGGAGCTGTCGGTGCGGGTGGCCGAGGCCGGGGTGTGGGGCACGACCGTGCTCGCCGCCGCGACCGCCAGGGCCGAGGCGGACGCCGTCACCGCGCGGGGCCTCGCCGAGGTCACCGCGCTCGCCGAGCGCTGCCTGCTCGCCGAACTGCCGGACGCGCTTGCCCCGGTGATGCGCGTCCTCGCCGACCGGGCGGCGCTGGACACGGACGTCGGCCACCTGGCCCAGGCCCTGCCGGCCCTCGTCCGCTCCCTGCGCTACGGAGACGTACGCGGCACCGACACCGGCGCGCTGGCCGAGGTCGCCGCCGGCCTCGCCGAGCGGATCTTCGTCGGTCTGCCCCCGGCCTGCGCCGCGCTGGACGCCGACGCGGCCGAGGAGATGCGCCGTCACGTGGACGCCGGGCACGGGGCGGTGGGACTGCTCGGCGACGCCCCCGCACCGGGCCGGGGCGACCTGCGGCGCCGCTGGCAGACGGTGCTGCGGACCCTCTCCGCGCGGGACACCGTGCCCGGTGTCGTCCGGGGGCGGGCCGTACGGCTTCTGCTGGACGACGGCGAGTTGGCGCCGGACGAGGCGGCCCGGCTCATGGGCCTGGTGCTGTCGCCGGGGACGCCACCGGCGGACGCCGCGGCCTGGATCGAGGGTTTCGTCGGCGGCGGCTCGGGCGGCGGCATGCTGCTCCTCCACGACGAACGGCTGCTCGCCCTCGTCGACGCGTGGCTGACCGGCGTCCCCGCGGAGGCGTTCACGGACGTCCTGCCGCTGCTGCGGCGCACCTTCTCGGCCTACGAGCCGGGAGTCCGCCGCGGCCTCGGCGAGCTGGTCCGGCGCGGACCCGGTCGGCGGGGGAGTGTGACGACGGCGGGTCCCGGCATACCCGGCTTCGGAGCCGGGCTCGACACCGAGCGCGCCGACGCCGTGCTGCCGGTCGTCCGGCTGTTGCTCGGCCTGGAGGCGACGGGTGCGGCCGACGCCGGGGAGGCCGGTGCGGCCACCGAGGCGGACGCGGGCGCGGTCTCCGAGGCGGACGGGGGTGTCGGGGCGGGCGCCGCGGGTGGGCGAGGGTCGCGGGTCGGCGACAACGACGTGGTGGGGGTGGACGTATGACGAGCGGCCGGAGGGACGCCATCGGCGGGGTGGACGCCACCGGTGGGGCGGACGCGGAGCAGGAGCGGTTGCGGCGGTGGCGGCTGGTGCTCGGCGGTTATCCGGCCGACGGCACCGGATACACGCCGGCCGGCCGCGACGCCGCGATGGACGGGGCGCTCACCGCGCTCTACGGCAAGGGCGACAAGCCACGGACGGGACGGGACCGTTCGGCGGGGCTCGGCGCCTCCGCGCCCTCCGTGGCCCGCTGGCTGGGGGACATCCGGACCTACTTCCCCTCCTCCGTCGTGCGGGTCATGCAGCGGGACGCGATCGACCGGCTCGGCCTCGCCACGCTCCTGCTGGAGCCGGAGATGCTCGAGGCGGTCGAGGCCGACGTGCACCTCGTCGGCACGCTCCTGTCCCTCGACAAGGCGATGCCCCAGACCACGAAGGAGACGGCGCGGGCCGTCGTGCGCAAGGTCGTCGACGACCTGGAGCAGCGGCTCGCCACCCGCACGCGGGCCACCCTCACCGGGGCGCTGGACCGCAGTGCCCGCGTCAGCCGGCCCCGCCACCACGACATCGACTGGAACCGCACGATCGCGGCCAACCTCACGCACTACGTGCCCGAGTACCGGACGGTCGTGCCGGAACGGCTCGTCGGGTACGGGAGGGCGTCCCGGTCCGTGAAGAAGGAGGTCGTGCTCTGCGTCGACCAGTCGGGGTCGATGGCGGCGTCCGTGGTGTACGCGTCGGTGTTCGGCGCGGTGCTGGCGTCCATGCGGTCGATCGACACCCGGCTCGTCGTCTTCGACACGGCGGTCGCCGACCTCACCGACCAGCTCGACGATCCGGTCGACGTGCTGTTCGGCACGCGACTCGGCGGCGGTACGGACATCAACCGCGCGCTGGCGTACTGCCAGTCGCGGATCACCCGGCCCTCGGAGACGGTGGTCGTGCTCATCAGCGACCTGTACGAGGGGGGCATACGGAACGAGATGCTCAAGCGGGTCGCGGCGATGAAGGCGGCGGGGGCGCAGTTCGTGACGCTGCTGGCGTTGTCCGACGAGGGGGCTCCCGCCTACGACCGGGAGAACGCGGCGGCGCTCGCCGCGCTGGGCGCACCGGCCTTCGCCTGCACGCCCGATCTCTTCCCGGAGGTGATGGCGGCCGCGATCGAGAAGCGGCCCCTGCCGATACCGGATGCGGAATGACGACGTGTCGACCGCAGGCGGCCCGTTTCCTGCCGCCAAAACGGACATGACCGCCCATCGGCAGGGACGGGCTTGCACAGACTCCGGACTTCCGTGCGAGGATCGCGCGTCGTGTCGATACGTCGTGGCGGTACGACGCGTCGTGGGATCCGCTGTTCGACGCGCGACCCGTTCCGCCACCGCACGGGAGGAATGTCCCCCTCTTGACCTGGTCAGCAGTCCTGCCCGGTGCCGCTCTGCGCGCGATGCGCACGGCGGCCGGGCGGCGTGCCCTGCACGTGGTGCTGCTGATGGGCGGGTTGTTCGTGCTGGGCGTGCTCTGCGGAGAGCGGGCGCAGGCGGCCGATGGGCTGCCGTCACCGAGGGACGTGGTCGGCGGAGTCGTCGGCGCCCCCTCCGAGCGCCCGCGGGAAGAGGAGCCACGGACCGTACAGTCTTCCGGCGGCTCGGGGCTCGCCGCCCTCCGCCCGGTGACCGAGGGCGTCGTCCGGTCCGTCGAGGACCGGGTCGAGCGGCCGGTCGGTGACACGGTGAAGACGGTGGCCGAAGGGCTCGGGGCCGCGGTGGAGGCGAAGGTGCCGTCCTTGGAGGAGTTGGCGCCGCTCCCCTCCTCGCCCTCGCTGCCGTCCGCGCCCCCGCCGCCGGTGCTGCCGGACCTGTCCGGGCTGCCCGATCCGGCCACCCTGCCCCGACCGGTGCTGCCGGCCGACCGAACCGCCCTGCACCCCGGAGCTCGGGCCCCGGAACCGGACGCGTCCGACGCCGCCGCGTCCGACGCCGCCGACGGCACCGGCGCCCAGGCAACCGGCGGACCGGAGGCACCGCACACGCCGCACACACCGCACGCACCGCACGTCGCGTACGGACCGGAACCCGTCGCCGGGGCGGCGCCCTCCGCACCGCACGCGGACACCCGCCGTACCGTGCCCGCGCCCTCCGGGCACGCCCCCGCCCGCCAGTCACCCACCGGCGCCCCCGACGGCGCCCTGGGAAGCGGTACCGGTGCCGATCACGGCACGCCGCGCCACGGTGACGCCCACGCGGTCACCCCGCACCACCGGATCACGTTCCGCCTCGTGCCCGGCGCCGTCGAGCGCGCCGACGCGGCCGGGACCCGGGACCGGTACCGGGACATTCCCGTCTCTCCCGCCTAGGGCAGGACCTTCCCCCGCCGCAGACCTGCCGCGCGGGGGTGGAGAGGTCTGCCCTGCCGTCCGGACGCCACGCACCGCTCCGGGCGGATGCCGCCGGCCGCCGTTCACAGCCGCCGGTTCCCGGTCCGCCTCGATGGCCGACCGCGGCGGCGCCTCACCGGCCGGCATCCGGAAATGTCCCCAGCTCAAGCTTTCGAAGGACCTGACGTACCCATGAACAAGAACATCCGCCGTTCCCTCGTCATCGCCGCCGGCGTCACCGGCGCCTGGGCGCTGGGCTCCGCCGCGGCCAGTGCCGACGAACTGCCCACGGTCTCCGTGACCACCCCGGACGCCGCGACGGACATGGCGACCGACGCCGCGACGGACAAGGCGACCGACGCCGCGACGGACAAAGTGACCGACGCCGCGGCAACCGCGCTGGGCGCCACCACCGCACCCCCCGTTGCCACCCCGCCCGTCACCCCCGACGAGGACCAGCCCGTCCAGGCCGGCGACGTCGACTACCTCTTCGGTCCCCTTTCCGCCTTCGCGCCGGAGCTGGACGGAGCCCAGCACCGGACCCGGGCCCAGACCCGGGCCGTCGCGGACGAGACGGCCGACGCCGTCGTCCCGCCGGTCGCCGAGCGGGCCGTGGCCGGTGCCGTGCCGGTCGCCGAGGCCGTCGTCGCGGACGTGCGGCCGTACGCCACCGGACTGGCCGGCGAGGTCACCGGAGACACCCGTGACACCGGGGACGCCGTGCTGCCGCCGGTCGCGAACACGGCCGTGGACGGGGCGGTGCCCGTGGCCGGGCAGGCCGTGCGGGACGCGGACGGGCTGGCGCACGGCGTCGTGGGCGACGTGCGCCCCTTCGCGGGCGGTGTCGTGGGCGACGTACCGCCGCTCGCGTACGGGGTGACGGAGCAGGCCGCCCCGTTCGCCGGGGGCATCGTGGGCGAGGTGCCGCCGTTCGCGGAGGGGGTCACCGGAGCCGTGCGCCCGGTGATCGAGACGGTCGTCGACACGGTGCGCCCCCTCACCGAGGGCGTCGGCGACAGCGCCGCCGCGCTGGCGTACGGCGTCGGCGGACACGCGGCGCCGTTCGCCGAGGGCGTCGTCGGTGAGGCCGTCCCGGCCGGGTACGGCGTCGCCGGGCAGGCCGGGTCCCTCGCGCAGGACGTGACCGGCACCGTCCAGGGCGCCCCCCTGGCCGGGCACGCCGTCACGGGTGCGGAGGGGGTCGCCCGGTCGGTCACCCCGGCATACGCGGAGGACCTCCTGAACGACGTGCACGACGTGCACGACGTGCACGGCGCGTACGGCGCGTACGGCAACCCGTACGGGGTCTGACATCCGTCCACCTGGACATCAGGTGGATCACGGGCTTCGCGGGGCGCACGGCCTGTGACGGTCCGGCCGAAAGCCGTCGGCCGCCGTCGGGTCGTAGCCCCGCGGATCGGGCCGGCCCGTCCCCATTGGGGTGGGGACGGGCCGCCCGCCCCCGTGGGGACCGCACCCGCGCTCCCCACGGGGTCGTTCCACGGCCTCACCGGGTCAACCCCACCCGGTGAGGCCCACCTCCGTACCCGCCCCGTACCCGCCCCGTGCCCACCCCCGGCCCACCCCCGGCCCCGTCCCGTACCAGGTGAGCCCCTCACACCCGGCACGCCGTGCCAGTGAGCGCGGCATCATGTGACAGGCATCACCGCTCAGGTGTGACCCACGATTTAGAGACCCTCCGCATGCGGCGATAACCTGCGAGACGGACATGCCGCGCGCTCGGACACCGTGTGCGCCTCCCTTGTGACTCACGGCGGACGTCACGTTGCCCTTCGCGGCACGCCCACGCATCCAACGAACCGCGAGATCACTGATAGGGACGGAAGCGCGTGGACCTGTTCGAGTACCAGGCGAGGGACCTCTTCGCCAAGCACGATGTACCGGTGCTGGCCGGTGAAGTCATCGACACGCCTGAGGCGGCGCGCGAGATCACCGAGCGTCTGGGCGGCAAGTCCGTCGTCAAGGCGCAGGTGAAGGTCGGTGGTCGCGGCAAGGCCGGTGGCGTGAAGCTGGCCGCCTCCGCGGACGAGGCCGTCGCCCGCGCGACGGACATCCTCGGGATGGACATCAAGGGCCACACGGTCCACAAGGTGATGATCGCCGAGACCGCCCCGGAGATCGTCGAGGAGTACTACGTCTCCTTCCTCCTCGACCGTGCCAACCGCACCTTCCTCTCCATCGCCTCCGTCGAGGGCGGCATGGAGATCGAGGAGGTGGCGGCCACCCGTCCGGAGGCCGTCGCCAAGACCCCGATCGACGCGATCGACGGCGTGACGCCCGAGAAGGCGCGCGAGATCGTGGAGGCCGCGAAGTTCCCGGCCGAGGTCGCCGACAAGGTCGCCGACATCCTGGTCAAGCTGTGGGACACCTTCATCAAGGAGGACGCCCTCCTGGTCGAGGTCAACCCGCTGGCCAAGGTCGTCTCCGGCGACGTCATCGCCCTCGACGGCAAGGTGTCGCTGGACGACAACGCGGAGTTCCGTCACCCGGACTTCGAGGAGCTGCACGACAAGGCCGCCGCCAACCCGCTCGAGGCGGCTGCCAAGGAGAAGAACCTCAACTACGTCAAGCTCGACGGCGAGGTCGGCATCATCGGCAACGGCGCGGGTCTCGTCATGAGCACCCTCGACGTCGTCGCGTACGCCGGTGAGAAGCACGGCAACGTCAAGCCCGCCAACTTCCTGGACATCGGTGGCGGTGCCTCCGCCCAGGTCATGGCGAACGGCCTGGAGATCATCCTCGGCGACCCGGACGTCCGCTCCGTGTTCGTCAACGTCTTCGGCGGCATCACCGCCTGCGACGAGGTCGCCAACGGCATCGTCCAGGCGCTGAAGCTCCTCGAGGACCGCGGCGAGAAGGTCGAGAAGCCGCTCGTCGTCCGCCTCGACGGCAACAACGCCGAGCTGGGCCGCAAGATCCTCACCGACGCCAACCACCCGCTGGTCCAGCGCGTCGACACCATGGACGGCGCGGCCGACAAGGCCGCCGAGCTGGCCCACGCCGCCAAGTAAGCACTCAGGACGAGGACACCAACACACCATGGCTATCTGGCTCAACAAGGACAGCAAGGTCATCGTCCAGGGCATGACCGGTGCCACCGGCATGAAGCACACCAAGCTCATGCTGGGTGACGGCACCAACGTCGTGGGCGGCGTCAACCCGCGCAAGGCGGGTCAGTCCGTGGACTTCGACGGCAACGAGGTACCGGTCTTCGGCACCGTCAAGGAGGCCATCGAGAAGACCGGCGCCAACGTCTCCGTCATCTTCGTGCCGGAGAAGTTCACCAAGGACGCCGTCGTCGAGGCCATCGACGCCGAGATCCCGCTGGCCGTCGTGATCACCGAGGGCATCGCGGTGCACGACTCGGCCGCCTTCTGGGCGTACGCCGGCAAGAAGGGCAACAAGACCCGCATCATCGGCCCGAACTGCCCCGGCATCATCACCCCGGGCCAGTCCAACGTCGGCATCATCCCGGGCGACATCACGAAGCCGGGCCGCATCGGCCTGGTCTCGAAGTCCGGCACGCTGACGTACCAGATGATGTACGAGCTGCGCGACATCGGCTTCTCGACCGCCGTCGGCATCGGTGGCGACCCGATCATCGGCACCACGCACATCGACGCGCTCGCCGCGTTCGAGGCCGACCCCGAGACCGACCTGATCGTCATGATCGGCGAGATCGGCGGCGACGCCGAGGAGCGCGCGGCCGAGTACATCTCGAAGAACGTGACCAAGCCGGTCGTCGGCTACGTCGCGGGCTTCACCGCGCCCGAGGGCAAGACCATGGGCCACGCCGGCGCCATCGTCTCCGGTTCGTCCGGCACCGCCCAGGCGAAGAAGGAGGCCCTGGAGGCCGCCGGCGTCAAGGTCGGCAAGACGCCGACCGAGACGGCGAAGCTGGCCCGGGAGATCCTGGCCGGCTGACCGCCTTCCCGCGCCACCCGTACGCCGAGCGGCCCGCCCCCGATGCAGGGGGCGGGCCGCTCGGCGTACGCGCCTCGTCCTCACGGCAGTACGGGACAGCCGTACGGGACGGCCGTACGGGCGACCTCATTCGAGCCGGGGCGTCAGCCGTTCCGGACCGTCCTGCCACTGGTCCCGCAGCTTCTGCCGCAGCTCCAGCTGCTCGTCCGACAGCGACCCCGGCGCCACCCGGGGCGGCACCCCGCGCACCGTCTCCCCGGGAGAGACGGGCGGCTCGTAGTGCGTGGGCGCGGTGCGCAGCGTCAGGGCCGTGGTCCCGATGAGCGCGACCGTGAAGGCGATCGCGGCCCGGGTCAGGATCCGCGCCCGGCGTTCGCTGCCCAGACGCACCGCCGGCGGCCTGGCGGCCCGCAGCCGTTCGGTCGACGCCAGCTCGGCCAGCCTCCGGTGCAGTACCCGCGGGTCGGCCAGTTCGGGCAGGCGGTCGGCGAGGGTCTCACGGGCGTGCAGCAGCCGGTTCGCCGCCGCCGGGGTGCTCGCCTCCGTCTCCGCGGCCGTCTCGGGCAGGTCCAGGCCCACACCGTCGTACAGCACGAGCGTGCGCCGGTGCGGCGGGGGCAGCCTGAGCAGGGTGTTCAGCAGCGTCCGGTCGGCGGGGTCGGCGGGCGGCGGCTCCGGATGCCGGTGGCGCAGCCGGAACCGGTGCCAGGGGGAGAGCGCGTACTCGTACGCCGTCGCCCGCACCCAGCCCACCGGGTCGCGGTCCCGGGCCACCTCGGGCCAGCGCTCCCAGGCGACCTGGAAGGCCCGCTCCACCGACTCCCGCGCCAGCTCGCGGCGGCCGGTCAGCAGATACGTCTGGCGCACCAGGGCGGGCGCGCTGAACTCGTACAGCGCGTCGAAGGCCTGAGCGGGTGTCAGCGCCGCCGGATCGTGCCGCACGCCCAGACCGCCCTCCGACGGCGCCGACTCCGGCGCCGACGCCGACTCCGACGTGGGCTTCGACTTCGACGTGGGCTCCGACTTTGACGCCGGCTCCGATGCCGGGTCCGCGGCCGTTCCCGGTTCTGACGGCGCGTCCGTGGCCGGCCCGGAAGAGGGTTCCCGCGCGGGCGCCGGCTCCCGCCCGGGCAGTGGCTTCGCGGGGAGTACGAGGCTGTCGGCGGCGTCCGTGACGGCGCCCGGCCCGGAGCCGACGGCCACGACGACGGGTACCGGCGTCGCCGGCTCCCCCTCCGGCTCCGGTACGAGGGCCGGTCTCGCCCGTCGTGCCGCCGCCTCCTCCGCCAGGCCGGTCAGCAGTTTCGCGTACGCCTCCCGTTTCCGGCCGCGGGGAGTCGTGCGGCCGCTCTCCCACGCACGCACCGTCTGGCGGCTGACACCCAGCCGCTCCGCGAGCTGAGCCTGCGTCAGCGCGGCGGTCTCACGCAGGCGTCGGCGTGCCTTGGGAGGAGGGAGCGGGGTTGCAGGGCTCCGCGTCACAGGGCGCCCCTTCGTACGAAAAAGTACATAAACATATATTGAGCGACACAGCGGTGCTTCGCCTGTTACGCCGGTAAAGCGCGTGTCGTTGGGAGCATGGCGGGCGTGATCCAGACGACCGCCGGCCGAGCCCCTTTGTCCCTCCTGCGCGACCGATGGCGTGACCGGTGGCGCGACCGGTCGCCCGGCCTGGCCGCCGGCCTCCTGGGCGGCGTGGTCGCGGCGGCCCTCGGACTGGCCTGCTGCGCCGCGCTCGTGACGCTGCTGTGGATCAGTTCGCCCTACCCCGACAGCGGACCCGACGGCGCCCTGCACGTCGCCGCGTCGCTGTGGGTGCTGGCGCACGGCGTCGAACTGGTCCGCGCCGACACGCTCACCGGCACGCCCGCGCCCTTGGGCGTCACCCCTCTGCTGCTGCTCCTGCTGCCGGTGTGGCTGCTGCACCGGGCGGCCCGGGACGCCACGGACCCCGGGGACGGGGTGGGCGTCGCCGTGGGCGCGGGGGCGGGGGTGAAGGCGGGGATCGGCGTCCGTCTGGGCGAGGGCGGGGTGCTCCGGGAGCTGGGGCCGCCGCCCGTCTCCGCGCGCAACGCCTGGGCCGGGGTGGTGGCGGGCTACCTCGCCGTCACCGCGCCCGTCGTGCTCTACGCGGCGGGTGGTGCCCTGCGGCCCTCGTGGTGGTGGGCCGTGGTGTGCCTGCCGCTGGTCGTCATGGGCGCGGCGGGTGCGGGGGTGTGGACGGCCTTCGGCAGGCCGGGCGGGCCGGTGGGCCGGGCGCTGCGTGTCCTGCCCAGGAACCTGCGGGAACTGATGGTGGAGCCGGACGCGCGTCTGGGCGCCGCGACGCGCGCCGCGGGCGCCGGTGCGGCGGCGCTCGTCGGGGGTGGTGCGCTGCTGCTCGCGGTGTCACTGGTGTGGCACGGGGCTGCCGCGCGGGAGGCGTTCCAGCAGCTGACCGAGGGCTGGTCGGGGCGGTTCGCCGTACTACTGCTCTGCCTGGCGCTGGTGCCGAACGCGGCGGTGTGGGCGGCGGCGTACGCCCTCGGTCCCGGTTTCGCGCTCGGCACCGGACACGTCGTGGACCCCTTCTCCTCCGCCCCGGCACCGCTGCTGCCGCCGTTCCCGCTGCTGGCGGCGGTGCCGGACGCGGGCCCGGGTACGCCGCTGCACTGGGCGTCGGGGGCGGTGCCGCTGGTGGCGGGGGTGGTGGTGGGCTGGTTCACGGCACGGGCGGCGACCGCGGACGCGGACGACCCGGAGGCGGAGGCGGAGGCGGCGGGGTCTGGGCGTGGGGCGCCGGGGGGCGAGGCGGGCGCCGGGGTGTGGTCGTGGCGTCGGACGCTGGCCGCCGCGGTGGTGGCCTCGCTGCTGTGCGCGGTGCTCGTCGCCCTGATGGCCGCGTGGGCGGGCGGACCGCTGGGCAGTGCCGCCCTCGCCCGGTTCGGGCCGGTGTGGTGGCAGGCCGGGGGCGCGACGTTGGTGTGGGTCGGGGTGGTGGCGGTGCCGGTGGCGCTGGTCGTGCGGGCCTGGCGGGGGTGGGGGCGAGGGCGAGGGGAGCCGGCGCGGGTGCCGGATCAGGCCGAGGTGCGGGAGGAAGAGGCGGGGGGCGACGGCTCGGGTGGGCGTCGGCGGGGCTGGGTGCCGTCGCCGTTCCGCGGGCGGCGGGAACGGACCGCGGCGGTGGCGGGTGACGGCGAGGCGGACGAGGATGCCGTGCCGTTCGGGCTGTACGACGGGGACGAGGGCGGAGGCGTGGGACTGCGGGGCCGTGACGGGCCCTACCACTTCCTGTCGGTCGACGCCGCCGGTGCCGCCACCGATGCCCGTGCCGAACCCGCCACCGATGCCTCCGATGCCACCGATGCGGGCGAGGGGACGGGCGCGTCCGGGGAGCCGCCTCGGACGCCGTGAGTCCCCGTCCCTGGAGGGCTGCCGCCCCCCCAGACCCCCGCTTCGGCCCTGAACGGGCCACGTCCGTGAAGGCCCCGAACCGCCCCGAACCGCCGCGAACCGCCCCCGAACCGGCCGAACCGGCCCGGGGTCAGCCCTCCGTGCCCAGCAGCTCGCGGAGCTGTTCCGGCAGGTGGCTGTCGCAGGACTGCTTGGCCTCGTTGGTCAGGGCGTCGTTGCGGCAGGTGTAGTAGTCGTTGTAGACCAGCTGCGCGCCGAAGGACGCGGCGACCAGGACGATGGCCAGCGAGGACGTGACCAGGCCGCTGATCGCGGCGGTGCGCTGCGGACGGCCGGTCTGGTCGGCGGGCCGGGCCGGGGTGTCCGGGTCGGCGGCGGCGCGGGGCTTGGCACGCAGGGCGCTGATGCCCCAGTACAGGGCGAGCGCGCCGAGCAGCAGGGCCACGTACGGCCAGGTGAAGAGCGCGAAGAAGAGGGCCCACATGCCGCTCAGCAGGGCGTAGCGGGCACGCCGCTGACCGGGGTCCGTCGCGTCCCAGCGCGGTCCCGAACCACCGCCGCCCTGGCCCTCGGGGCCGGAACCGCCGGGCCGCTCGCCGAAGCCGCCGGAGGAGCGGCCGGGCTGCCGGTCACTCCACTGACCGCCCCACGGGGACCGTCCGCCACCGCCCTGGGGACCGGACGAGCCGGCGGAACCCTGGGAGTCGTGACCGCCCGACGGGTGCCGAGGCTGCCAGGGGCGGTCCGGCGTCCCCTCCGGAGGCGGCGCGAACGGATTGTCCTGCTCGGACTGACCGGCCTGACCGGCCTGACCGGCCTGACCGGCCTGACCGGCCTGACCGGCCTGACCGGCCTGACCGGCCTGACCGGCCTGACCGGACTGCCCAGCCTGCTGGGACTGATCCGAGGCGCCGTCCTGCCCGCCGCCGTTCCTCCGGTCCGAGGGGGAGTCGGGCGGTGAGGAGGGGCGCTCCCGCAGCAACACGGTGCTGCGCTCCCCTGGCTGCGCCGACTGCTGGGGGAGCGTGAGCAGTCGCAGGCTGCGGTCCGGCATCAAGTGAGCGTCTTCCCCTTGGCGATCTGGACGGTGACGAACGGGCGAACTGGTGGGCCCGACCGGTGAACGCGTGGCACGCGGGCCACGTTCCCGGTCCGGTTCCCCGCAGACGCTACCTCCCGGCCACGCCCCCGTCCCGAGGGGGCCGTCCGGTGTGCCGGTATCGTTGCTGACGGTCGGCCGCTTCGTAGACTTCCCCGTATCCCGGGGCGCGAAGCATTCGTACGACCGCACAAACGGATGAACGTACAGAATGCACGGAACACACGGACCGTACAGAACGTACGGAACGTCCGGCCGTGAAGAACCGCTCCCCCGAGAAAGGCCCCCACCGTGGCCGCCAAGCCCGTGGCCCAGCGAGCCAAGCGCCTCGTCGTGCTGGTCTCCGGATCCGGCACCAACCTCCAGGCGCTCCTCGACGAGATCGCCGCCACCGGCGTCGAGTCCTACGGGGCCGAGGTCGTGGCCGTCGGCGCCGACCGCGACGGCATCGAGGGGCTCGCGCGGGCCGAGCGCGCCGGGCTGCCGACCTTCGTCTGCAGGGTCAAGGACCACGGGAGCAGGGACGCGTGGGACGCGGCGCTCGCCGAGGCCGTCGCCGCCCACGAGCCGGACCTCGTCGTCTCGGCCGGGTTCATGAAGATCGTGGGGAAGGAGTTCCTGGCGCGGTTCGGCGGGCGGTTCGTCAACACCCACCCCGCGCTCCTCCCCAGCTTCCCGGGGGCCCACGGGGTGCGGGACGCGCTCGCGTACGGCGCCAGGGTCACCGGCTGCACCGTCCACTTCGTCGACGACGGCGTCGACACCGGACCGATCATCGCGCAGGGCGTGGTGGAGATCCGGGACGAGGACGACGAGAGCGCTCTGCACGAGCGCATCAAGGAAGTCGAGCGAAGGCTGCTCGTCGATGTCGTGGGGCGGCTCGCCCGCAACGGCTATCGCATTGAGGGACGAAAGGTAGTTATCCAGTGACCGCCACCGCCGAGAGCAACAAGCGGGCCATCCGTCGCGCGCTCGTCAGCGTCTACGACAAGACCGGGCTCGAGGACCTCGCCCGCGGGCTCCACGAGGCCGGCGTCGAACTCGTCTCCACCGGCTCCACCGCCGGGCGGATCGCCGCGGCCGGCGTCCCCGTCACCAAGGTCGAGGAGCTGACCGGCTTCCCCGAGTGCCTGGACGGACGCGTCAAGACCCTGCACCCGAAGGTGCACGCCGGCATCCTCGCCGACCTGCGCCTGGACAGCCACCGCGAGCAGCTCGGCGAGCTGGGCGTGGAGCCGTTCGACCTGGTCGTGGTCAACCTCTACCCGTTCCGCGAGACCGTCGCCTCGGGCGCCACCCCCGACGAGTGCGTCGAGCAGATCGACATCGGCGGCCCCTCCATGGTCCGCGCCGCCGCCAAGAACCACCCCTCCGTCGCCGTCGTCACCAGCCCCGCCCGCTACGCCGACGTGCTCTCCGCGGCCAAGGACGGCGGCTTCGACCTCGCCGCCCGCAAGCGCCTGGCCGCCGAGGCCTTCCAGCACACCGCCGCGTACGACGTGGCGGTCGCCTCCTGGTTCGCCTCCGAGTACGCCCCGGTCGACGACTCGCAGTTCCCCGACTTCCTGGGCGCCACGTACGACCGCGCGCACACCCTGCGCTACGGGGAGAACCCGCACCAGCCCGCCGCGCTCTACACCTCCCCCGAGGGGGGCGGCCTCGCCGAGGCCGAGCAGCTGCACGGCAAGGAGATGTCGTACAACAACTACACGGACACGGACGCCGCCCGCCGTGCCGCGTACGACCACGACGAGCCCTGCGTCGCGATCATCAAGCACGCCAACCCGTGCGGCATCGCGGTCGGCGCGGACGTGGCCGAGGCGCACCGCAAGGCGCACGCCTGCGACCCGCTGTCCGCGTTCGGCGGCGTGATCGCGGTCAACCGCCCGGTCTCCAAGGAGATGGCCGAGCAGGTCGCCGAGATCTTCACCGAGGTCATCGTCGCGCCCGACTACGAGGACGGCGCCCTCGAGGCCCTCACCAAGAAGAAGAACATCCGCGTGCTGCGCGCCCCCGAGGCCCCCGCCGCCCCGGTCGAGGTCAGGCCCATCGACGGCGGCGCCCTCCTCCAGGTCACCGACCGCCTCCAGGCCGAGGGCGACGACCCCGCCACCTGGACGCTGGCCACCGGCGAGGCCCTCTCCCCGTCCGACCTGGCCGACCTGGCGTTCGCCTGGAAGGCGTGCCGGGCCGTGAAGTCCAACGCGATCCTCCTCGCCAAGGACGGCGCCTCGGTCGGCGTCGGCATGGGCCAGGTCAACCGGGTGGACTCCGCGAAGCTGGCGGTCGAGCGCGCGGGCGCCGAGCGCGCGCAGGGAGCGTACGCCGCCTCCGACGCGTTCTTCCCCTTCCCCGACGGCCTGGAGATCCTCACCGCGGCCGGCGTGAAGGCCGTGGTCCAGCCGGGCGGTTCGGTCCGTGACGAACAGGTCGTCGAGGCGGCGAAGAAGGCCGGCGTGACGATGTACTTCACGGGGACGCGGCACTTCTTCCACTGAGCCGCACGTACGGGCGGCCCACCGGCCGCCCGTACGCGGGCCCTGTCGGGCGGAAGCGGATCAGCAGGGGCGCAGGGACCAGATCGGGTCCCAGGTGGCCGTGCCCGCCTGGTAGGCCGTGGACGTCCAGCGGACGCTGCCGTCCTGGTTGTAGAACTTGGCGACGGTGCCCCGCGTCTGGTTGTTGGTGAACGGGCCGTCACCGGTCCAGTTGTGGACGTTCCACGTCTGGCACCGGTAGAAGTCGAACTTGGTGCCCTTGACGACCATGCACAGGTGGCCGTAGTCGCAGGCCAGGTCCTGGGCGGCCTTGGTCCGGGGCGCCTCGGTGACGGTCAGGCCCTCGTACTTCACCGCGTCCGCGGTCACCTGGAGCGGCTTCGGCTTGCCGGCCAGCACCTCGTCGGCCGCCCGCTGGAGGGCGGTGACCCGGGTGCCGGCCGGGTCGGCGGCGGTGGCCGCGACCGTGGAGCCGGCGAGAAGGGCCGAGGCCGCGAGGAGCAGCGCGGCGGGCTTGATGATGTTCACTGTGTTCCCCCATGAACGTCGGTGTCGTACCGCCGGAGCGGTGTGCTCACACCGTGCCCGGGGCGCCCGCCGCGCGGTACCTCACACCTCTCAGGGTCACGTCCGCCCGGGAGGCGTGTACTCCTTGAGGTGGTGAGCGACGCGGTCGGCGTAGTCGCGGTACTTCGGGGGAACGCCGCCCGCGTCGTTCACCTTGTCGTACGACGTCCGGTAGGCCACCGCGATCAGCACCCGGCGGTCGCCCGGCAGGCCGGCGTCGAGGCGCGGGGTGATCCAGCACAGGTAGCGGCCCATCGCCGGGATGGACTCGGCGGGCGGGAAGGGAGGTTCGGGGACCTCCTCGCCGGGGGTGCCGTCCTCGTTCATCCACCAGCGCAGCACCTTCGGGGTCCAGCGGGCGATGCCGTACTCGTCCCTGGCGGGGTCGGAGAGGCTCGGATCGAAGTCGCTCTCGACCTTCAGCATGGCCGCGATCAGGGGCGGGCTGACCTCCTCGCGGTCGCAGTCGTGCGCCGTCTCGACGATCAGCAGCCGGTAGGCGGGCGGCACGTCCCGGTCGGTGCGCAGCTCCCCGGCGCCGTAGGAGGCGGCGGAGACGTGCGCGGTGCCGCCGGTGCCCGGCGTGCCGGGGCCCCCGCCGCCGTCGCCGCGGACGCCGATGCCGTACGCGAGCGCGGAGACGCCGATCACGGCCGCCGACGCGGCGAGGACCAGCCGCCGGGAGCGGGCACGGCGCGGCAGGACGGACCGAACGAACCGGACGAACCGGGCGGACCAGATGGGGAAGGCGGACCGGATGGGGGAGACGGACCAGGCGGACCCAGCCGAGCGCGCGGAGCGGGCCGCCGTACCGCCCGTGGCCGCCGCCACGCGTCGTAGCAGCGCGTCCGTGCCGACGCGTTCGGCGTGCGTACGGGTCAGGCACGCCCGCACGATCTCCCGCCACGCCTCCGGCAGCGCGGGTGACAGGCGCAGTTCCTCGGCGCCGCGCGCGTAGGCCGCCCCGGCGTCGCGGCGGGCCGCCGGGGTGCCGCCGGGCAGCGGGAAGGAACCGGTGAGCACGAGGTGGGCGAGGACGCCGAAGGCCCAGACGTCGGCGGACGGGCGGATGCGGCGCCCGCGTTCGCCGATCTCGGACCAGAGCAGCTCGGGCGGGGTGTAGTCGGGCGTGGAGAAGGCGGGGGTGTAGGCGTGGGTGCCCTCCAGCTCGGCGGCCATGTTGAAGTCGGCGAGCCGGACCGAACCGTCCCGCATCAGCAGCACGTTGGCCGGTTTGAGGTCCCCGTGCACCCACCCGGCGCGGTGCAGCTGGGCCAGGCCCTCACCCACCTGGGCGATCAGCGCTGGCCCGTCGGCCGGGCGGGGCGAGGCGGCCAGCAGGGCCGCCAGGGAGCCCTCCGCCCGCTCCAGCACGAGGACGGTGGCGCCGTCGAGGGCGGGGCGGGCCGGATCGTCCACGACGAGGGTCTCGTACATCCGCACCAGCCGGGGCCGCCGCAGCCGGCGGTGCAACGCGACCTCGCGCTCCACGAGTTCGCGCAGGTGGGTGAGTTGCCGGGGCGTGCCCGTACCCGTGGGCAGGAACTTCAGGGCGGCCGTGCGCGGCAGCCCCGCCGCGGCGTCACCGACCCGGCGCCCCTCGTACACGCTGCCGAAGGCGCCCGTCGCGATCGGGGCGCGGACCTCCCAGGCACCGACCCGGTACCCCTTGGGCACCGGGACGGCGTACGGCTCGGTCACCGGGGGACCCGGTGCGGCGGCGCGGTGAGGACCACGAGGTCGTCCTCCCGGACCAGGTCGAAGCGGAGCGCCATGGACACCAGCGACTCCTTCTTGCCGTTGAGCCGCGCACCGGGTTCCGCCGTCTCCGGGCCGGGCTTCAGCCGCAGCTTCACCGCCAGGTAGTCGATGTTCCACTGCACCGACGTGCGCGACGCGGCCGGCCAGTGGGGCCGCAGCCGCTCGACGACCTGCTCGACGGTCGGCAGCGGCGCGTGCGGCGCCCCGCGCAGCCGCGGCTCGCACAGGGCGGCCAGCACCGCGAAGTACCGTTTGGTGCGGTCGACGGAGAAGGCCGGGGCGGTCGGCTCGCCGTCGGCGCCGTCCTCGGCCCGCAGGTAGTCGTGGCGCGGCGCCCACACCTCGACCGGCAGCAGGTCCCCGGCGGCGGGCAGCACGATCCGCGAGAACTCGAACGGCACCGGCGCGTCCAGCCGGCCCGGCGCCACCTTGATGTGCTCGCCGGCGCCCTCCGGGTTCTCCACCACGTACGTCTGATGGGCGGAGAGGTTGCTCAGGGCCCAGAAGGTGCCGTGGGCGGCGATCTCACCGGCTCTGCGGGAGACGCCGTCGTGCCCGATCAGCAGGCCGCCCTCGGGCGCGGACCGCCCGAAGACGAGGCGCTCGCCCGGGGCGAGCCGGAACTGGGTGCGGGTGGCTTCGTCCTCCGTGGTCGGCGGAGGTACCACGATGATGCTGTACAAGGTGCGTCTCCCCGTGCCTGACGGCTACCCACGCCAGACTATGACCGACGCACCAGGGCCGTGTCCCCCTCGTACGGGTGAGACACGGCCCTGTGACGTGATTGGCGAGAAAGCGCTCCGCGGTGCGTCGGTGCGCCGTGCGCCGCGTGCCGGTGCGTCAGTGGCGCGGACGCTGGAACCAGGCCGCGCCGTTCGAGTTGCCGACGAACACGGCGATCAGGATGCCGAGCACCAGGTGGATGATGCCGAAGATGGTGAACGGGTAGAGGGCGATGATCGCGGTGAGGATGCCGAAGACCAGGGCGGTGACGCGCAGGCCGTTGCCGCCGGAGTTGAACTTCGCGGCCAGGAACGCCGCCCACACGCCCCACACCAGGGCGAGCACCGTGATGGCCCACAGCACGCCGGTCGGGTAGTCGGCCAGTTCCTCGAACGCGGGGTCGTCCTTGGCCTGGTCGACGGCGACCGCCGAGATGGCGAACAGGACCGTGCCGATGACCTGGAATCCGACGATCACCCACAGCATGATGCGGGCGGCACCGACGGTGCCCGGCATGGAGGTGGGGGCGCCACCGCCGTAGCCCTGCTGCACGGGCGGCGCGGACGGGTAGCCGTAACCGGGCTGTCCCTGGGGCTGCTGCTGGGGGTAGCCGTAGCCGGGCTGCTGGCCCTGCGGCGGCTGCTGGGGGTGGCCGTAGCCCGGCTGCTGGCCCTGCGGCGGACCGTAGGGGTTGTTCGGGTCGCCGAAACTCATGGCGGGACTTCCTCCGTCGCTGTCACGTGCGGGGACGACGCGTGGCTCGGCTAGGAGGAGGTTCTTCGTAGCGGTTCGTCCCCCCGGTACGGCCCCGCGGCACTGTGCCGCCCCATCGTTCTCGACCGGCGTCCGGCTTGTCCAGCCCGGGTCGCCAGGTGTTGTGCGAGTGCAACAGCACCGGCCGGATTGGAACCGGGGGCCGGTCATCCGCGAGGATGGGGGTATGACCGCCCAGATTCTCGATGGCAAGGCCTCCGCAGCCGCGATCAAGTCCGAACTGACCGCCCGCGTGGCGGCGCTGAAGGAGAAGGGCGTCACGCCCGGCCTCGGCACCGTCCTGGTCGGCGACGACCCCGGCAGCCAGAAGTACGTCGCCGGCAAGCACCGCGACTGCGCCCAGGTGGGCATCGCCTCCATCCAGCGCGAACTGCCCGCCACGGCGACGCAGGAGGAGATCGAGGCGGTCGTCCGCGAGCTGAACGAGGACCCGGCCTGTACCGGCTACATCGTCCAGCTGCCGCTGCCCAAGGGCATCGACGAGAACCGCATCCTGGAGCTGATGGACCCGGACAAGGACGCGGACGGCCTGCACCCCATGAACCTCGGGCGTCTCGTCCTGGGCGAGCCGGCCCCGCTGCCCTGCACCCCCAACGGCATCCTCACCCTGCTGCGCCGCTACGGCGTGGAGATCAAGGGCGCCGAGGTCGTGGTCGTCGGCCGCGGTGTCACCATCGGCCGTCCGATGCCGCTGCTGCTCACCCGGCGCAGCGAGAACGCCACCGTCACCCAGTGCCACACCGGCACCCGTGACCTCGCCGCCCACCTCAAGCGGGCGGACATCGTCGTCGCCGCCGCCGGCTCCCCGCACCTGATCCGCCCGGAGGACGTCAAGCCGGGCGCCGCCGTCCTCGACGTGGGCGTCTCACGCAACGCCGAGGGCAAGATCGTCGGCGACGTCCACCCCGGCGTGGCCGAGGTCGCCGCCTGGATCTCCCCGAACCCCGGCGGCGTCGGTCCCATGACCCGGGCCCAGCTCCTGGTCAACGTGGTGGAGGCGGCGGAGCGCAGTGCCGGCTGACGACACCCGCGCCGAGTCCGGTCAGCGGCCGGAGGACCTCACCGTCCGGGACCCCGTCAGCGCGCCCGACGCCCAGGGCAGGCCGCGGCGGGTCACCCGGCGGTTCCCGCTCTTCACCCGCGACACCGCGCGCCCCGAGGGCGGCGGCCGGGCGGCGGGCGGCGACGCCCCGGCGCCCGCCCGGCAGTGGCCGATCCTCCTCGTGGTCGGCCTGGTGGGGATCGGCCTGCTGCTGACCGCGCTGGACGTCTTCCGCTGGGGGACGCTCCTGATCGGCGCGGCTCTCCTGGTCGGCGCGGCGCTGCGCTGGGTGCTGCCCGACGTCGGCATGCTCGCGGTGCGCTCGCGCTTCACGGACATCACCACGTACGGCGTCCTCGGCCTCGCCATCGTCCTGCTGGCGTTGATGGCCCAGCCGAAGCCATTGCTGGAGATCCCGTTCCTGAAGGACACCCTGCACTTCACGGTGAGCTAGCGGCACTTCACGTGAGCCGGCGAACGGCCCGTCCTCACCCCCGTGGAAGGACGGGCCGCCGCCGGGATCAACCCTCCTGCACGGCGAACGCCCTGTTCAACGCCTGTCAGGGCGCTGTGGCACGGAAGTGACCGTTCCGCTACTCCGCTACGCGAGCCGTGAAAAACGGGGTTCGGTTCCGGGCAGGGGAACGCCGGTGGGACACTGGACCACAGGTCGACGGGCGTGCGACGGTGCATGTTCGCGACCTCTGTGCTCCTGTGCGCCCCCACCCCGGGAACTGAGATCCTGACCGGGCGCATCCCTGTGGGTAGCCAGAACGGGGACTCGGCGCGGGACGCCGCGCGCGAGGACCGAGCGGGGGAACGAACAGCACGTCACCGGGGGGAAGAGGGGGAAGCAATGCCTCGTTGGAAGGCCTTGCCGGATGAACTCGATCCGCAGATCAAGGAGTTCACCAGCCAGTTGCGCCGGCTCGTGGACCGCGGTGATCTGAGCATCGCGTCGGTCGCCGACGCCACGGGCTACAGCAAGACGTCCTGGGAGCGGTATCTGAACGGCCGGCTGCTGGCGCCGAAGGGCGCCATCATCGCCCTGGCCGAGGTGACGGGGACCAACCCCATGCACCTGACCACCATGTGGGAGCTGGCCGAGCGTGCCTGGAGCCGCTCGGAGATGCGCCACGACATGACCATGGAGGCCATCCGGATCTCCCAGGCCCGCGCCGCACTCGGCGAACTGGGCACGCCCGCGGCCAGGTCGGGGGGCGGCAGGAGCAGCCGGGGGAGCGGTTCGGGCCGCCACGGCGCGGGCGCCACGGCCGCACCCGGGATCGCCGGTCCGGCCGGTGTGGCTCCCACCCTGCCGCCGTCGGTCCCCGCGCAGCCCACGGCCGCCGACAGCCCGGACTCGGCCGTCGGCGCGGTCCGGGGCGGCGGTGGGCCCGGCGCCCCCTCCGTCACGTCGTCCGGCGGGGCGAGCGACGGCAACTCGTGGAACCTCGCCGGGTACCGGGGTCCGGCGCCGGCCGGTGACCGCGCCGCGCGTCCCGGCCACCGGACCGGTGCCGGTGAGGTCGCGGGCCACGCGGCACCGCCGGTGTCCGCCGCGCCGGGCGGCCACGGGTCCTCGGGCGGGTACGGGGAGCCCCCGCGCGACGGTTCGCGTGGGCGGAGCGGGTCCTCCGGGGGCGGCAGCAAGCGGATGACGACCTTCGTCGCGGGGGTCGTCGGTGTGCTCGTGGTGATCGCGGGTGCCTTCTTCCTGCTGAACGACGGCGGGGAGAAGGAGAACGAGGGCACCAAGCCCTCGCCCTCGCCGACCGTGAGCAGCGAGGCCGAACTGCCCCCGGGCGTCAAGTGCAGCGGCGACGCCTGCACCGGCGAGGACCCGGAGATCATGGGCTGCGGCGGCGACCTGGTGACCACCGCCGCGACCGCCACCGTCGGCACGGCCGCCGTCGAGGTCCGCTACAGCAAGACCTGCGGCGCCGCGTGGGCCCGGGTCACCCAGGCCGCGCAGGGCGACGAGGTGCAGGTGAGCGCGGGCGGCAAGAACGCGCAGACGGGCCGCGTCGCCGATGCCGCGGACACCGTGGCGTACACGCCGATGGTGGCGGTGAAGTCGGCGGCGGACGCGGAGGCGTGCGTGACGCTGGCGTCGGGCACGAAGGGCTGCACGGAGTGACCGCCGGGCCGGCGCCCGCCCCTCCCGGGCCGGCGCCCGCCCCTCCCGGGCCGGCGCCCGCCCTGGGAGGGCGAGGCCCGGCACCGCAAGAAAATCCGCCCCGGCAGGCATGGCCCGCACAGTCGTGGGCACGCGAAAAGTACCCCCACGGGAGTCCGGCAACGGCACCCCCGAACGGCGGTCGCCTTCGTCCCCCCTCTCCCGGACAGGCGGCCGCCTCTTCATGCCCCCGGCCCCGTCGCCCCGCCCCGCCCGCGCCCCCCCGCACCTCCCGCCCGTGCCCGAGGGCGACCCGGCCACGGTCCTGTGGGCCGGGCCACACCGACCCGGACGTGCCGGACACGTCAGGCGCGATAGCCTGACCGCTGGATCGATCTCTTGATACCAAGAGATCGATCAAACGCCCGGGGCCGGGACGCCCCACCGCCAGCTGTCCTACGGAGAACGCCATGACTCGCACTCCCGTGAACGTCACCGTCACCGGCGCGGCCGGCCAGATCGGTTACGCCCTGCTCTTCCGCATCGCCTCCGGCCAGCTGCTCGGCGCGGACGTGCCGGTCAAGCTGCGCCTCCTGGAGATCACCCCGGCGCTCAACGCCGCCGCGGGCACCGCGATGGAGCTGGACGACTGCGCGTTCCCGCTCCTGAAGGGCATCGACATCACCGACGACCCGAACGTCGCCTTCGACGGCGCCAACGTGGCCCTCCTCGTCGGCGCCCGCCCCCGCACCAAGGGCATGGAGCGCGGTGACCTCCTGGAGGCCAACGGCGGCATCTTCAAGCCGCAGGGCAAGGCCATCAACGACCACGCCGCGGACGACATCAGGGTCCTCGTCGTCGGCAACCCGGCCAACACCAACGCCCTGATCGCCCAGGCCGCCGCCCCGGACGTACCGGCCGAGCGCTTCACCGCGATGACCCGCCTGGACCACAACCGCGCGCTGACCCAGCTCGCGAAGAAGACGGGCTCGTCGGTCACCGACATCAAGCGCCTGACCATCTGGGGCAACCACTCCGCCACCCAGTACCCGGACATCTTCAACGCCACGATCGCCGGCAAGAACGCCGCCGAGACCGTGAACGACGAGAAGTGGCTGGCCGAGGAGTTCATCCCGACCGTCGCCAAGCGCGGCGCGGCCATCATCGAGGCCCGCGGCGCCTCGTCGGCCGCCTCCGCCGCCAACGCCGCCATCGACCACGTCCACACCTGGGTCAACGGCACCGCCGACGGCGACTGGGCCTCCATGGGCATCCCGTCCGACGGCTCCTACGGCGTCCCGGAGGGCCTGATCTCGTCCTTCCCCGTCACCTGCAAGGACGGCAAGTACGAGATCGTCCAGGGCCTGGAGATCAACGACTTCTCCCGCGCCCGCATCGACGCCTCCGTCCAGGAGCTGTCGGAGGAGCGCGAGGCGGTCCGCGCCCTCGGTCTCATCTGAGCCACCCGCCTTCCGGGCCGCCCTCGGGCGGCCCCGCACGGGCCCCGTTCCGGTTTCCGCCGGGACGGGGCCCGTGCGCGTTCCCGGACACCGACTCGCCCCCCTATGCCCCTTTTCTGAGTGATGCGCCGCACTTTCGGCCGCCGATCCGGCATGCATACGGGGCAGGGGGGCAGGGGCTCACGGTCCCCGAGAGTGACACACGTGTGACACAGGGGGGTTGAACAGGAACGGAAGGCAACGTCGACCATGGCGAACCAGAAGGAAACGCAGACGGAGCGGGCGCACCGGACCATCCACGCCGGAGGCGAGTGGCTGGCGGCCTCCTCCGGAGCCACCCGGGAGATCCTCGACCCCGCGGACGCCCGGCCGTTCGCCGTGGTCGCCGAGGGCGACGAGAAGGACACCGACCTCGCGGTGGCCGCCGCCCGGCGCGCCTTCGACTCGGGCGAGTGGCCGCACACCCCGGTCGCCGCCCGCGCCGCCCTGCTGCGCCGCGTCGCCGACCTGCTCGTACGCGACCGCGAGGAGCTCGGCCTGCTGGAGAGCCGCGACGCGGGCAAGACCGTCGAGGAGGGCAGGGTCGACATCGACTGTGTCGCCGACGCCTTCCGCTACTTCGCGGACCTGGTCGCCGGCGAGGCCCCCGGCCGGGTCGTCGACGCCGGCTCGCCCGAGATCCACAGCGTCGTCGTGCACGAGCCGGTCGGCGTCTGCGCGATGATCACGCCCTGGAACTACCCGCTCCTCCAGGCCAGCTGGAAGATCGCCCCCGCGCTCGCCGCCGGCAACACCTTCGTGATCAAGCCCAGCGAGATCACCCCGCTCACCACGGTCGCCCTGATCGACCTGCTGGCCCAGGCCGGCCTGCCCGCCGGCGTCGCCAACATCGTCACCGGCCCCGGTCACACCGTCGGCGCCCGGCTCGCCGAGCACCCCGACGTCGACCTGGTCTCCTTCACCGGCGGCCTGATCAGCGGCACCAAGGTCGCCCAGGCCGCCGCCGTCACCGTCAAGAAGGTCGCCCTCGAACTCGGCGGCAAGAACCCCAACGTCGTCTTCGCCGACGCCTGCGAGACCGAGGAGGGCTTCGACACCGCCGTCGACCAGGCCCTCAACGCCGCCTTCATCCACAGCGGCCAGGTCTGCTCGGCCGGCGGGCGGCTCATCATCGAGGAGTCGGTCCGCGAACGCTTCGTCGCCGAACTCGCCCGCCGCGCCCAGAGGATCCGCCTCGGCCGCGGCACCGAGGACGGCGTCGAGTGCGGCCCCCTCGTCTCCGAGCAGCAGCGCGCGAAGACGGAGGACTACGTCGCCTCCGCGCTCGCCGAGGGCGCGGTCCTGCGCTGCGGCGGCAAGCGCCCCGAGCCGTCCCCCGAGCGTCCGGAGAGCGGCTACTTCTACGAGCCGACCGTCCTCGACCAGTGCCACCGCGAGATGAGGGTCGTACGCGAGGAGGTCTTCGGACCCGTCCTCACCGTCGAGACCTTCCGCACCGAGGACGAGGCCGTCGCTCTGGCCAACGACACCGAGTACGGGCTCGCCGGCGCCGTGTGGACCGCCGACGCGGGCCGCGCCCGCCGGGTCGCCGGCCGGCTGCGCCACGGCACGGTCTGGATCAACGACTTCCACCCCTACCTGCCGCAGGCGGAGTGGGGCGGCTTCGGCAAGAGCGGCGTCGGCCGCGAACTGGGCCCCGCCGGTCTTGCCGAGTACCGCGAGACCAAGCACGTTTACCAGAACCTCGCTCCCCGGCCCGTCCGCTGGTTCGCCGGCTGACCACCCGTCCGCACCTCCCGTCCCCCGTCCCCACTGGAGTGACCCCCCATGTCCCCTGACACGTCGAACACGCATGTCTACGACTACGTCGTCATCGGCGGCGGCACCGCGGGCTCCGTCATCGCCTCCCGGCTCACCGAGAACGCGGACGTCACCGTCGCCGTCATCGAGGGCGGCCCGAGCGACGTCGGCCGCGACGACGTGCTGACCCTGCGCCGCTGGATGGGCCTGCTCGGCGGCGAACTGGACTACGACTACCCCACCACCGAACAGCCACGCGGCAATTCGCACATCCGGCACAGCCGCGCCCGCGTCCTCGGCGGCTGCTCCTCCCACAACACCCTCATCGCCTTCAAGCCGCTCCCCTCCGACTGGGACGAGTGGGAGGCCGCCGGCGCCAAGGGCTGGGGCGCCGTGCAGATGGAGGCGTACTTCGCCCGGCTGAAGAACAACATCGTCCCGGTCGACGAGAAGGACCGCAACGCCATCGCCCGCGACTTCGTCGACGCCGCGCGCAAGGCGCTGGACGTCCCGCGGATCGAGGGCTTCAACAAGAAGCCGTTCACCGAGGGCGTCGGGTTCTTCGACCTCGCCTACCACCCCGAGGACAACAAGCGGTCGTCGGCCTCGGTGGCGTACCTGCACCCGGTGATGGACGAGCGTCCCAATCTCACGCTCATGCTGGAGACCTGGGCGTACCGGCTGGAGCTGGACGGCACCCGGGCGACGGGCGTCCACGTGCGCGCCAAGGACGGCGAGGAGATCCTCGTCAGCGCCCGCAACGAGGTCGTGCTCTGCGCCGGCGCCGTCGACTCCCCGCGCCTGCTGCTGCACTCCGGCATCGGCCCCAAGGACCAGCTGGAGGCCCTCGGCATACCCGTGGTGCTCGACCTGCCCGGCGTCGGCGAGAACCTGCTCGACCACCCCGAGTCGGTGATCGTGTGGGAGACCGAAGGACCCATCCCGGACAACTCCGCGATGGACTCCGACGCCGGCCTGTTCGTGCGCCGCGACCCCGATCACGCGGGCCCCGACCTGATGTTCCACTTCTACCAGATCCCGTTCACGGACAACCCGGAGCGCCTCGGCTACGAGCGCCCCGAGTTCGGCGTCTCCATGACCCCGAACATCCCCAAGCCGAAGTCCCGCGGCCGCCTCTACCTGACCAGCGCCGACCCGTCCGTGAAGCCCGCCCTGGACTTCCGCTACTTCACCGACGAGGACGACTACGACGGCCGCACCCTCGTCGACGGCATCCGCATCGCCCGCGAGATCGCCAGGTCCGAGCCGCTGGCCAGCTGGCTCAAGCGCGAGGTGTGCCCCGGCCCGGACGTCACCGGCGACGAGGAGCTGAGCGAGTACGCCCGCAAGGCCGCCCACACCGTCTACCACCCGGCGGGCACCTGCAAGATGGGCGCCGCCACCGACGAACTCGCCGTCGTCGACCCCGAACTGCGCGTCCGCGGCCTGGAGGGCATCCGCGTCGCCGACGCCTCCGTCTTCCCGACCATGACCGCCGTCAACCCGATGATCGGCGTCCTCATGGTCGGGGAGCGCGCCGTCGAGCTGATCGGTGGTGACGCCCGATGAGCACGACCGCCAACGACACCGTGGCCGAGCGTCCCCCGGTCTTCTCCGTGGACGGCCTGTGGAAGGTCTTCGGCCCCAAGGCCGCCCGGATCCCCGCCGACCCCGAACTGGCCGCCCTCGACCCGGCTGAGCTGCGCTCCCGCACCGGCTGCACGGCCGCCGTCCGGGACGTCTCCTTCGAGGTGCGCAAGGGCGAGGTCTTCGTCGTCATGGGCCTGTCCGGCTCCGGCAAGTCCACCCTCGTGCGCTGCCTGACCCGGCTGATCGAGCCGACCGCGGGCTCCATCGCCATCGACGGCGAGGACGTCCGCGCGATGGACCGGTCCCGGCTGCGCGAACTGCGCCGCCACCGCGCCGCGATGGTCTTCCAGCACTTCGGCCTGCTCCCGCACCGCACGGTCCTGGACAACGTGGCGTACGGCCTGGAGGTGCAGGGCATGGGCCGCGCCGACCGCCGCGAGCGCGCCGCCGCCATCGTCGCCAAGGTCGGCCTGGAAGGGCTGGAACACCGCCGCCCCGGCCAGCTCTCCGGCGGCCAGCGCCAGCGCGTGGGCCTCGCCCGCGCCCTCGCCGTCGACCCCGAGGTGCTGCTCTTCGACGAGCCGTTCAGCGCCCTCGACCCGCTGATCCGGCGGGACATGCAGGAGGAGGTCGTCCGGCTGCACCGCGAGGAGGGCCGCACGATGGTCTTCATCACCCACGACCTCCAGGAAGCCCTGAAGCTCGGCGACCGCATCGCCCTGATGCGCGACGGCCGCGTCGTGCAGCTCGGCACCCCCGAGGAGATCGTCGGCTCGCCCGCCGACGACTACGTCCGCGAGTTCGTCCGCGACGTCCCGCGCGAGCAGGTCCTCACCGTCCGTACGGCCATGCGCCTGGCGGCCTCGTCCGACGAGGCGGGCACGGGCCCGGCCCTGCGCCCCGACGCCACGGTCTCCGAAGCCATCGAGGCGGTCGCGCGGGCCGGTTCCCCGGCCCGCGTCATGTCCGACGGCCGCTGCCTGGGCGTGGTCGACGCCGAGGCGCTGCTGTCGGTGGTGGCGGGCACGTCCGACGCGCCTCCCGCCGCCCCGGCTGCGGGCAGTGGTGCCGCTGATACGGCACGGGTGGGCGATGGGGGTTCCCCCGCGCGAGCGAAGTCGAGCGTGGGGGAGGCACCGGCCCAGCGCCGGAAGCCGACCGACCCGGCCCCCGCCCCCACCGAGGAGCCGGTGTGATGGCGACGATCACCGCACCGGCCCGGAAGGCGTCACCCCCGGGCATCCTCACCCGCCCCGCCGTCCGCAAGCTCCTCACCCTGGCGATCGCCGCCGCGATCCTCGTACCCCTCGCCGTCACGCAGTGGCCCGGCACCGCCTGGCCCACCGCGCTCACCGTCGACGTCTCCGGACCGCTCGGCGAGGCGAGCGACTGGATCATCGACAACCGCGACTCCCACCCCCTGTTCCTCTACTTCTTCGGCCACGTCAGCAACGTCGTCGTCATCGCCGTACGCGCCGTCTACCTCGCCCTCCTCGCCGTCGGCTGGGCCGGGGTCACCGCGATCGGCGTCCTGGTCGCCTGGCGCGTGGCCGGCGTGAGGCTGGCGCTCGGCACGGCCGCCGCGTTCCTGGCCTGCGGACTGCTCGGCATGTGGGTGCCGACCATGCAGACCCTCGCCCTCATGGTCGTCGCCGTCCTCGCGTCGGTCCTCGTGGGCGCCCTGCTGGGCCTGGCCGCCGGGCTGTCCGACCGGATGGACCGCGTCCTGCGCCCGGTGCTCGACACCATGCAGGTGCTGCCCGCCTTCGCCTACCTCCTCCCCGTCGTCCTGGTCTTCGGCATCGGCGTCCCCGCCGCCGTCCTGGCCACCGTCGTCTACGCCGCCCCGCCCATGGCCCGGCTCACCTCGCTCGGCCTGCGCGGCGCCGACAAGGAGGTCCTCGAAGCGGTCGAGTCGCTCGGCACCACCGCCCGCCAGCGGCTGCTGACCGCCCGGATCCCGCTGGCCCGCAAGGAACTCCTCCTCGGCGTCAACCAGACGATCATGATGGCGCTCTCCATGGCCGTCATCGCCTCGGTCATCGGCGCCGGCGGCCTCGGCGACCGCGTCTACCAGGCGCTCGCCTCGGTCGACGTCGGCGCGGCCCTCGCCGCCGGCATCCCGATCGTGCTGCTCGCCGTCGTCCTGGACCGCGTGACCGGCGCCGCCGGGGAGCGGCTCGGGGAGGCCGGGACGTCCCCGCTGACCTGGCTGTACGCCCTCGTCGCCGCCGCGGCCGTCGCGGTCGCCGGACGCCTCGCCGGCTTCCTGGAGTGGCCCGAGCGCTGGGAGGCGAACATCGCCGAGCCCGTCAACCGGGCCGTCGACTGGATGACCGCCCACCTGTACTCCGGCGTCCCCGTCGTCGGCGGCACCGCCGACTGGGCCGCCCGCTTCACCAACTGGGTCCTCAACCCGTTCCGGGACGGCCTCCAGTGGCTGCCCTGGTGGTCCGTCCTCCTGATCGTCGCCACCCTGGCCTGGCTGATCGGCACCTGGCGCACCGCGCTCACCGCCGTCCTCGCCATGGCCGCGATCGGCGTCCTCGGCGTGTGGAACCCGTCCCTGGACACCCTCTCGCAGGTCCTGGCGGCCGTCGCCGTGACCCTCGTCATCGGCTTCGCCACCGGCATCGCCGCCGCCCGCAGCGACCGCTTCGAGCGCGCGCTGCGGCCCGTCCTGGACGTCTTCCAGACGATGCCGCAGTTCGTGTACCTGATCCCGGTCGTCGCCCTCTTCGGCGTGGGCCGCGCGCCCGCTGTGGCCGCCGCGGTCGTCTACGCCCTCCCGGCCGTCGTCCGCATCACCGCCCAGGGACTGCGCCGGGTCGACCCGGCCGCCCTGGAGTCGGCCCGCTCCCTCGGCGCCACCAGCGGGCAGCAACTGCGCCAGGTCCAGCTGCCGCTGGCCCGCCGGTCCCTGCTGCTCGCCGTCAACCAGGGCGTCGTCCTGGTCCTCGCCGTCGTCATCATCGGCGGCCTGGTGGGCGGGGGCGCGCTCGGCTACCAGGTCGTCTTCGGTCTCGCGCAGGGCGACCTGGCGACCGGCCTGGTGGCCGGCGCGGCGATCGTCTGCCTCGGCCTGATGCTCGACCGGGTCACCCAGCCCACCGAACGCCGTACGAAGAAGGGAGCCTGAGATGTCCCGCAAGCGGATCACGGCGGCCGTCGCCGTGCTGGTGCTGGCCACCGGCTGCGGCGCCGCCGACATGACCAAGCAGGCGTCCCCGTACGCCAATGCCCAGGGCGCCAAGACCGTCACCCTGTCCGTGCAGTCCTGGGTCGGCGCCCAGGCCAACGTGGCCGTCGCCCAGTACCTGCTGGAGCACGAGCTGGGCTACCGCGTCGACACCGTCCAGGTCGACGAGGTCCCCGCCTGGGACGCGCTCAGCCAGGGCCGCGTCGACGCCATCCTGGAGGACTGGGGCCACCCCGAGCAGGAGCAGCGCTACGTCCGGGACAAGAAGACCATCGCCCCCGGCGGCGACCTCGGCGTCACCGGCCACATCGGCTGGTTCGTCCCGACGTACTTCGCGAAGAAGCACCCGGACGTCACCGACTGGAAGAACCTGAACAAGTACGCCGAACTGCTGCGCACCGCCGAGAGCGGCGGCAAGGGCCAGCTGATGGACGGCTCCCCGTCCTACGTCACCAACGACAAGGCGCTGGTGCGGAACCTGGACCTGGACTACCAGGTCGTCTTCGCCGGGTCCGAGGCCGCGCAGATCACCCAGATCGAGCAGTTCGCCAAGGAGAAGAAGCCCTTCCTGACCTACTGGTACACGCCCCAGTGGCTGTTCGAGAAGGTCCCGATGACGGAGGTGAAGCTGCCGCCGTACAAGGAGGGCTGCGACGCCGACCCGGCGAAGGTCGACTGCGCCTACCCGGTCACGCCGCTCCAGAAGTACCTCAACGCCGACTTCGAGAAGAAGGGCGGCGAGGCGGCGGAGTTCCTCAAGAACTTCACGTGGACGACCGAGGACCAGAACCAGGTCTCCCTGATGATCGCCGAGCAGAAGATGCGCCCCGAGGTGGCGGCGAGGAAGTGGGTGGACAGCCACGAGTCCGTGTGGAAGAAGTGGCTGCCCTGACCCTCACCGCGCGATCTCGGCCGCGATGTCCCGCAGCGCCCGCTCCGCGCGCCGCTGGAGTCCCGGCCCGAACGTGATCCGGGTGGCCCCGAGTTCGCCGAGTGCGGCGGGCGAGGGGCCCTGCCCGGGCAGCGCGTGCACGTTGACCGGCCCCTGGATCCCGGCCCGCAGCAGCGGCAGTACGCCGACGGGGGCGCCGATCGGGTACACGCAGTCGGCGCCCGCGGCGACGTACAGCGCGGCCCGCTCGATCGCCGCCCCCGGGTCGTCCACGCCCCGGACGAACGTGTCGACGCGGGCGTTGACGAACAGCCGGTCCCCGGCCGCGGCCCGCACCTGCGCCAGCCACTCGGCGTGCTCGCGCGGATCCTTGAGCACCCCGTCCGTGGAGTCCTCCAGGTTGCAGCCCACCGCGCCCGCCGCCAGCAGCCGCTCCACCAGCTCCCCGGGCGCCAGCCCGTACCCGTCCTCGACGTCCGCCGACACGGGCACGTCCACGGCCCGCGCGATCCGCGCCACCGCCGCGAACATCTCGTCGGCCGGGGTCGCCCCGTCCTCGTACCCGAGGGACGCCGCCACTCCCGCACTGGGCGTCGCGAGCGCCGGGAAACCGGCCTCGGCGAAGACCCGGGCGCTCGCCGCGTCCCAGGGGCCGGGCAGGACGAGGGGGTCGCCCGGCATCCGGCCGTGGTGGAGGGCCCGGAAACGCGCCGCCTTGGTCACCACGTACTGCTCCCCGGGGGAATCCGCCGGCTGACCATCAGCCGGTTCCAGCTGTTGATGGCGGTGATCAGCGCGATCAGGTGGGCCAGCCCCTCGGCGTCGAAGTGCCGGGCGGCCTCCTCGTACACCTCGTCCGGCACGAAGCCTCCCCCAGACTTCGTCTGGGAGGTGCCCCCAGTCAGCACCGTGACCGCCTCGGTCAGCGCCAGCGCGGCCCGCTCCCGGGCGTCGAAGACCCCGTCGGCCTCCTCCCGGGCGGCGAGCAGACCGAGCCGCCGTTCGCTCACCCCCGCCTCGCGCGCGAGGCCCAGATGCATGTCCAGGCAGAAGGCGCAGTGGTTGAGCTGCGAGGCGCGGACCTGCACCAGCTCGGCGAGGGCGGCGTCGCCCAGGCCCCGCTTGGCGGCGGCGCCCACGGCCCGCAGCGCCGAGCGGACGCCGTCGTCCAGGTGCGTCGTACGAGCCGTCACGCGTACTGTCCCGGCGTGTAGTGACCCGGCGTCAGCCGGCACGTCACACCGAAGCGGTTCCAGGCGTTGATCACCGTGATCGCGGCGATCAGCTGGGCCAGCTCGGGCTCGTCGAAGTACGCGGCGGCCCTCCCGTACACCTCGTCCGGCACGAAGCCGTCCGTCAGCACGGTGACCGCCTCGGTCAGCTCGATCGCCGCCAGCTCCCGCTCCGTGTAGAAGTGCCGCGACTCCTCCCAGGCGGAGAGCTGCACGATCCGCTCCACGCTCTCCCCGGCCGCGAGCGCGTCCTTGGTGTGCATGTCCAGGCAGAAGGCGCAGTGGTTGAGCTGGGAGGCGCGGATCTTCACCAGCTCCTTCACCTTGGGGTCCAGCCCCTGGCCGGCCGCCTTCTCCAGCCGCAGCATCGCCTTCCAGACCTCGGGCGCGTGCTTGGCCCACTCCAGGCGGGGGGCCTCCTCGGGGGCGAAGGCGTCGGGTGCCGCGGTGATGTCCTCGTTCGTCGTCATGCCCTCGAGACTAGGAGCCGGGCAGCCCACGGGTATGGTCCATTCCCATGGCGAAACCATGGGCCACTTTCGGCGTGGACCTGCACCTCGACCGGTCCGGCCCCGGACTGCGCCGGGGTCTGACCGACGCCCTGCGCGACGCCGTCCGCAGCGGCCGGCTGGCCCCCGGCACCCGGCTGCCCTCCTCCCGCTCCCTCGCCGCCGACCTGGGCGTGGCCCGCAACACCGTCGCCGAGGTCTACGCCGACCTGGTCGCCGAGGGCTGGCTCGCCGCCCGCCAGGGCTCCGGCACGCGGGTCGCCGACCGGACCCCCGCCACCCCCGGCCACCGTCCCGCACCCCACCGCCGGGAACCGGCCCGCCCCGCCTACGACCTCGTCCCCGGCACCCCCGAACTCGCCTCCTTCCCCCGCGCCCCCTGGCTGCGGGCCGCCCGCCGCGCCCTGACCGCCGCCCCCGACCGGGCCCTCGGCTACGGCGACCCCCGGGGCCGCGTCGAACTGCGCACCGCGCTCGCCGGCTACCTCTCCCGCGCCCGCGGCGTACGCGCCGACCCGGACCGCATCGTCGTCTGCGCCGGCTTCCTCGGCGGCCTGGGCGTACTCGCCGACCTGCTGCGCCACCGGGGCGCCCGCTCCGTGGCGGTCGAGTCCTACGGCCTGCCCCACCACCGCCGCCTGCTCACCCGCGCGGGCCTGGCCACACCCCCGCTGCCCTTCGACGACCGGGGCACCCGCCCCCTCGACGACCCGGCCGCCGCCGGGGCCGTCCTGCTCACCCCCTCCCACCAGTTCCCGCTGGGCCTGCCGCTGCTCCCCGAGCGCCGCACGGCCCTGATCGACTGGGCCCGGCGCACCGGCGGACTGGTCCTGGAGGACGACTACGACGGCGAGTTCCGCTACGACCGCCAGCCCGTCGGCGCCCTCCAGGGCCTGGACCCCGACCGCGTCGTCTACCTCGGCACCGCCAGCAAGTCCCTCGCCCCCGGACTGCGCCTGGGCTGGCTGGTGCTGCCCCCGGCCCTGGTCGAGGAGGCCATGGACGGCATGGCGGGCCGCACCCCGGGCGTCCTGGACCAGCTCACCCTCGCGGAGTTCCTCGCCTCCGGCGACTACGACCGGCACGTCCGCGCCGCCCGCCTGCGCTACCGGCGCCGCCGCGACGCCCTGGTCGCCGCCCTCGCCGAACGGGCCCCCCACGTCCGCGTCACCGGCATCGCCGCCGGACTGCACGCCGTGCTGCGGCTGCCGCCCGGCACCGAGCCCCAGACCCTCCGGTCCGCCGCCTGGCACGGGCTCGCCGTCCACGGCCTGTCCGCCTTCCGGCACCCCGAGGCGGACGTCGCCCCGTCGGACGCCCTCGTCGTCGGCTACGGAACACCACCGGACCACGCCTGGGCAGGGGCCCTGGAGGCGCTGTGCCGAGCGCTGCCGTAGAGTCCACCACCGGCGACGGCCGTACACTCGCTCGGCCGAACCGTCGTACCGGCACGTCGTAGTGGAACGCGGACACGGGGGAGAGACGGACATGGCGGAGACCCGGCGGCGGCTGCGGTCGAGCACCGTGGTGCTCGGCGGCATGGGAGTGCTCGCGGCGACCCTGAGCGCCTGCGGTTCGGACCCCGACCGCCGTTGCGTGGACCGCGACAGCTACGACTACCTCACCGGCTACAAGATCGTCGCCGACAAGAACTGCAAGTCGGGCTCCTCCGGCGGCTCGTACGGCAAGGGCAGGAAGAAGTCCGGCGCGTCGAAGGTGTCCGACGCCGACTGGTACTACGACGCCGACGTCAGCGGCGGCCGGGCCGACGACGGCACCTTCAGCCGCGACGAGGCCGTGGACCGGGGCGGCTTCGGCTGCTCCTCCGGCAGCGGCGGCGGCTGACCGCACGATGGAACGCCGCACCACCACGCCTCGCCCCGGCTGGCAGCGGACCGTCGAGGAGCAGGGGTGCATCTACCCCCTGACCCGCTACCCCGACGACACCCTGCGCCCCTACTGGGACGAGAGCGCCTACTACGTCTTCTCCCTCCCGGAGGTCGAGGCGCTGGAGGAGGTCGTCGAGGAACTCCACCGCATGTGCCTGGCGGCGGCCGGGCACATCGTCACCGCCGGCCGCTTCGCCGACCTCGGCATCACCGACCCGCGCGTGGCCGAGGCGGTCACCGAGGCCTGGCACCGCCGCGCCGAGCTGCCCTCCGTCTACGCCCGCTTCGACCTGCGCTACGACGGCACCGGGCCCGCCAAGCTCCTGGAGTACAACGCCGACACCCCGACCTCGCTCGTCGAGGCCGCCTCCCCGCAGTGGTTCTGGATGGAGGAGCGGTTCCCCGGCGCCGACCAGTGGAACAGCCTGCACGAGCGGCTCATCGACGCCTGGAAGAAGCAGGCCGCCCTCCTCCCGCCCGGCAGCCCGCTGTACTTCGCGAACTCCGAGGCCGACGAGCTGGGCGAGGACCTGATGACGGTCACCTACCTCAAGGAGACCGCCGAGCAGGCCGGCCTGGCCACCGAGTGGATCTCGATGGAGGAGATCGGCTGGGACCGCCTGTCCGGCCGCTTCGTCGACACCCGGCTGCGTTTCATCCGCAGCATCTTCAAGCTCTACCCCTGGGAGTGGCTCACCACCGACCGCTTCGCCGACCACGTCCTCGCGACCCTCGACAACGGCGGCGGCACCGGCACCACCCTGTGGATCGAGCCCGCCTGGAAGATGCTGCTCAGCAACAAGGCGCTGCTGGCGATCCTGTGGGAGCTGTACCCGGGCCACCCCAACCTCCTCCCGGCCTACCTCGACGGCCCCCGCGAGCTGGCCGGCACCACCGGCTACGTCGCCAAGCCCCTCCTCGGCCGCGAGGGCGCCGGCGTCACGGTCCACCGCCCCGGCACTCAGGCGCCGCCCCCGCGCACCGACCCGTGCTGCTACCAGGCGCTGGCCCCCCTGCCCGACTTCGACGGCAACCGCACGGTGCTGGGCGCCTGGGTCGTGGAGGACGAGTCGGCGGGCCTGGGCATCCGGGAGTCGAGCGGCCTGGTGACCGACGAGTACGCCCGCTTCCTGCCCCACGTGATCCTCTGAACCCCGCGAACACGCTCCCGCCCCACCCGGTAGGCTGACCGCGGGCCGTGACTGGCGCGCTGGGATGGACCAACCATCGGGGAGCGGCCCGAACCGCTAGTGCCGTGCGCCTGGGCCGTCCGTACCGTGAACGCTGAACACAACGTCCGGAGGCCCCCATGCCCGCAGACCTCACCCCCGAGTCCGTCGCCTACCGAGCCGCGCTGCAAGCGATCCGCGCCGTCGAGCCCCGCGTCGCCGACGCCATCGGCCAGGAGGTCGCCGACCAGCGCGAGATGCTCAAGCTGATCGCCTCGGAGAACTACGCCTCCCCGGCCACGCTCCTGACCATGGGCAACTGGTTCAGCGACAAGTACGCCGAGGGCACCGTCGGCCGCCGCTTCTACGCCGGCTGCCGCAACGTCGACACCGTCGAGTCCCTGGCCGCCGAGCACGCCCGCGAGCTGTTCGGCGCCCGCCACGCCTACGTCCAGCCGCACTCCGGCATCGACGCCAACCTCGTCGCCTTCTGGGCCGTCCTCGGCGCCCGTGTCGAGGTGCCCTTCCTGGAGAAGGCCGGCGCCCGCCAGGTCAACGACCTCACCGACGCCGACTGGGCCGAGCTGCGCCGCGCCTTCGGCAACCAGCGGATGCTCGGCATGTCCCTGGACGCCGGCGGCCACCTCACCCACGGCTTCCGCCCGAACATCTCCGGCAAGATGTTCGACCAGCGCTCCTACGGCACCGACCCGGCCACCGGCCTGATCGACTACGAGGCCCTGCGCGCCTCGGCCCGCGAGTTCAAGCCGCTGATCATCGTCGCGGGCTACTCCGCGTACCCCCGGCTGGTGAACTTCCGGATCATGCGGGAGATCGCCGACGAGGTCGGCGCCACGCTCATGGTCGACATGGCGCACTTCGCGGGCCTGGTCGCCGGCAAGGTGCTCACCGGCGACTTCGACCCGGTCCCGCACGCCCAGATCGTGACGACGACCACCCACAAGTCCCTGCGCGGCCCGCGCGGCGGCATGGTGCTGTGCGACGACTCCCTCAAGGACCAGGTCGACCGGGGCTGCCCGATGGTCCTCGGCGGCCCGCTCCCGCACGTCATGGCGGCCAAGGCCGTCGCCCTGGCCGAAGCCCGGCAGCCCGCGTTCCAGGACTACGCCCAGCGCATCGTCGACAACGCCCGCGCCCTCGCCGAGGGCCTGATGAAGCGCGGCGCCACCCTGGTGACCGGCGGCACGGACAACCACCTGAACCTGATCGACGTGGCGTCCTCCTACGGCCTCACCGGCCGCCAGGCCGAGGCCGCCCTCCTCGACTCCGGCATCGTCACCAACCGCAACGCCATCCCGGCCGACCCGAACGGCGCCTGGTACACCTCCGGCATCCGCATCGGCACCCCGGCGCTGACCACCCGCGGCCTGGGCACGGCCGAGATGGACGAGGTGGCCGCCCTGATCGACCGCGTCCTCACCACCACCGAGGCGGGCACCACCAAGTCGGGCGCCCCGTCCAAGGCCGCCCACGTCCTGGACGAGAAGGTGGCCCAGGAGATCGCCCGGCGCGCCACGGACCTGGTGACGGGCTTCCCCCTCTACCCGGAGATCGACCTGGGCTGACGGGCCGCCGCCCGGGGGAACGAGCCGCCGGTGGGACCTGAGAGAATGGTGGGCATGGCGAATGACCGACCTCGTGTGCTCTCCGGGATCCAGCCCACCGCAGGCTCGTTCCACCTCGGCAACTACCTGGGCGCCGTCCGCCAGTGGGTGGCCCTCCAGGAGTCCCACGACGCGTTCTACATGGTCGTCGACCTGCACGCGATCACGGTCCCGCAGGACCCGAAGGAGCTGCGCGCCAACACCCGGCTCGCCGTCGCCCAGCTGCTGGCCGCCGGACTCGACCCGGACCGCTGCACGCTCTTCGTCCAGAGCCACGTCCCCGAGCACGCCCAGCTCGGCTGGGTCATGAACTGCCTCACCGGCTTCGGCGAGGCGTCCCGCATGACCCAGTTCAAGGACAAGGCCGCCAAGCAGGGCGCCGACCGCGCCTCGGTCGGCCTGTTCACCTACCCGGTCCTCCAGGTCGCCGACATCCTGCTCTACCAGGCCGACGAGGTCCCCGTCGGCGAGGACCAGCGCCAGCACATCGAGCTGACCCGCGACCTGGCCGAGCGCTTCAACGGCCGCTTCGGCGAGACCTTCACCGTCCCCTCCGCGTACATCCTCAAGGAGACGGCGAAGATCTACGACCTGCAGGACCCGACCGCCAAGATGAGCAAGTCGGCGGCCACCCCCAAGGGCCTGATCAACCTGCTCGACGAGCCGAAGGCCACCGCCAAGAAGGTCAAGAGCGCCGTCACGGACACCGACACCGTGATCCGCTTCGACCGCGAGCACAAGCCCGGCGTCAGCAACCTGCTGACGGTCTACTCGACGCTCACCGGCACGACGGTCGCCGAGCTCGAGCAGAAGTACGAGGGCAAGGGCTACGGCGCGCTCAAGACGGACCTCGCCGAGATCGTGGTCGACTTCGTCACGCCCTTCCGGGAGCGCACCCAGCAGTACCTGGACGACCCGGAGACGCTCGACTCGATCCTGGCCAAGGGCGCCGAGAAGGCCCGCGCCGTCGCCGCCGAGACCCTCTCCCGGGCGTACGACATGGTGGGTTTCCTGCCCGCCAAGCACTGACCGGGGACCGTCCCGGCACCGGTCACGGCCCCCCGTGCGCCCCGGCCCGCCGCCGTAGCGCTGCACATCACTCCGGTTGCGCCTGCCCCGGGCACGGTCGTGGCCGTACAGTCGATAACCGGGTGTCCGACACAGCGACATACACCGAGTGACACGGAACGACAGGAGACGACGTGGGGACCGTAACGATCGGCGTGTCGATCGCGGTCCCGGAGCCTCACGGCAGCAAGCTCCAGCAGCTGCGTGCGGGCTTCGGCGACGCCGCTGCTCACGGCATCCCCACGCATGTCACCCTGCTGCCGCCGACCGAGGCCGACGGCGCCGCGCTGCCCGTGATCGAGGCGCACCTGGCGCGGGTGGCGGCGCGCGGCCGGCCCTTCCCCATGCGCCTGTCCGGCACCGGGACCTTCCGCCCGCTGTCACCGGTGGTCTTCGTCCAGGTGGTCGAGGGCGCCGCGGCCTGCGCCTGGCTCCAGAAGCGGATCCGCGACGCGTCCGGGCCGGTGCCGCGCGAACTGCAGTTCCCGTACCACCCGCACGTCACCGTGGCGCACGGCATCGACGAGGCGGCGATGGACCGCGCCTTCGAGGAGCTGTCCGACTACGAGGCCCAGTGGCCCTGCACCGGCTTCGCGCTCTACGAGCAGGGCGCCGACGGGGTGTGGCGCAAGCTGCGCGAGTTCCCCTTCGGCACCGCGACCGTGCCCCCGCAGGCGGACCGCGTCGAGCGCGGCTCCCTGCCCACGCGGTAGGGCCCGCCCGGCGGGCCCAGGGGCCCTCACACCGGCAGCCGCCGGAACACCGACCGGGGCAGGTGCCGCAGCGCCGACATCACCACGCGCAGCGCCCCCGGCACCCACACCGTCTCCGAGCGCCGCCGCAGCCCCAGCTCGATGGCGGTGGCCACCGCCTCCGGCGTCGTGGCGAGCGGCGCCTCCTCCAGACCCTCGGTCATCCGCGACCGCACGAAGCCGGGGCGTACGACCATGACGTGCACGCCCGTGCCGTGCAGGGCGTCGCCGAGCCCCTGCGCGAAGGCGTCCAGGCCGGCCTTGCTGGAGCCGTAGATGAAGTTGGCGCGCCGGGCCCGCTCCCCGGCCACCGAGGACAGCACCACCAGGGAGCCGTGCCCCTGCGCCTGGAGCGCGCGGGCGCTGACCAGCCCGGCCGAGACCGCGCCGGTGTAGTTGGTCTGCGCGACCCGCACGGCGTTCAGCGGCTCGCGCTCGTCGTGCGCCTGGTCGCCCAGGATGCCGAAGGCGAGCAGCACCAGGTCGACGTCTCCCTCGGCGAAGACCTTGCCGAGGACGGCCTCGTGGGACTCGGGGTCGAGCGCGTCGAAGGCGACGGTGCGCACCTCGGCGCCCAGGCCGCGCAGCTGCTCGGCGGCCCGGTCCAGGGCGGGGGAGGGACGGCCCGCCAGCCACACCGTGCGGGCGCGGCGGGCGACCAGACGGCGCGCGGTGGCGAGCGCGATCTCGGACGTACCGCCGAGGACGAGGAGGGACTGGGGGATGCCGAAGGCGTCCTTCACGACAGCTCCTGACGATTGCTCAGAGGTGGAGGCGGCGGGCGAGGTCGGACACGAACACCCCGCGCGGGTCCAGCTCCGCGCGCAGCGCGCGGAAGTCGTCCAGGCGCGGGTACATCGCGTCGAGCAGCTCGGGCCGCAGCCGGGAGTCCTTGGCGAGGTAGACCCGGCCGCCGGCCCCGGCGACCTCCTCGTCCAGCTCGTCCAGGAAGGCGCCGAGCCCCGGCAGGCCCGCCGGGATGTCCAGGGCGAGGGTCCAGCCGGGCACCGGGAACGACAGCCAGCCCGGGTCGGCGTCCCCGAAGCGCTTGAGGACGGCCAGGAAGGACGGGCAGCGGTGCTCGGAGATGCGCCGCACGATCCGGCGCAGGGCGTCCTCCTGGTCGTGACCGACGACGAACTGGTACTGCACGAAGCCGCCGCGGCCGTAGATCCGGTTCCAGTGCGGGACGCCGTCCAGGGGGTGGAAGAAGGTGGAGATCCGCTGGAGCCGCCCCCGGCTCTCCCGGGGCGCCTTGCGGTACCACAGCTCGTTGAACAGGCCCACCGTCGTCCGGCTCAGCAGGCCCTCCGGCACGACGTCGGGGGCGGCCGGGAGGCGGGAGGTGCGGAAGGCCAGCGGGTCGCGCCGGGCGCGCGAACGCCTCGGCAGCGCGTCCAGCGGGGCGTGGTCGCCGCGGGTGAGCACCGCGCGGCCGGTCGCCGCCCCGCGCGCGAGGAGGTCGATCCAGGCGACCGAGTAGCGGTAGCGGTGGTCCGTGGCGGTGAGGCGGGCCATCAGGTCGTCGAGGTCGCCGGCGCGCTCGGTGTCGACCGACATCAGCGCGGTCTCGACCGGCTGGAGCCGCACGGTCGCGGTGAGGATCACCCCGGTCAGGCCCATGCCGCCGGCGGTCGCGTCGAACAGCGGGGTGCCCCGCTCCACGGTGCGGACCCGGCCGTCGGCGGTGAGCAGCTCCAGGGCGAGCACGTGCCGGGAGAAGGACCCGGACACGTGGTGGTTCTTGCCGTGGATGTCGGCGCCGATCGCCCCGCCGACCGTCACGTAGCGGGTGCCGGGCGTCACCGGCACGAACCAGCCCAGCGGCAGCAGGACCTCCATCAGCCGGTGCAGGGAGACGCCGGCGTCGCAGAGCACGGTGCCGCCGTCGGCGTCGATGGCGTGGACGCGGTCCAGGGCCGTCATGTCGAGCACGGCACCGCCCGCGTTCTGCGCGGCGTCCCCGTACGCCCGCCCCAGTCCCCGGGGGATGCCGCCGCGGGCCCCGCAGTCCCGGACGGCGTCCGCGGCCTCCTGGTAGGTCCGGGGGCGGATCAGCCGGGCGGCGGTGGGCGCGGTGCGGCCCCAGCCGGTGACGGGACCCCAGACGGTCGTGGGGTCCCAGGCGGTCGCGGGGTCCCCGTCGGCGGCGGGAGCGGTGTCGGCGGACATGCCGGTGACCGTATCGCCACCATCTAAGCGATTAGTTCCAAAACATCCCGGCCATCCCCGAAACGGGTGATTAATGGTATGTCGCTCGATCGTGCCGGACTTCCCGCGCCGTCGGCGTGAACAGTGAGTCCCCATGGACGACCTCGACGACATGGACCACCGGATCGTGACGGCGCTCAGAGCCTGCGGCACGGACCCGCGCGTGGCCGGTGCCGCGCGTGCCCTGTCCTTTGCCGGGGAGCACGGAGCGCTGTGGCTCGCGGCGGGACTCACCGCGGCGGCCGTGGACGGCCCGCGGCGCCGCGCCTGGCTGCGCGGCACCGCCCTGACCGCGGGCGCGCACCTCGTCAGCATGGGCGTGAAGCGGGTCGTGCGCCGTCCGCGTCCCGCGCACGTCGTCCCCCTGGTGCGCACCGCCGGCCGCCACTCCTTCCCCAGCTCCCACGCCACCTCCGCCGCGGCGGCCGCCGTCGCCTTCGGCGCCCTCGGCGTCCACGCCGCCTGGCCGCTCGCCGCCGCGGTGTGCGCCTCCCGGCTGGTCGCCGGCGTCCACTACCCCTCCGACGTCGCGGCGGGCGCCGCCCTGGGCGCGCTCACCGCCCGGCTCGGCACCGACTGGATGCGCGGAGGCCCCCGTGACTGAGACGGCCCTCCTGCGGCAACGCGCCCCCGAGCGGCAGCGGGAGCCCGCCCCGCCCCGCGAGAAGGGGCTGCTGTCCGGTCTGCTCCGGACCGCGCGCCCCCGCCAGTGGGTCAAGAACATCCTGGTCGTCGCCGCCCCGGCCGCCGCCGGTGAGCTGTTCGCCCCGCACGTCCTGCCCCGGCTGGCCCTGGTCTTCGTGCTGTTCACCGCCTGCGCCGCCGCCGTCTACCTCGTCAACGACGCCCGCGACGCCGAGGCCGACCGCGCCCACCCGGTCAAGCGCCACCGCCCCGTCGCCGCCGGACAGGTCCCGGTGCCGGTCGCGTACGCCGTCGGGGGCGCCCTGGGCGTCCTCGCGCCCCTCGCCGCGGCCTGGCTGTGCCCGCCGGCCGTCGCCGCCCTGCTGACCGCCTACCTCGCGATGCAGCTGGCGTACTGCGTCAGCCTCAAGCACGTCCTGGTCGTCGACCTCGCCGTGGTCACCACCGGCTTCCTGATGCGGGCGATGATCGGCGGACTCGCGCTCGGCATCCCGCTGTCGCGCTGGTTCCTCATCACGACCGGCTTCGGCGCGCTGTTCATGGTCTCCGCCAAGCGCTACTCCGAAGCCGTCCAGATGGCCGGGAAGGCGGGCGCCACCCGCGCGCTGCTCACCGAGTACACCACCGGCTACCTCCGCTTCGTCTGGCAGCTCGCGGCCGGCGTCGCGGTCCTCGGCTACTGCCTGTGGGCGATGGAGGAGGGCGGCGTCCCGCACACCAGCGTGCTGCCCTGGCGCCAGCTGTCCATGGTCGCCTTCGTCCTCGCCGTCCTCCGGTACGCCGTCTTCGCCGACCGCGGGACCGCCGGGGAGCCCGAGGACGTCGTCCTGCGCGACCGGGCCCTCACCCTGATCGGCGGGGTGTGGATCGCGATGTACGGCCTGGCGGTGGCCAATTGGTAGACGGCCCCACCAGGGAAACCCGGCGCGAACTGATCGGCTTCGCCACCGCCGGCCTCCTCGCCTACGCCGTCGACCTCGGCCTCTTCACCGTCCTGCGCGGCCCGGCGGGCCTCGACCCGCTCACCGCCAAGACGCTCTCCTTCGTCGCCGGCTGCTCCGTGGCCTACGCGGGCAACGCCTTCGGCACCTACCGGCACGCCCGCCCGCGGGGCCTGCGCCCCTACGCCGTCTTCTTCGCCGTGAACGCCGCCGGAGCCGCCGTACAACTGCTGTGCCTGGCCGTCAGCCACTACGGCCTCGGCCTCACCTCCCAGCGCGCCGACACGGTCTCCGGCGCGGGAATCGGCATGGTCCTGGCCACCATCCTGCGTTTTTGGGGCACAAGGACACTGGTCTTCCGTGCCGGGGCAGGAACCGGTGACACGACGGGATCATGGACCCAGGCGAGCGGGGGCAGAGTCGGATCATGGACTGGCTGAAGAAGCTCCCCGTGGTCGGGCCGTGGGCGACGCGGCTGATGACCACGCACGCGTGGCGCTCGTACGAACGGCTGGACCGGGTGAAGTGGACGCGGCTGGCCGCCGCCATGACCTTCACCAGCTTCGTGGCGCTCTTCCCGCTGCTCAGCCTGGCCGCCGCCATCGCCGCCGCCACGCTCAGCAAGGACCAGCAGGACAAGCTCCAGGACAAGATCGCCGAGCAGATCCCCGGCATCTCCGACCAGCTGAACATCCAGAGCCTCATCGACAACGCCGGCACCGTCGGCCTCATCGCCGGCGCCCTGCTGCTGTTCACCGGCATCGGCTGGGTCGACGCCACCCGGGGCTGTCTGCGCGCCGTGTGGGAGCTGCCCGACGAGGAGGAGAACCCCGTCCTGCACCGGGCCAAGGACGCGGGCGTCCTCGTCGGTCTCGGCGGCGCCCTCCTGGTCACGGTCGCCATCTCCACCGTCGCCTCGGCGCTGGTCGGCTGGATCATCCGCCAGCTGGGCATCGCCGAGGGCGGCTTCGGCGGCGTCCTGCTCTACGTCGCCGCCTTCGCCGTCGCCGTACTGGCCGACTTCCTGCTGCTCCTGTACGTCCTGACCCTGCTCCCCGGCGTCCAGCCCTCGCGCCGCCGCCTGGTGGTGGCCGCGCTGATCGGCGCGGTCGGCTTCGAGCTGCTGAAGCTGCTGCTGAGCGGCTACATGCAGGGCGTCGCCGCGAAGAGCATGTACGGCGCCTTCGGCGTCCCCGTGGCACTGCTGCTGTGGATCAACTTCACCTGCAAGCTGGTGCTGTTCTGCGCCGCCTGGACGGCGACGGGCAGCAAGGAGCAGGAGCTCGGGGACGAGGAGGGCGGCGAGCAGGGCGTCACGGGCGCGTCCGGCGACGGACCAGGTCCGGCAGCGGCCATTTCCGGTTGATGAGGAACGCGCCGCCCGCGAGCAGCACCAGCACCCCGGCGGTGATGCCGGCCGCGATCCCGACCCCGCCGGAGCCGTCCGCCGCCCGGGCGCCCACCACCGGCCGCGTGCCCGCCGCGCCCCTCCCGGCGCCGCCGCCCGCCTCCCCGGCGCCACTCGCGTCCGGCCCCGGACTCGCCTGCGCGGCGCTCCTCGGCGGCACCAGCTCACCGACCGGCTCCACCTTGCCGGCCGCCGCGAAGCCCCAGTCGAACAGGCGGGCGGTCTCCTTGTAGACCTCGTTGTGCTCGTCCTTCGCCGGGTTCATCACCGTGACGAGCAGCACCTTGCCGCCGCGCTCGGCGACGCCCGTGAAGGTGGCGCCGGCGTTGCTGGTGTTGCCGTTCTTCACCCCCGCGATGCCCGGGTAGACGTCCATGTCCGCGTCGCCGGACAGCAGCCGGTTGGTGTTCTGGATCTCGAAGGGCTGCCGGGACGTCTTGCCCTTCTTGTTCTTCTTCGTCTCGCCCGGGAACTTCGCGCTGACCGTCGAGGCGTACTCGCGGAAGTCCTTCTTCTGGAGCCCCGAGCGGGCGAACAGCGTCAGGTCGTACGCCGAGGAGACCTGCTCGGGCGCGTCGTAGCCGTCGGGACTGACCACGTGCGTGTCCAGGGCCTGCAGCTCCTCGGCGTGGTCGTTCATCTCCGCCACGGTGTTCGCGACGCCGCCGTTCATCGCGGACAGCACGTGCACGGCGTCGTTGCCCGAGCGCAGGAAGACACCCAGCCACAGGTCGTGGACGGTGTAGGTCTCCTCCTCCTTGATGCCGACCATGCTGGAGCCCGCGCCGATGCCCGCCAGGTCCGAGGGGGCGACCTTGTGCTTGGTCGTCTTGGGCCACTTCGGCAGCAGCGTGTCGGCGAACAGCATCTTCAGCGTGCTCGCGGGGGCCAGCCGCCAGTGCGCGTTGTGCGCGGCGAGCACGTCGCCGGACTCCGCGTCGGCCACGATCCACGACCGGGCGGTGAGGTCCTTCGGCAGCACGGGCGCCCCGCCCGCCAGGTCCACCTGCGTCCCGGGCCTGCCGAGCCGCGCCCCGCCCACGGTCGACATCGACGCGGGGGGAGAGGCCGACGGACTCGCCGAGGGGCTGGCCGAGGGGCTCGGCGCGGCGAACGCCGTGGGGGACAGGACGCACAGAGTGGTCAGGGCGGCGGCGGTGACCGACAGGGCGCGCCTGGCGGTCTTCTCGGGTGCGGGCACGAGCGAGAACGTACCTCCCGTCAGCGGCTTCCTCCCACCCCCCTCCCCACCCCGCGCACGGATCCGGACACCGGGCGGAGATACTGAAACCATGAAGCTCAGCCGCCCCGTCTCCTGGTTCCTGCTCGCTTTCGGGGTGTGGAGCTGGGTCATCTGGATCACTTTCGTCAAAAACCTGGTCAAGGACGGCAGCGGGCTTGCCTTCGAGGACGGCGACCCCACGGCGTACTTCTGGGTGCATCTGCTGCTCGCCGTCGTGTCCTTCGTATTGGGGACGGTCGTCGGGGTCATCGGGTTGCGCGGTCTGCGCGCACTGCGCCGAACGTCATAGGCGTCGGGGACGTCACAACTGAGGGGAATCGACGGCATGGTGGTCGTCTTCGCGCTGGTCGCGCTGGCCGTGGTGAGCGTCCTCGTCACGGCGAACTGGTACGTGTGGCGGCGCCTGTTCCGTGACACGACCCGGGGTCCCGGCCCCGTGCGCCGCCTCGGCGCGGTCCTGATCGCCGGCGGGTGGCTGCTGGCCGTCGTGGCGCTGGCCGGCGGGCGGGCGGGCGCGCCGTTCTGGCTCCAGCGCGTCCTGGCGTGGCCCGGCTACCTCTGGCTGGCCCTGTCGATCTACCTGCTGCTGGGGGTGCTGGCGGGCGAGGCCGTCCGCCCGTTGCTGCGGCGGTTCCTGGAGCGGCGGGCGGCCCGCCGCGCCGTCGTCGGGGAGGCGGCCGGCACCGAGGCGGCGAGGGCCGCGGACCCCGAGCGCATACCGGCGGGCACCGCGCCGCCCAGGAAGCCGGAACCCGCGCCCGACGCGGGAACGCCCGGCCCCACACCGGACAGCGAGCCGGGCCCCGCCCCGGACACCGGGCCCGGTACCGCACCGGACACCGCATCCGGTGTCACGTCCGACGGCCCGTCCGGGAGCACGCTGGCCCTCCCCTCCCGTCGCCTCTTCGTCTCCCGCGTCGTCGCCGGTGCCGCCGCCGCGGCGGCCGTCGGGACCGTCGGCGCCGGCACGTACGGCGTCCTGAACGGTCCGTCCGTGAAGCGGGTCACCGTGCCGCTGGCCAAGCTCCCGCGCGCGGCGCACGGGTTCCGCATCGCCGTGGTCAGCGACATCCATCTCGGGCCGGTGCTCGGCCGGGGCTTCGCGCAGAAGGTCGTCGACACGATCAACTCCACGCAGCCCGACCTCATCGCCGTCGTCGGCGACCTGGTCGACGGCAGCGTGAAGGACCTCGGTCCGGCCGCGGCCCCGCTGGCCCGGCTCAGGGCCCGGCACGGCGCGTACTTCGTCACCGGCAACCACGAGTACTTCTCCGGCGCCGAGCAGTGGGTCGCCGAGGTGCGGCGCCTCGGCCTGATCCCGCTGGAGAACGCCCGCACAGAGCTGCCCCACTTCGACCTGGCCGGGGTCAACGACGTGGCGGGCGAGGAGGAGGGCCAGGGCCCCGACTACGCCAAGGCCCTCGGCGACCGGGACCGCTCCCGCGCCTGTGTGCTGCTCGCCCACCAGCCGGTGCAGATCCACGACGCCGTCGACCACGGCGTCGACCTCCAGCTCTCCGGCCACACCCACGGCGGCCAGCTCTGGCCCGGCAACCTCCTCGCCGGCCTCGCCAACCCCACCGTCGCGGGCCTGGAGCACTACGGCGACACCCAGCTCTACGTCAGCCGCGGCGCGGGCGCCTGGGGCCCGCCCACCCGCGTGGGGGCGGAGTCGGACATCACCGTGATCGAGCTGGCGTCCCGTCAGGCCTGACCGGGGGCCCGCTCCGTGGGCGCCGCCTTCCTCGCGGGGTCGGGGAGCGCCTTCGTCATCCCCGGCAGGAAGTCCGTGAACAACTCGTGCACCTCGCGCACCAGCGGGCGCAGCACCCGGAAACGGGCCAGCACGACCCCTCGCGCGGTGAGCCGGGCGCCGCGCTCGGCGAGGCGGTAACTGCGCTCCCGGCCCTCGGTGCGGTCGAAGATCCAGTACAGGACCAGGCCCATCTGGGAGAGCCACATCAGCTCGGGCAGGATGTCCCGCAGATCCTCGGGCACCTTGGTCCTCGCGCCGGCGAGCACCGCGCGGTGGAGGCTGATGGCCTCCTCCCGCGCGTGCTCCGACTCGGGGGAGAAGGGGCTGAGCGGGCTGTCCGGGTCGGCGGCGTTCTTGAAGAACTGCACCGCGAACTCGTGGTACGGCGTCGCGATGTCCAGCCACACCTTGAGCACGCCCGCCAGCCGCTTCTCCAGGTCGGTCTCCCGGGCCAGGACCTCCCGGGCCGCCGCCCGGTGCTCGGCGGCGATCCGGTCGTAGAAGCCCTGGATCAGATGCTCCTTGCCGGCGAAGTAGTAGTACGCGTTGCCGACGGAGACCCCGGCCTCCTGGGCGATGGCCCGCATCGTCGTCCGGTCGTAGCCGCGTTCCTGGAACAGCCGCATGGCCGTCTCCAGGATCAGCGCGCGGGTCTGCTCGGACTTGCTGAGGGGGGCGCCGTCGCCGGGGCCGTCGTTCTTCGCGGGCACGGACCAGAGCCTAACGACTGGCACAGGTGCCGTCGTCACAGCCGCCTCGGGTGTACCTCCACCCGAGCCCCGGCTCGTAGACCCACCCGTCGGCCCGGCGGTACCCGCCGCCGCCCCACCGCTGCTGCCCGCCCCGCCACTTCGCGGCGGCCAGGACCGCTCCCCGGGCCAGCCTCGCCCCGGCGGGTGTGCTGAGCCGGTGGGCGAGCGCGCGGTGCTCGCGCAACGCCCACAGGACCACGACCCAGGCGGCGGCGCCCCGGTAGACCTGCCCGGCGTCGCCCACGGCGGTGACCTCGTCGAGGGTGGCCGCGTGGTCGAGGCCGGGGAAGCGCCGGCGGGCCTCGTCCGACCCGGCCGGGACCGGCTCCAGCGGCACGAGCCGGGGCTGGCGCAGCAGCCAGTCCCGTACGTGGACGCACAGGGAGCACTCGGCGTCGTAGAGGACGGTGAGCCGGCGCACCGGGGCGCCGGCCGTCGCTCGGGAGGCGGCCACCGGATCAGGCCCCGGCCGTCGGGGCCACCCAGCCCTGCGGCGGGACCGGCGGCACCTGCTCGCGCTCCATCATCCCGCGCCGCCGGATCTTGTTGAGGACGTACACGTTGCCCAGGTGCATCACGCCGAGCACCAGCAGCACCACACCGAGCTTGGTCGACAGGGCCTCGAAGATGCCACGGGTGTCGGCGATGGTCTCGTCGCCGCTCAGGTAGAGGGCGACGAAGCCGAGGTTGACGAGGTAGAAGCCGACCACCAGGAGGTGGTTGACGGCGTCGGCGAGCTTCTCGTTGCCGTGCAGCACGTCGGCGAGGAAGACCCGGCCGTTGCGGCTGAGCGTGCGGGCCACCCAGATGGTCAGACCGATGCTGACCAGCAGGTAGATGACGTAGGCGATGACGGTGCGGTCCATGCCCCACCCCTTCTTGAACGCGTTCAAAACGCTGACGGGAGTGACTCTAGACCCGTTTTTGAACGCGTTCAAGTGGCGGGGTTACGGCGGCCGGTCCCTCAGGGGCGGCGGCCCAGCTCCGGTCGCTTGGAGTAGTCCGTGAGGCCGACGACGTTCCCCCACGGGTCGGCGAACTCGACGGTCCAGCCGGTCGCCACGGGGAACGGCTCGTCCAGCGGCTCCACTCCCGCCGCCCGCAGGGCGCGGGCCGCCGTGCGGGCGTCCGTCACCTCCAGCCACACCCGCGCGGCGGGCCCCAGCGGCGGGCGCCGCCCGAACTCGTCCTCGGCCCGCAGCAGGATGCCCGGCGTCTCGCCCCCGGCCCGCAGCAGCGCGATCCCGGCCTCGTCGAGCCGGAAGGCGACGGGGAAGCCGGCCCGCTCGTAGAAGCCGACGGCCTCGCCGAGGTCTCCGACCGGCAGCAGCACGTTGTCGAACCCGAGCAGTTCGTACGACTCATGATCTGACATGACGTCAGATTAGGTGTGCGCGGGACGAAGTGGGCGCGACCGGCGGCCGGGCGGGCGCACGGTCACCCGCCCGGGCGGACGCCCGCTGACGGGACCCGACTTCTCTTTACCGACGCAGTCCTGCAATATGACCGGCAGTTTCCCGCGTCTTCCAGGAGTGACACCACTGTGAGCGAGCAGCCGCAGCAGCCGTCCCAGCCGCCCGGTTACGGCTACCCGAACCAGGCCCCCGGCCCGTCCGGCCAGGCCGGCCCCTACGGCTACCCGCAGGGCGGCCAGCCGGGCTACCAGCAGCCCCCCGGCGGCTACCAGCAGCCCGGGTACCAGCAGGCGCCCGGCTACTACGGCGGCGACCCCGCGGCCGCTTACGGCTACGACCCGGGCGCCCCCTACGGCTACGACCCCTACGGCCGCCCGTACTCCGACAAGTCGAAGATCGTCGCCGGAGTCCTCCAGCTCTTCCTCGGCACCTTCGGCATCGGCCGCTTCTACGTCGGCTCCGTGGGCATGGGCATAGCCCAGCTGTTCACCTGCGGCGGGCTCGGCTTCTGGGCGCTGATCGACGGCATCATGTACCTGGTCAGCAACGACCGCACGGACGCCCAGGGGCGGATCCTGCGTGGCTGAAACGGCCCGCCCCGCGCCACCGAGCGGGCGTCGCCCGCCGTGGCACCCCGCGGCGGCACCCCTCGCGGTGCTCGCGGCGGGTGCCGCGGGCGCCGGGTACCTGTGGGTCACCGACCCGCACGAGCCCGGCCACCTCCTGCCCCGCTGCCCGTTCCGGTACGTCACCGGGCTGCTGTGCCCGGCCTGCGGCGGCACCCGCATGGTGTACGACCTGATGCACGGTCACTTCGCCGCGGCCTGGCTGGACAACCGCGCCCTGCTGCTCGCCGCGCCGTTCGCGCTGGCGCTGTGGGGCCGCTGGACGCTGGAGGGCCTGCGCGGCCGCTCCTACCGGCCCCGGATCGCCCCGTGGGTCCAGGCGCTGATCCTGCTGACGGCCGTGGCCTGGACGGTGGCGCGCAACCTCGTCTGAGGAGCCGGGCGGTGGACGCCGGAGACGTCGAATGATCACGGAATGGGAACGTTCACTCGATTCCACTCCCGCCCGCCCCACTGGTCTCTCTATGCTCCTCTCGCACAGGGGGGACGGCCAGACCGACGTGTCGTGGGCCGCCGTGCACGGTCAGTGTGTGATCAGCGGTGTTCCTTCCTGGACCGCCGGGCAATCCGTCCGGCACCTCTCACTTCTTCCCAGGAGCACCACCGTGACCGTCCCCCCGAACGCCAGCCCCGCCGCCCCCTTCGGCTTCGACCCGCAGGGTCGTCCGTACTCCGACAAGTCGAAGATCGTCGCCGGTATCCTCCAGCTCTTCCTGGGCACCCTGGGCATCGGCCGCTTCTACGTCGGCTCCGTCGGCGTCGGTGTCGCCCAGCTCCTCACCTGCGGTGGCCTGGGCGTCTGGGCGCTGATCGACGGCATCATGTTCCTGGTCAGCAGCGACCGCACCGACAAGGAAGGCCGCGTCCTGCGCGGCTGACACCTCGTCGGCCTCCGGGCCCAGGGACCGCTCCCCGCGGCCCGCACGGCGAAGGGCCCCGGTCATCCCGACCGGGGCCCTTCGCCGTACGCGCGGCGCGCGGGTCAGAAGCGGCGCGTGATCAGCGCCCGCTTCACCTCCGCGATCGCCTTGGTGACCTCGATGCCGCGCGGGCAGGCGTCCGTGCAGTTGAAGGTCGTGCGGCAGCGCCAGACGCCGTCGCGGTCGTTCAGGATCTCCAGCCGCTGCTCGCCGGCCTCGTCACGCGAGTCGAAGATGAAGCGGTGGGCGTTGACGATCGCCGCCGGGCCGAAGTACTGCCCGTCGTTCCAGAACACCGGGCACGAGGACGTGCAGGCGGCGCACAGGATGCACTTCGTCGTGTCGTCGAAGCGCTCGCGGTCCTCGGCGGACTGGAGGCGCTCACGCGTCGGCTCGTTGGTGTCCTTCGTGATCAGGAAGGGCATCACGTCCCGGTACGCCTGGAAGAACGGCTCCATGTCGACCACGAGGTCCTTCAGGACCGTCAGGCCCTTGATGGCCTCGACCGTGATCGGCTTCTCCGGGTTGATGTCCTTGATCAGCGTCTTGCAGGCGAGCCGGTTCTTGCCATTGATCCGCATGGCGTCCGACCCGCAGATGCCGTGCGCGCAGGAACGGCGGAAGGTCAGACTTCCGTCGAGGTCCCACTTGATCTTGTGCAGCGCGTCGAGGACGCGCTCCTTCGGGTCGATCTCCAGCTGGAAGTCCTCCCAGGACGCCTCGGCCGAGACCTCCGGGTTGAAGCGCCGGACGCGGAAGGTGACCGTGATGTACGGGGAGTCGGCGAAGCCGGGCTCGGGGGCCTTGTCGCTCTTCTCCATGACAGGGGTAGCCATCAGTACTTACGCTCCATCGGCTGGTAGCGGGTCTGGACGACCGGCTTGTAGTCGAGCCGGATGGACTCGGTGCCGTCGTCGCCCACCTCGCGGTACGCCATGGTGTGGCGCATGAAGTTGACGTCGTCGCGGTTGGGGAAGTCCTCGCGGTAGTGACCGCCGCGCGACTCCTTGCGGGCGAGCGCGGACACCGCCATGACCTCCGCCAGGTCGAGCAGGTTGCCCAGCTCCACGGCCTCCAGCAGGTCGGTGTTGAAGCGCCGGCCCTTGTCCTGGATCGCCACGTTCTTGTAGCGGGCGCGCAGCTCGCCGATCTTCTCGACGGCCGTCTTGATCGTCTGCTCGGTGCGGAACACCATCACGTTGGCGTCCATGCACTCCTGCAGCTCGCGGCGGAGCGTGGCGACCCGCTCGGTGCCGGTGGAGGAGCGCAGCCGCTCGATCTGCTCGACGACCAGGGACTCCGGGTCCGCGGGCAGCTCGACGAAGTCCGCCTTCTGCGCGTACTCCGCCGCCGCGATGCCGGCCCGCTTGCCGAACACGTTGATGTCCAGCAGCGAGTTGGTGCCCAGGCGGTTGGCGCCGTGCACGGACACGCAGGCCACCTCGCCGGCCGCGTACAGGCCCGGCACGACGGTGGTGTTGTCCGCGAGGACCTCGCCCTCGACGTTGGTCGGGATGCCGCCCATCGCGTAGTGCGCGGTGGGCTGGATCGGGATCGGGTCCGTGTAGGGCTCGATGCCGAGGTAGGTCCGCGCGAACTCCGTGATGTCGGGCAGCTTGGCGTCCAGCTGCTCCGGCGGGAGGTGGGTGAGGTCCAGGTAGACGTGGTCGCCCTCGGGACCGCAGCCGCGGCCCTCGCGGATCTCGGTGTAGATGGACCGGGACACGACGTCACGGGAGGCCAGGTCCTTCATGACCGGCGCGTACTTCTCCATGAAGCGCTCGCCGTCCTTGTTGCGGAGGATGCCGCCCTCACCGCGGGCGCCCTCCGTCAGCAGGATGCCCATGCGCCAGATGCCGGTCGGGTGGAACTGGAAGAACTCCATGTCCTCCAGCGGCAGCCCGCGCCGGTACACGGCGGCCTGGCCGTCGCCGGTCAGCGTGTGCGCGTTGGACGTCACCTTGAAGAACTTGCCGGTGCCACCGGACGCGTAGATCACGGACTTCGCCTGGAAGACGTGGATCTCGCCGGTCGCCAGCTCGTAGGCCACCACACCGGCGGACTTCTTGACGCCGTCGACCTCGGTGATGAGCTGGTCCAGGACGTAGAACTCGTTGAAGAACTCCACGCCCTCCTTGACGCAGTTCTGGTACAGCGTCTGGAGGATCATGTGGCCGGTGCGGTCGGCCGCGTAGCAGGACCGGCGGACCGGCGCCTCGCCGTGGTTGCGGGAGTGACCGCCGAAGCGGCGCTGGTCGATCGTCCCGTTCGGCGTCCGGTTGAACGGCAGGCCCATCTTCTCCAGGTCGAGGACCGAGTCGATGGCCTCCTTCGCCAGGATCTCGGCGGCGTCCTGGTCGACCAGGTAGTCACCGCCCTTGACCGTGTCGAAGGTGTGCCACTCCCAGTTGTCCTCCTCCACGTTGGCCAGCGCGGCGGCCATGCCGCCCTGCGCGGCGCCCGTGTGGGAGCGGGTGGGGTAGAGCTTCGTCAGGACGGCCGTGCGGCTGCGCTTGGTCGCCTCGATGGCGGCCCGCATACCGGCGCCACCGGCGCCGACGATGACGGTGTCGTACTTGTGTACCTTCATGATTTTCGCAGCCCCGTGCCTAGCGGATGTTCGGGTCGAAGGTGAAGATCACCAGCGTGCCCAGCAGGATGGTGAACACCGTGGCGGTGTAGAGCAGGCCCTTGAGCCACAGGCGGGTGTTCGGGCGCTCCGCGTAGTCGTTGATGACCGTGCGCAGGCCGTTCGCGCCGTGCAGCATCGCGAGCCAGAGCATCAGGAGGTCCCAGACCTGCCAGAACGGCGAGGCCCAGCGGCCGGCCACGAAGGCGAAGCCGATCTTCGAGACGCCGCCGTCCAGCACCAGCTGGATGAGCAGGTGCCCGATGACCAGGACGACCAGGACGACGCCGGACAGGCGCATGAAGAGCCAGGCGGCCATCTCGAAGTTGCCGCGCGTGGACTTCGGGGACTTCTTGGTCCGCTTGCGGGGCGGCTCGATCAGCGGCGCCGGGTTGTCCACGGTGTAGACGGAGGCGCCCGCGCCCTCGACGGGGCCGATGCCGGAGGCGGTGGTTTCAGTGGTCGACATGTGCGTCAGCTCCCGAACAGTTCACGAGCGGCGTGGCCGAGGACGGGGTAGATCGCCCCGATCATCAGCACGACCCACAGGGCGACGACGGTCCAGAGCATCTGCTTCTGGTAGCGGGCGCCCTTGACCCAGAAGTCGACGGCGATGACACGCAGGCCGTTGAGCGCGTGGAAGAGGATGGCGGCGACGAGGCCGTACTCCAGCAGCGCGACGATCGGCGTCTTGTACGTGGCTACGACGGTGTCGTACGCCTCGGGGGACACCCGCACGAGAGCGGTGTCCAGCACGTGAACGAACAGGAAGAAGAAAATGAGGACGCCGGTGACTCGGTGAGCCACCCAGGACCACATTCCTTCCCGGCCGCGGTACAGCGTTCCAGCCGGCACGGAAGTTTCCTCCGGGAGCGGGGATTGGGGCCGCGCCGGCTTTCCTTGTCGGTCGGGCCCGGCCGGGTACGGTCCACCGGCCCCCAGCATCGTAGCGACGGTTGCCCGCGGCGCTTACGGGGGGCCTGCTTGTGTGATCAAAGTTGCACTCAAAGGAGCAGTGGGGTGAGTGCGGGGGCGGCTACCGGGGCGGGGGTTTGTCTTGTATGCCGGGTGCGGGTGGTCGGTGGCTTGTCGCGCAGTTCCCCGCGCCCCTTACGGCGCCGGTCAGCCGTGCCCTTGCCAGTCGACGGAGTTCGTCTGCCGCCACCTGGCGTTCCTCCTCCGGATCGTTTGTCAATCGTGACCGGATGCCTGCCAGTACGTGGTCGAGGGTCTCCTCCGTGCCCAAGCCGTCCAGGCAGATGACGAACACGTGTCCGAACCGGGCCTCGTACGCGGCGTACGCCGCGCTCAGGGCCGTGTGGGCCGCCGCGTACGTGTCCTCGGGGAGGGGTGGCAGGGACTCCGCCGCCAGCGCCTCCGTCAGGTCGTCCGGAGAGAGGTCGTACGCCGCCTCGTCGGCCGCCGCCAGCAGGGACGGGAGGTCCGGATAGGGGCGGTGGGAGGTGAGGCGGCGGGCCCAATGGCGACTGTTCAGGCACGTCAGGAGCGTGGCGACGGCTTCCTCGGCGGGCGCGGTGTTGAGGCGCTCCAGTGAGGTCGGCGATACCGGTGTGGCGCGGGTTTGCACCGGTACCGGTATGGCCACTCGGCCGGGGAGGTCTGGGAGACGGTGCGCAGGCAGCGTGGGTCCTCGTGGGCTTCGCGTGTGTGTCGGCAGGGGATTGTGCGAAGGGTGTGGCGTCACGTTATCGAGTGACGGCACGACGTGTCCGTACGGTGCCCGAATTTCACTCGAACGGGAGAGTTTCGGAACATGTGGTGGACGCATGGTGAAGCTCACGGCCGTAGGTTGGCGCTGTGAGCCAGCACGGACGCCGGATACCGGCGCACAAGGTGAGGCAGCGGGCCGTGATCGCCGCGACGGTGGTCGCCGCCCTCGGTGTGGGAGTCGGCCTGTGGGCCACCGACGGTGACGGCGACGGCGGGGCGGTGGGCTCGGCCGGGCGGGCGACCGAGGAGGCCGCCGCGCCCAGTCCCAGCCGCTCCTACCCGCTGTCCGAGGAGCCGCGCACCATACCCGCCGTACGCGAGCACACCCCGGCCCGCGGCCCCGGCTGGCAGCCGGAGAAGGCGCACCGCGTCGTCGTCGCCGACTCCGGACTCGCCGACGAGGGACGCCAGATCGCCGGGGACCTGGGGCTGACGTACGCGGGGGAGAAGGACGACGAGCGGGCCGGGGACGTGCTGCTGGACGTCAGACAGGACAAGGGCGCGAACCCGGAGTCGTACACCATGACCGTGCGCGACGGGCGGGTCACCGTCACCGGACCGGCCGAGGCCGGCGTCTACTACGGCACCCGCACCCTGAAGCAGGCCGTGGACGGCGGCGGCACCGCCCCGGAGGGCGAGGTGCGCGACGAGCCGGCCAAGCCGAAGCGCGGTTTCTCGCTCGACATCGCCCGCAAGCACTACGACGCCGACTGGATCAAGGACCGGATACGCGAGCTGGGCGACCTGAAGTTCAACGAGCTGGGCCTGCACTTCTCCGACGACCAGGCCTTCCGCATCGAGTCCGACTCGCACCCCGAGATCGTCTCCGGCGACCACCTGACCAAGGCCGAGGTCAAGGAGATCATCGACCTCGCCGCGTCCCGGCACATCACCGTGGTCCCCGAGATCGACTCGCCCGGACATCTGGGCGCCGTGCTCGCCGCCCACCCGGACCTCCAGCTGCGCAACGCGCAGGGCACGCCCACGCGCGGCGCGATCGACATCTCCAAGCCGGAGGCCGCCGAGATCGTCGACGACCTGCTCGACGAGTACGCCGACCTCTTCCCCGGCTCGCAGTTCCACCTGGGCGCCGACGAGTACCAGGCGCTCGTGGTGTCCGACCCGGAGGCGTCCTACCCGGGCCTGGCCGCCGCCGCCCGCGAGGCGTACGGCCCCGGCGGCACCGTCGCCGACCTCACCACCGGCTGGCTCAACGGCCGCGCCAAGACGGTCATGGCGCACGACCGCACGCCGCGCGCCTGGAACGACGGCTTCTTCAAGGACACGTCCGTCGAGCCCCTGAAGGACATCAAGGTCGCCTACTGGACCGGCAAGGAGATCGGCGCCCGCCAGCCGGCCGAGTACCTGAGCGAGGGCCGCGAGGTCCTCAACTACAACGACGAGTTCCTCTACTACGTGCTCGGCGAGCCGCAGACCTTCGTCTACCCCACCGGCGAGCGCATCTACGAGCAGTGGACCCCGCGCGTGATCCGGGGCACGACGCCGGTCGACGCGAAGTACGACGACCAGATACTCGGCGGCAGCTTCGCGGTCTGGGGGGACATCCCGAGCGCCCAGACCCAGGCGCAGGTCGCCGAGGGCATCCGGCTGCCGCTGGCGGCGACGGTCCAGAAGCTGTGGGACGCGGACGAGCCCGAGCTGTCCTGGGCGGACTTCAGGGCGCTGGCGAACCGCCTCGACTGATCCCGCGCGCCCCCGGCGGGAGCCGCGCGGATTGTCCGATACGGCTGTGAACTCACGTACGCCTGTGGTGGTCTTTGGGCGAGCCGAACCGTCACGCCGGGGGGAGCCGGGACATGGGCTACTGGGGGTACTTCGTCGTGGGCCGCGCCGAACGGCCGCTCGCGGAGCTGGACGCGCTGCCGGGCGCCGCGGACATGACCCTGCGGGTGTCCGCGCCGGACGGCTGGCAGGTGTGGGAGTTCCCGGGCGGCGACGGGGACGTCGGGAACATGAACGACCTGGCGGGCCAGACCGGCTCGCCCGCGCTGTTCGGGTACGTCATGGACAGCGACTGCGTGGTCGTGGAGGCGGCGGCGCCCGAGAGCGGGGCGTGGACGACCTGCCTGGTGCGGTCCGCGATGGCCGGGTACCTCGGCGCCGAGAGGGAGGGCCTCACCCTGGAGGACTACTTCCTGGAACCCCGCGACGCCGCCGAGCGGGCCGTCGCCTGGGCCGCCGAGGCCGGACGCACCGCGCACGCCGGAGACCTGGCGGAGGTGCTGTCGGCCGACCCCCGCGCCGAGCCCGACGCGGGTGCCGGTGCCGGTGCCGCGTCCGACCGTGTGGCCGAAAATCTCTTCTTCCGGTTCCTCGACCGCCTCGGCGTGGTGCCCCTGTGACACTCCCGCCCCGTCGCACGCAGTAAGGGGAAGTGCGGGCTCCGTGGTGGTGTCCGCGAGGTGAGCGGGTCGAAGCGGTACGAACAGGGAGGCGCCGGATGAGCCTGGTGGAACTGATCGCGCGGGCCGACGCACGCGGGCTCGCCGGCAGTGGGCTGGCTTGTTTGGATCGCTGCGTCCCCCTCCTGGACGGCGACGACGAGGTCCTGCGGCCCCTCTGGGCGACCCTCGCCGACGAGGCGGGCGACCGGGACGGGACCGGACCCGGGGGCGACTGGGCGCGGCGGCTGGAGCAGGTGCGCGACAAGCTCGCCGGACCCGGCGCCGCCGACGAGGACGAGGCCGTGCTCCTGGCCCGCCGGATGCTGGCCGCCGCGCCGGCCGAGTGCTCCGGCGCGGGACTGCGGGCGTGGGCCGACGCCTGCTCGGTCGCCTCGCTCCGCATCCACCGGCTCCTCGACCCCGCCGCGGACGCCGGTGCCGGGGGCGACCCTCACCGGGCCGCCCGCACGGAGGCGCTCGCCCCGCTGGTCGCCGCCGAACTGCGCCGCCAGGTCACCGTCCTCGACGTGCTCGCCGGTCACGGCCCGGCCGGGCTGCGCAGGGCGCTGGAGATCTCCACGGAGGGCCGCCGGGTGCTGCGCGCGGTGGTCTCCCGCCGGGCGCGCGGGCGGGCCTGACCGCCCCTCCCGGCCCCGGGCCGCCTGTGACCGTCGTGCGGGGAACGCGCGGGGGCTGTGCGGCGGTCGTGGCGGAGGTGGGGTGGTCCTGCGCCGGTTGCGGAACGGCCGCCGCCGCCGTGTGACGAAACGCCGCCCGGCGGCGCTCTAGCGGATGTGACGACTCTGACCAGCGGATGGACGACCCAGCAGGAGCCCCGGCCGTCGGCCGCCGCCAAGCCGGTGCGGTGGGCGGCGGACGCGGTGGCCACGATGCGGGAGGGCGCGCGGCTGCGCCTGGACTACTCGGCGCAGAGCCTGTGGCGCGTCGACCGGATGATCGACGGCATCCGCGGGGAGGGAGCGCCGTACGCGGCGGTGGAGTCGGTGCTGCGCGGACTCGGCGCGTACGCCGGTGAGGTGATCGTGCGTCAGGCCGGCGGCGAGTGGTGGGCGACCGGCGGGGAGCACTGGGTCCGCACCCCCGACGGCCGGCTGTGGGACCCGATCGACGAGGCCCGCCGCTGCTTCGCCGGCGACGGGTCGCTGCGGCTGCTGTGCCGGGACGCGACCGGGGACCGCTGACGCCGCGCGGACGACGCCGGCCGGGGACCGCACGGTCGCGGTCCCCGGCCGGCTCCGGCGGCTACGGGGTCAGCGTCTGACCCAGCCGTCCGTCGGTCGGGGTGCCCAGCGTGCTCTTGCTCCAGATCGCGGACTGGGAGTAGCCGAGCCCGCCGCCGTTGCTGGGGACGTGGTGCACGAGGCCGTCCGTGCCGTCCTCGCCCTCGGCGCCGAAGGTGAGGTCGGCGCGTCCGTACCCGGACAGGTCGGTGAGGGACGCGGACGTCCCGACCCGGTCGTCGGTCTCCGAGGAGCCGGCGATGCCGGAGGTGTCCTGGGAGAGGTAGACCGAGCCGGTGCCGGTGAGGCCGGACGCGGTGCCCTTGACCAGGACCACGGAGCCGGAGTTCACCCGGTTGACCCCGTCGCGGCTCGCGTCCTCGCCGGTGACGCCGGTGAGGAGGTCCGCGTACCCGTCGGCGTTGTAGTCGCCCAGCGACACCGACATGCCGAAGGAGTCGTAGGCCTCGTTGGCGCCCGGGACGCCGGAGGTGTCCTGGTGGACGACCCGCATGCCGGTGGTGGTGAACCCGGTGGACGTGCCGAGCAGCATGGTGACCTGGCCGCCGGAGATGCCGCCGGACTCCTTGGCGACCGGCTGGCCGATGACGATGTCGTCGTAGCCGTTGTTGTTGACGTCGCCCGCCGTGATGGACCGGCCGCCCTTGACGGAGATGACGCCGGCCATGGTCAGGCCGGACGCCGAGCCGGCGAAGCGGGCCACGCGGGCCACACCGGCGTTGTCGCGGTAGTTCAGGGCGACGTCGGCGTAGCCGTCCCGGTTGAAGTCGCCGGTGGCGGCGTCCACGTACCCGACGGAGCCGGTGGCCGAGGTGAGCCTGCCGTAGGCGGTGGCGCCGCCGGTCAGCTTGACGTTGTAGTTGCCGCCCCGGCCGGTGCCGGCGGAGAACACGTCCGCCTTGCCGTCGCCGTTGAAGTCGCCGACCGTGACCGCGGTGCCGAGCTTCGCGCCGGCCCACGTCACCCCGGTCGCGTAGTACGAGAAACCGGTGTCGAGGGCGGGGCCGTACAGCACCGTGACCGAGCCGCGGTCGGCGTTGCCGCCGGTGTCGTCCTCGCCGGGGGCGCCGATCGCGAGGTCGGCGTGGCCGTCGCCGTTGACGTCGCCCCAGGCGGTGGAGGCGCCGAAGGAGTCGCCGGACTCGGTGGAGTCGGGGACGCCCGCGCTGTTCTGGGTGAGCGTCACCTTCGACGCCGTCACCGGGCCGTCGACGCCACCCGGGACCACCTTCACCACGTTGCCCGCGGGCACGCCCACGGCCAGGTCGGTCACGCCGTCGCGGTTGTAATCGGCGGTGGGCAGGGCGTGCGAGATGCCCGGGGTCTTCGCCAGCGTGGCGATCCGGGAGAGCTTCGGGTAGAGGTTCGCGCCGGGGCAGGCCGTGGCGTTGGTGTCGCGGTGGCCGAAGACCCGGGGCAGGGTGATCGACTGGCCCTTGTCGACGAGGTTGCCGTCCTGGCCCTTCGGCGTGCCGGAGGTCAGCGTGACCTTGCCGGTCGGGTCGATGCCGTACATCCCGAACTTCCACGCGACGATCCGCGCGATGGCGTCCAGCCCGGCCCGGCTGGGCTGCGCCTTCTCGAAGTTGCCGAGGTAGGAGATGCCGAGCGTGTTGGTGTTGAAGCCGACGTCGTGCGCGCCGGTCACCGGGAGGTCCATGCCGCCGCTGCGGCCCTCGAAGATCTGACCGCACCGGTCGACGACGAAGTTGTAGCCGATGTCGTAGTAGCCGCGCTCGAAGTGCGCCTGCTGGATGGAGCGCATCCGGGCGCGCGACTCGGCGCAGGACAGGCCGTTGTCGCTGTCCACGCCGGTGTGGTGGACGACGGCGGCCTTGATGTCGGTGCCGTAGCTCGGCGTGCCGTCGTAGTCCGTGGAGGCACCCCACTGGGCCTGCGTGATGACCGGCGGCTTGACGACCTTCGACGGGCGCGGCGCGGGGACCGTCGGAGTGGGAGAGGGCGAGGCGGACGGGGAGGCGGAGCCGCTGGGGCTGGCGGTGGGCGCCCCGGTGACCGTCTCCGTGGGCGAGGCGGCCGGCGAGGCCGGCTCCGTGGCCGTACCCGCTCCGGGGACGGTGGTCGTCGCCGCGTCGGTGGGCGCCGGGGACTCGGTCGTCGGCGGCGTGGTCTCGGCCGTGAACGCCGCGGGCCGGACCGCGCCCTCGGGGTCGGTGCCGGGGTCCAGCAGCCTGACGTCCATGCCGGCCGGCTGGCCGCCCGCCTCGGTGCCGTCCGCCTTCACGACGCGCACCTCGACGCCGTCGGCGTCCCCGGTCCACAGTGAGCCGGTACCGCCGCGCGCCGCGGCCCGCTCACCCTCGGCGCCGTCGGCCTGGTTCGGCTCGACGTCCAGCTCCTGCCAGCCGGACCACTCGCCGGTCTCCAGGTCCCGGGTCCGCACCTCGGGCGTGCCCTTGGCCTTGACGTCGGGGTCGTCCCAGGTCACCACCACGGCGCTGAAGCGCTTGGTGCCCCGCCGGTCGAGCCCCTTGCGGCCCGCGCCCTCGTTCTCCAGCTTCAGCGTGTGGATGGACGGCTTGCGCGCCGCGGCGCCCTTGTCGTCGTCCGGCACGCCCGGGTCCGCCACCGCGTAGGTCACGACACCCGCGGCGCTCAGGACGACGGCTCCGGTCGTCAGCCAGACACGCTTCTTGAGACTGAGCGGTCTGTACGCATGGGTCCTGCGAGGACTCAACTACCCCACCCCTAGAAAGGAACACGAACGAATCACCTGTCACACAGGTGTCAGTGACTCAGCGTCCGGAGCTTACGGAACGTCCTGGGACGACCGGGCCCCTCGGCTGCCGAAGGCGGCCCGGGAAGGCCGCCGGAGAGAAGTCACGCGGGGCGCGCCCGTCACAGGGGCGGCCCCCACTCTCCAGCGGAACGCGGACGGAGAACATCACCGTGCGCGGGCATGACATGGGTCACGCCCACGGAGGTCAGACGCGTGAGACGCGGAAAGGTTGTGCGGGGCGAGGTGCTTGCGGTGTGTGTCGATCACCACCTCGGTGCCCTGTGACGTTGCCGCGGCGCCGCCCGCTGGGGCTGCGGGAGGAGCGGCGGCGCTCCTCCCGCTCCGCCGAACGAAGGGTGAGCCCCCATGGGCAGAGTGGACGGCCGTGCCGTGCGCGCGGACGAGATGCGGGCCTGCGCGGCGGCCCTCGTCGCGCGGGTCACCGACCGCGACCGGCTGCCGCTGGACTACTCCGTGGGCAGCCTGCGGGTCGTCGACTTCCTGCTCGACGGGCTGCGCAAGGGCGGGGCCGGCCGGGAACGCGTGCGGGGTCCCCTCCTCGGGCTCGGCGCGTACGTCGGTGAGGTGCTGGTCCGCCGGGCGGGAGCGGTCTGGATGGACTTCGACGCCGACCAGCGGGCCTACTTCGGGCAGCCGGCGGGCGTGCGGATGCCGGACGGGCGGGTGTGGAACCCGCTCGGCAGGGTCGTCAACCGGTTCGAGACCGGTGGTCCGGAGGATTCCCTGCGGACCTTCTACCTGACCTTGCACGGGCGGGTCCGCAGGGGCGGCTGAGGACGGCGGCGCCTTCCGCCGACGCGGGCCGGCCGGCTCGGTCCGGCGGGCTGCCGGTCCCGGCGCGCGGCGTGCTCGGCCCGGCGCGTGACGAGCTGTGACATTTCTGTGGGGCCCGACGCTGATGACCATGAAGGCGTGCGCACGGGCCAGTGGTGCGTTCCGCACGGGTTCGACAGAGCCCGTTCCCGCAATCGGCACGAACGAGGAAGCGGTGGGCCAAAGGGGCGGCGTCCGCCGCGTACCCGCGTACGACGGGGAGCTGGGCGCGGCCGTCGCGCGGGCCCAGGAAGGTGACGAGGCCGCTTTCGCGGTCGCCTACCGGCTCGTGCAGCCCGGTCTGCTGGGTTATCTGCGCGGGCTGGTCGGGGACGACGCCGAGGACGTGGCGTCGGACGCCTGGCTGGAGATAGCGCGGGACCTCAGGCGCTTCAGGGGGGACGGGGCCGGCTTCCGGGGCTGGACGGCGACGATCGCCCGGCACCGGGCCCTGGACCACCTGCGGCGCCAGAAGGTACGGCCCCGGCCGACGGCGCTGGAGCAGGACGTCCTGGACCTGCCCGGCCCGCACTCCACGCACGACCAGGCCCTGGAGACGCTGTCCACGGAGGCCGCCCTCGCCCTGATCGCGGGCCTGCCGCGCGACCAGGCCGAGGCCGTGCTGCTGCGGGTCGTCGTCGGCCTCGACGGGCCGTCCGCCGCGCGCGTCCTCGGCAAGCGGCCGGGAGCGGTGCGCACGGCGACGTACCGGGGTCTGAGGCGGCTGGCCGGCCGGCTGGGCGCCGACGGTGTGACGGACGAGGCGCCCGGGACGCTGGGGGAGTCGACATGACGGGCACCGGACACGGTGGCCCGGCGCGACGGGCGGGAACGGAGGCGGGCATGAGCGCAGGGCACGGCGAAGGCGACGGCGGCCCCGCCGTCACCCGGCCCGCGCTCCACGGCACGCCCGGGACCGAGCGGCTGCTCGCCGCCGCCCTGCGGGACGAGCGCGTCGACGCCGAGGGCGAGCGCAGGGCCGTGGCCGCCTACCTGGCCGCCCGGGACGCGGCACCCGCCCGGGCGGCCCGCGCCAGGCGGCGCGACGACTGGCGTCCCCGCGAGCGGCGTAGTGCCGGACGCCCGCTGAGGACCGCGCTGTCCGTGCTGCTGGCGAGCCTCACCCTGGGCGGCGTCACCTACGCGGCGATCGGCGGGGGCGGCGCGGCCCCGGACTCCGCCCGGCCGGACCGTGCGCGTCCGTCCGCCACCGCCGACGGCACCACGGACGGCACCGCGGACGGGACAGCGGACGGGATCGCGGTCCGGCCGCTCCCCACCCCGCGCCCCGCCTCCACGTCCCTGGGCGTTCCCGCCCGGCCGGACGGTGCGGCCGATGCGGACCGGGACACGGTGGCCGCCCGGTGCCGCGCCTACGAACGACTGGTGGGCCGGGGCCGGGTGGTGGACGCCACCGCCTGGCAGCGGCTGGTCGCGGACGCCGGCGGCGAGGAGAAGGTCGCCGCCCACTGCGCCGGGCAGCGGCGGACCGGACCGGCGGGCCCGAGCGGGGCGGCCGGCCCCGCCGTACCGGCAGGACCCGACGGTCCGGCCGCTCCTGCGGACCCGTCCGTGCCCGCCGTTCCCGCCGCGCCCGGACGGCCGGACGGCAGCGCGGGCGGCCCGGGCGAGGGAAACGGCGACGCGGACGGAACGGGTGGAGGGAACAGCGGTGCCGCGAGCGAGGGCGACGGCGGCGACGCGCGGCGGGCGGACGGCGGGCCCGGCACGGACAAGTAGCCTCGCACCAGGGGCGATCGCGGCGGCCAAGGCAACGGCCGGGGCCGCCACCCCCCACAGGAGAGGCCCCGGCCGTCGCGCGGCACGGGCCGCGCGGCGGCCCGTACTCCCTACAGCGCCGCCGACGCGTTTTCTGTCACACCTCACCGCGTCACGGCTTAGTTGCATCTTGTACGGCGATGCGATGAGGACATGGACGAGCGGCGGTTTCAAGACGTAACGTGCCATTCGCGCCGATCAGCGGGGGGATCGCTCCCGCGACGGGGTCGCGGGAGACCACCGCGACCATCCATGGGGACACCACGACGGCGAGGACCACGTCCGCGAGAGCGGCGCCGGTTTAGGCGCAGAAAGGCTTCTCGGTGCTGGGGGACGACGCGGAGCTGACCGCCGCGGTGCGCGCGGCACAGCACGGGGACGAGACGGCGTTCCGGACCGTGTACCGCGCGGTGCATCCGCGGCTGCTGGGGTACGTGCGGACCCTGGTCGGCGATCCGGACGCCGAGGACGTGGCGTCCGAGGCCTGGCTGCAGATCGCCCGCGACCTCGAACGGTTCGACGGCGACGCCGACCGGTTCCGCGGCTGGGCCGCCCGCATCGCCCGCAACCGCGCCCTGGACCACATCCGCATGCGCGGACGCCGGCCGGCGATCGGCGGTGACGAGACGGAACTGACCGGCAAACCGGCCGAGTCCGACACCGCGGACGAGGCCATGGAGGCCCTGGCCACCGACGGCGCCCTCTCCCTCATCGCCCGGCTGCCCCAGGACCAGGCCGAGGCCGTGGTCCTGCGCGTGGTGGTGGGCCTCGACGCCAAGAGCGCCGCCGAGACGCTCGGCAAGCGGCCCGGTGCCGTCCGGACGGCGGCGCACCGCGGCCTGAAGAAGCTGGCCGAACTGCTCGGCGGCGATCCGGAATCGGCCGGCGGGCTCGACGCCCTGCCGCCGCAGCGAGAACCGCACCGCCGTGCGGTGACGTCCGCGAGTGTGACGCATACGCGCGCGCGGACGCAGAAGGACATGTGATGGCCGACGAGCAGGACAGGTGGCTGGACCGCGAAACGGCGGAGATCTTGCTGCGCGGAGAGTCCCTGGAGGCTGTCGACCCCGCCGTCCGTGACCGGGCCCGACGACTCGCCGGGGCCCTGGGCGCGCTCTCCGGTCCACCCGTGCCCACCAGCGAGGAACTCCCCGGCGAGGCCGCCGCGCTGGCCGCCTTCCGCACGGCGCGCGCCGAGCGGCCCGACGGGGCGGCCCGGGCATCGGCGGTCTCCGGCCCCGGACGCGCAGGCACCCCGGCACCGCCCGCCGGCGCCGGGCTGGTCCGCATCGGTCCGCGCGGCGACGACGCCCGGCGCCCCCGGTGGAGCCGTCCCCTGCGCCTCGGGCTGGCCGCCGCGCTCACCGTCGGCATGGTCGGCGGGGTGGCGGTGGCCGCCGGAACCGGAGTCCTGCCGACGCCGTTCGAGGGCGCCCGGCCGGAACCGGCGGCGACGGTCTCGGCGCCGTCCCCCGACCGCCCGCCCGCCTCACCGACGCCGCTGGACGGGGCGCGGGGCGGGACGGTGCCCGGCGGCCCCACGACCGGCGCCCCCGAGCGGGGCGGCGCGCGCGGCGACGCGGAGGGCGGTACGGCCCCCGACCGCGGCCGGGGCCACGACTCCGGCTCCGACTCCGACTCCGGCGCCCGCTCCGACTCCGATGCCGACGGCCGGGCGACGGGCGGTCCCGGCGGCTCCGGCGGCTCGCACCGGACCCTCGCCGCGTCCTGCCGTGACGTACGCGCCGGCAAGCAGCTCGACGCCGGCCGCCTGCGGGCGCTGAAGGAGGCCGCGGGGGGTGCCGGCCGGGTCGGGACGTACTGCCGCGACCTTCTCGGCCATTCCGGTGCCGCCCAGGACCGCAAGGGCGGACGGGGCGCCGGGGAGTCCGGCGAAACGGAGGAGACGGCAGGGGGCCACGGGACCCGGAAGGACGACGACAAGGGCGGCAAGGGCGGCAACGGCGACCGGGACGACGACAGCGGCAAGGGAGACAAGGGCGACAAGGGCGGAGCGGACGGCAAGGGAGGCAAGGATGAGGACGAGGACGAGGACGACGACGGTCACATAGCGCCGCCCGTCGGGCGGACGTACGGTCCGCGCGCCCCCTCGGCCGTCGATCCGCTCCCGCGGCGGCGGCCGGCCCGCCCGTCGCACCTGGCGTCCACCGCCGGTCACCAGCCCTCCGACCTGCGACTTCACGGCCAACGGCAGATTTTCTCGCTCAGGGTGTGACACTTTCGGCCGCCCCGGCGCAGTAATGAGTGAGCCGACTGGTCATCGGCTTTCGCACCGAGCCGGGGTTCCCCCCGTACCTACGGCTCGTGCACTCGGCGCGGGCGGGACACGTTCCCCCGGTCCCGCCCGCGCCCATTCCGCCCGGCCCCGGCCCAGCCCCTCCCCGCCTCACCGGTACACGACGACCTTGTCGCCGTTGCGCACCCACGCGTACAGATCCGCGATCGCCGCCTCGTCCCGTACGTTGACGCAGCCGTGCGAGGCGCCCGCGTAGCCGCGTACGGCGAAGTCCTCCGAGTAGTGCACCGCCTGGCCGCCGCTGAAGAACATGGCGTACGGCATGGCCGAGTCGTAGAGCGTCGACACGTGGTGGCGGGACTTCCAGTAGACGTGGAACACACCGTCGCGGGTGGGTGTGTACTGCGAGCCGAAGCGCACCGGCATCGTCGACACGGTCCGCCCGTCGACCATCCAGCGCAGCGTGCGGCTCGACTTGCTGACGCACAGCACCCGGCCGGTCAGACAGCGCGGGTCCGGCGGGGCGGCCGGCTGCCCGCCCATCAGGTACAGCTCCCACTTGCCCGGCTCACGGCTCATCCCCAGCAGGCGCTGCCAGGTGACGGTGTCGGTCCTGCCCGTCCGGGGCAGTCCGCGCTTGCCCTGGAAGCCGCTCACCGCGCGTTCCGTCAGGTCGTCGTACGTCCCGGTCGGCCCGTCGACGAGCCACTCCACCTGACGCAGCCGGGCCTGGAGTTCCCGCACGTCCCGGCCGGTGTCGCCGTGCCGCCACAGCACCCGCGGTGCCGTGCGGGCGGGCGGTGCGCTCGACGGCCCGCCGTCGTCCCCGTCGTCGCCCCCGTCGTCCGGTGCGTCCTTCGGCGGCGTGCCGGTGACCTCTATACGCACCGGCGCGCGCCCCTTGCCGTCGGGGCCGGTGCCCTGCACCGTGCAGCCGCCGGCCGCCAGCGCGGCCCCCAGCGCGACGGCGACCGCCCTCCTCGCGCTCCCCATGCCCCTCGTACGCACCATGGCCCCCCGTCGTCTCACGACCCCGCACGGATGTCCCCTGAGATGTTCCCCGCGGATGACGTGCCGCGAACGGCGGGGCATCGTTGTGACCGGGACCGCATCGAGGTTGTGAGCAAGGTCCCAGCGTGCACCCCTGCACCGGGCGGCGCGCGCGCCGATACAGTCCGTCGGAAGGCTGGCCTGTACTGGCGAGTAACTGACGGGTAGTTCGAGCGCTTTCGAACATGTGCTCAGCGGGAGGCAACACACCATGACGCGCGAGTCGGAGTCCGGGCTGCCCATCGATCCGGTGTACGGGCCCGACGCCCTGGCGGAGTGGGACGCGGCCGAGAAGCTGGGCGAGCCCGGGAAGTACCCCTTCACCCGGGGTGTGTACCCGTCGATGTACACGGGCCGGCCGTGGACGATGCGTCAGTACGCGGGGTTCGGTACGGCGACGGAGTCGAACGCCCGGTACAAGCAGCTGATCGCGAACGGGACGATGGGGTTGTCGGTCGCCTTCGACCTGCCGACCCAGATGGGTCACGACTCGGATGCCCCGATCGCGAGTGGTGAGGTCGGCAAGGTCGGTGTCGCGATCGACTCGATCGACGACATGCGGGTGCTGTTCGGCGGGATTCCGCTGGACAAGGTCTCGACGTCGATGACGATCAACGCGCCGGCGTCCCTGCTGCTCCTGCTCTACCAACTCGTCGCCGAGGAGCAGGGTGTCAGTGCGGACCAGCTGACGGGGACGATCCAGAACGATGTGCTGAAGGAGTACATCGCGCGGGGGACGTACATCTTCCCGCCGAAGCCGTCGTTGCGGCTGATCGCGGACATCTTCAAGTACTGCAGGGCCGAGATCCCGAAGTGGAACACGATCTCGATCTCCGGCTATCACATGGCGGAGGCGGGGGCGTCTCCCGCGCAGGAGATCGCGTTCACGCTGGCGGACGGTATCGAGTACGTGCGTACGGCGGTGGCGGCCGGGATGGACGTGGACGACTTCGCGCCGCGCCTGTCCTTCTTCTTCGTGGCGCGGACGACGATCCTGGAGGAGGTCGCGAAGTTCCGTGCGGCGCGCCGGATCTGGGCGCGGGTGATGCGGGAGGAGTTCGGGGCGAAGAACCCGAAGTCGCTGATGCTGCGCTTCCACACCCAGACGGCGGGCGTGCAGCTGACGGCCCAGCAGCCGGAGGTCAACCTCGTCCGTGTCGCCGTGCAGGGCCTGGGTGCCGTCCTCGGTGGTACGCAGTCGCTGCACACCAACTCCTTCGACGAGGCCATCGCGCTGCCCACCGACAAGTCCGCGCGCCTGGCGCTGCGTACGCAGCAGGTGCTGGCGTACGAGACGGACGTGACCGCGACCGTCGACCCCTTCGCCGGTTCCTACGTCGTCGAGAAGATGACCGACGACGTCGAGGCGGCGGCGCTGGAGCTGATGCGGAAGGTCGAGGACCTCGGCGGCGCGGTCAGCGCCATCGAGCACGGTTTCCAGAAGGCCGAGATCGAGCGCAGCGCCTACCGCATCGCGCAGGAGACCGACTCCGGCGAGCGGGTGGTGGTCGGTGTCAACCGCTTCCAGCTCGACGAGGAGGAGCCGTACGAGCCGCTCCGCGTCGACCCGGCCATCGAGGCCCAGCAGGCCGAACGCCTCGCCAGGCTCCGCGCCGAACGCGACCAGCGGGCGGTCGACACGGCGCTCGCCGCCCTGAAGAAGGCCGCCGAGGGCGAGGACAACGTCCTCTACCCGATGAAGGACGCCCTGCGCGCCCGAGCCACCGTCGGCGAGGTCTGCAACGCCCTGCGCGAGGTCTGGGGCACGTACGTGCCCTCGGACGCCTTCTGAGGGCCCCCTCGGCGGGGCGCGCTCCCGGCGTTCTCGACGAATGAAACAGCCGTGCGGAGTGTCGTACGACCGTGCGACACTCCCCGCATGTTCGGCGTCATCGATCTCCCCACCTACCTCGCGGGCCTCGCACTGATCATTCTGCTTCCGGGCCCCAACTCCCTGTACGTCCTCTCCGTGGCCGCCCGTCGCGGTGTGCGCGCCGGGTACACGGCCGCCGCCGGCGTCTGGTGCGGGGACACGGTGCTGATGACGCTGTCGGCCGCCGGGGTCGCCTCGCTGCTCCAGGCCAACTCCCTGCTGTTCGGCATCGTGAAGTACGTGGGCGCCGGCTATCTCACCTGGCTCGCGATCGGGATGCTGCGGGCCGCGTGGGGGATGTGGCGGACGCGCCGGGAGCACGCCGGGCGGGAGGCCGACGCGCCGGTCGCCGGTGAGGAGCGGCCCTTCCGCCGGGCCTTGGTCGTCAGCCTCGTCAACCCGAAGGCGATCCTCTTCTTCGTCGCCTTCTTCGTGCAGTTCGTCGACCCGGGCTACGCCTACCCCGCCCTGTCCTTCGTCGTCCTCGGTGCCTTCGCCCAGCTCGCCAGCTTCCTGTACCTCAGCGCGCTGATCTTCAGCGGCACCAAGCTGGCCGCCGCCTTCCGCCGCCGCAAGCGGCTCTCGGCGGGGGCCACCTCGGCGGCGGGCGCGCTGTTCCTGGGCTTCGCGGTGAAGCTGTCCCTGGCGAGCGCGTAGCGGGCCCGCGCTCCGGCGCGGCCCTCGGTGACCGAGGGCAACGGTGCCGGCTACGGCCTCGACTGAGCCGTACCCCCCGCCGAACTCCCCGCCGAACTCCCCGCCGAACCTCCCGCCTGCGCCCGCCGCGCCGCCCGGTACCGGCGCACCGCGCGGGTGACCACCGGCGGCAGCACGTCCAGTGCGAGCCGGCGGGCACGGTCGCGCGGGGTCCGCGGCCCCACCGGGCGCGCCTGCGCGGCCCGGCCCGCCGCGGGCCCGGCGCCCGCGCGCCGCGCCGGCGAGGCGGGGGCCGCCGCGGACGCGGGCGCCGGGTGCCGCGAGGACGGCAGCGACGGCGGCTGCATCCGCTTGCCCTTGGCGCGGGTCCGGACCAGCCGGTGCCCCGCGGCCCGCTCCACGGTCACGGCGATGTCGTCGCGCCCGCGCAGCGCCGCGAGCAGCTCCTCCTGGACCGGCTCGGGGTCGCCCCAGGTGCCGTACAGCTTCTGGCTGCTGAGGCAGACGGGACGCAGGCCCCGGTTGAGCACGGCCTCCCAGGCGGCGACGGACACGCCCGGGGTGTGCTCGCTGCGGAAGTCGTCGAGGACGACGATGCCCTCGGGCAGCAGCAGCTCGCGGGCCGCGCCGATGTCGCCCTGGACGTGCTCGTACAGGTGCGAGGCGTCGATGTGGGCGAAGCGGCAGCTGCCGGGCCCGACCTCGTCGGTGATCGCGGAGCTGGGGGCCTGCACGATCGCCGGGAGGCTGTCGTGGAAGGACAGGTAGTTCCGCTCGAAGGCCTGCCGGGTCAGCGTGGAGTACGACTTCGCCGCCTCCGCCCGGTTGGCCGCGTCCGGCGGTTCGCTCTCGAACAGGTCGCAGACGGTGAGCGTCTCGCCGTCCCGCAGGTGGTGCCCCAGCAGGATCGCGCTCTTGCCCAGATAGGCGCCCAGTTCGAGCAGGTCGCCGCGGGTGCCCAGGCGCTCCTGACGCTCCAGGAACCAGGAGAACAGCACCTGGTCGAGCGGCCAGAACCAGCCGGGGACGTCGTTCAGCTCGCCGGGGTACTTGTGCGTCTCTTGCGCAGTGGCCATGCAGGGAGGATGCCTCCTCGGGGCCGGAAATGGAGTCGGCGCGCGCGATCCGGTGGGCGGAAAATCGCACGAATCGCTCAACGCGTCCGTCCGAGCGCGCCGCGCAGCCACGGCGACAGCGGCCGCTCGACGTACCGGTGCAGCAGCCACGCCAGCGCCAGCATCGCGGCGGCCGTCAGGGCGAAGGCCGCCGCCGACGGCACCCCCAGACCGCGGTGCAGGGCGCCGATCACCACCCAGCCGAGGTGCTCGTGGACCAGGTAGAAGGGGTACGTCAGCGCCCCGGCCACCGTCAGACCGCGCCAGTTCACCCGGTCCAGCAGGCCCAGCGCCACCGCCGCGACCGCCGCGAAACCGAGGGCGACGACGAGGACGATGCCGAACGAGGTGCGGTGCGCGAAGGCGTGCGGGTCGGCGGCGTTCCACAGCTCGCGCACCGCCTGGTGCTGCCCGACCAGGAACCCGGCGGCCACGATGCCCCACGCGTGGGCGTCCCGCCGGTCGCGGTGGACGAGGTACAGGCCGATCCCGCCGATGAAGAACGGGGCGTACCCGGGCATCAGCACCAGGTCGAGCAGCGGCTCGTGCGCGGCCCGCGCGAGCGCCGAGGCCGACAGCCAGCCGGCGCAGAACACCACGACCCGCCGGCGGTTCGCGCCCGGCAGGACGACACACAGCGCGAACAGCGCGTAGAAGCGGATCTCCGCCCACAGCGTCCAGCACACGCCCAGCACCCGGTCCGCGCCCAGCGGCTGCTGGAGCATGGTCAGGTTGACCAGCGCGTCGCTCGGCGACACCGCGTCGTAGGCGACCACCGGCAGCGCGAACACCGCCGTCACCAGGACGACCGCCGCCCAGTAGGCGGGCAGCAGCCGGGCGGCGCGGGAGGTGACGAAGGCCGTGGCGGACCGGCCCCAGCCGCTCATACAGATCACGAACCCGCTGATCAGGAAGAAGACCTGCACCCCGAGGCAGCCGTAGGCGAACAGACCGTGCAGCGTCGGGAACTGGAACCGCGGCGAGCCGCCCCACGCCTCGGCCACGGCACCGTCGCGTCCGCCGTAGTGGTACGCCGCCACCATCAGGGCGGCCACCAGCCGCAGCCCGTCGAGGGCGCGCAGCCGTCCGGGCGCGCCCTTCACGTGCGGCGCGTGCGCCGGGGCAGGGGTGGTGTCTGCGACGGGACGCGCCGCCGACGCGCTCACGGCCGCCTCGGTCACTGGTGCTGCTCCTTCGGCCGCGGGGGTCGTACGTCGGTGCTCAGGACGCGCGCAGGAAGGCGGAGTGGGCCGCCTTGCCCAGGAAGGTGAAGCGGGTGTCGTCCTTCAGGTGCTCGTCCAGGGCCTCCTCGATCCCCGGCCAGCTGGGGTCGCCGAAGTCGTCCAGGACGACGATCGCGCCCGGCGCGGCGATCTCCTCGGCCCACTGGAGGTCCTGGCGCACGCCCTTCGCCGAGTGGTCGCCGTCGACGACGATCACGCCGTAGGAGCGGTCGGAGACGGCGGCCCGGGTCTCGGGGTCCTCGGAGAACCCCTGCCGGATGCGGGCCGCCGTGCCGGCCGGACCGGCGAGGGCGAGGTTGGTGCGCACGGCGTGCTCGTCCACCGGGGTGCCCGTCGGGTCGGGGCGCACGGTGGTGCCGGGCTGGAGCTGGACGCCGGCGAACGGGTCCACGATGGTCAGGCTCGGGCTGCGGCCGTCGCGCTCCATCGTCCGGATCAGCCCGGTGGAGAACATGCCGTACAGCGTGCCTATCTCCAGGATCTCGTCGTTCGGCGGGTCGAGCAGCGGCACGGTGGCGAGCTTGCCGCAGATGTTCATGGTGCCGCCCGCGATCCGGCCCACGCCCAGCGACTCCAGCGCGATAAGCAGCCGGTAGGCGGTGGCCACGTTGCGCTCCGCCGCCCGGCGGTCCCCGCACAGGGCGGCGACCTCGCGGTGCAGACGCTCCAGGGAGCCCTTGGCCACCATCCGGGAGATGCCGCGCCCGGACGGGCCGACGAGCAGCTCGAAGGTGAGTTGCCGCTTGTCGGCCGCCTCGGTGTCGGGCACCGGCCGCCGGGCGTCCGCCGCGCGGATCCGTCGCTCGATGCGCTGATCGATGAGATCGGCGACGGGACGCAGCAGACGCCGGGAGACGGTGCTGCGGAGCAGGGTGCGGCTGTTCATGGGTCAACGACCTCAATCCGTCACTGAGTGAACGTGAATGAACGTGAATGAACGTGAGTACGCAGTGCGCCAGTGGGGTGGGTGGGGCCAGACTAGGGATCTCCCCGCCGGAAGCGGAGCTCTCGAACAGACCGGGCGGGGAACTTCTGCGGAACGGTGGGTGGCCGGACGGTGGAGGGACCCGTCGTTCACCGGAAGGCCACGCAGATGTGGCCGATGTTCACCCGGCGGCGCTTTCGGCCGCGCACGGGGCTCTCATAGCCTGCACCGACGTGCGCCCCGAGGGCGTTTTCGATTCCCCCTCGCACCACCCACCCCCGGCCCGGCCCACCGGCCGGGCCCGCGCGACCCGTCCGGGAGTGACCACCCATCGCCGCCGAGCCCTTGACCGCCGCCGAGCCCGCGCGCCCCTCCGCCCCCGCCGCCGAGGCACCGGCGACGCGCCCCCGCGGGGAACACCGGTACGACATCGACCTCCTGCGGGTCCTGGCCTCCGTCGGGGTCATCGTCTGCCACGCCGCCGGCGAACTCATGAAGGCCGTGGGCGGCACACCGGAGCAGGGCGGGCCCGTCTACTGGACCGCGCTCGCCGGGGACGCGCTGAGCCGGTGCGCCGTGCCGCTGTTCTTCGCGATCGCCGGCTGGGTCGTGCTGAGCGGGGCGCCGCCCCGGGACGGCGGACAGGTCCGCAAGCGCCTGACCCGCATCCTCGTGCCGATGGCCGTGTGGACCGCCGCCTACCTGCTGTGGGACTGGGTGCGCGGCGCCAACACCGACCCCACCCGGCAGCTCGCCCTGGACGCGCTGTTCGGCTCCGTGCGGCCCGCCTTCCACCTCTGGTACCTGTACGCGTACGTCCCGGTGATCCTGCTGCTGTCGGTGGCCGTCCTGGTCCGGGCAGGCAAGCGGCCCTGGGGCGCGGGCGCCGCCCTGCTCGCCCTGGCACTCGCCCCGACCCTGCTCGGCGACCTCGCCCGCCTCCTCGACGCCGACTTCCCGCCCTTCGCCTGGCAGTTCGGCCTCTACCAGATCGCGTACGCGGTCGCCGGCGCCGTCCTGCTGTCGCTGCCCCGTGCCGCGCTCGCCGGCCGGAGGCGGCGCCTGCTGTGGCTGGCCGCCGGACTGTGCGCGTGGGGCGCGGTGGCGGTGTACGAGCACCGGGTGCACTTCCCGAGCCCGTACGCCTCGCTCGTGGTGGCGCTGCTCGCGGGGACGCTGCTGACGGCCCTCGACCGGATCCGGGTGCCCGAGCGGTTCCGTCCCCTGATGGGCAGGCTCGCCGGGGCCTCCTTCGGCGCCTACCTGGTCCACCTGCTCTTCCTGGAGGCGCTCGCCCCGCGCCTGGTGTCGGCGGACGCCGGGTGGCCCGCCGCCGTGGGCGCGCTCGCCGGGCTCACCCTGGCCACGGTCGCCCTGTCGTTCGCCGCCGCCCTGCTGTGGACCCGGCTGCGACTGGGCCGCTGGCTGGGCTGAGCCGGGCGGACACCGGCACGCACGCGAAAGGACCCCCACCGGGTGGCGGGGGTCCTTTCGCGTACGCCGGTCCGCGTCACTTCTTCCCGGTGCCGCGCCGGACCGCCCTGCGCACCACGCGCCGGGCCCGCCGCACCTGGAGCTTCGCGCGCAGCTGCGGGCTGCTGCCGGGCAGGCCCAGCTCGGTCAGCCGCAGCTCGGGGAAGTAGTAGGCGGGGACGGTGGCCAGGTTGCCCCGCAGCCAGGTCTCCGTAGGCTCCCGCAGGTCGGCGTACGTCTTGGGCTGCATGCAGAACCCCATCGCCCGCACCAGCGGCGCCAGCGAGTCCGGCGCCGCCTCCACGCGGGCCGGCGGCCGGCCCAGCTCCAGGTCGGGCACCAGGTGGTCGACGACGGCCAGCGGGACGCGGTTGCTGTTCGGGTAGGGCTTGAGCCGCTCCATCACCAGCGCCGTTCCCACCCGGGCGATGGGCACGTCGTAGTACGCGGAGGCGGTCACCATCGCCGTGGAGAAGCAGCCGACGACGAGTTCGGGGGCGCAGTGGTGGTACAGCGTCTCGGCCAGCAGGGGCGCGTCCAGCACGGTGAGCCGTACGCCCGCGTCCGCCGCCGCCTTGCTCAGCGCCGCCGTGTAGCCGGCGGGGGCGGTCGGGTGCGGCTTGAACACCACGGACCGGTGCCCGGCACGCGCGGCCGAGCCGAGCATGCGGACGTGGAGGTCCTCCTCCTCCTCGGCGCTCAGGATGTTGATCGCCGCGAGGTACTGGCCGAGCAGGACGGCCGTCGGCTTCTCCCGCACCACGGGTGCGAGCCGCGGGTCGTCCGCCGCCTCCCGGGAGATCTCGTCGAGCACCGCGCGGAACGCGTCGTCCGGGACCACCTCGGGCGCCACCCCGAACTCGGAGAGCAGCAGCGGCTTCAGACCCGGTATCAGGTCGAGGTGGAGCAGGCGCCGGATGCGGCGCGCGAGGGTCAGGGGCAGCTTCTCGCGGGTCGGGCCGTAGCTCATCAGACCGTCGGCGTACACGTGCAGGGCGGCCTCGGAGAAGATGGCCGCCAGCGCGCGGGCCGGGTTGACCTGGATCGACTCGACGGCCAGCTCGACCAGGTCCCGCTCGCCGATGCCCCAGGCGAGCCGGAACGCCTTCTGCCACAGCACCGTGTCGTTGCCGCGCGGGCCCCAGACGCTGGGGTGGTGCGGGCGGATTGCCTCGTTCCAGCTGACCACGGAGTCGAACCGGCCGGATATCCGCCCGTACCCGTGCATCTCGTCGAGGCGCAGGGCGGTCTCGGGTATCGCGGCGTTGTTGGAGACCAGCAGGATGCGGCGGGTCCCGTCGCGCGGCCCGAACAGGCCCGCGTCGAGCGCCGCGGCGAGGGTGGCCGCCCCGTACAGGGTGGAGACCTGGAATATCTGGGTCGTGTGGGGCATGGATCAGGCAGCCTTCCGCCCGTCACGCAGGCGGCTGAGCAACCTGCTCCGAGTGCTGTCGATGGTCCTGAGGGTCTCGTCCAGGACGTGCTGGGGCATGCGGTGCAGGGCGTCGCGCGCCTCACGGCGCAGCCGCTGCGCCGCCGAGGTCTCGTACTCGTTCACCTTGCCGAGGTGGAAGGCGATCATCGCGCAGTACGTCCGTACCGCCTTCGGGAGGAAGCGCTCGGCCTCCGGGTCCTTGAGCAGGTCCTTCAGGAGCAGGTCGTAGGCCGGGATGAAGTCGAGCTGGCGGTCGTCCTTGATCTGGGTGAGCGAGGTGGCGACGCCCCGCCGGTAGAAGACGCCGTGCAGGCCGACGGACGCGTACGAGGCGGCCTTCAGGTGCAGGCGCCAGATCCACAACCGGTCCTCCGCCGTGCGCAGTTCGGTGGCGAAGCGCATACCGCCGTCGTCGAAGAGGTGCCGCCGGTAGATCCCCGCCCAGACGAAGGGGTAGTCGACCATCGTCTCCATGTGGGGCGGCGCTATGCCCTCGCGCGGGTCCATCACCACGTTGCGCGCCGGGGCCGGGGGCCGCCGGATCACCCGGTCGGTGCCGGTGGCCTGGACGTGGTCGGTGCGGGCGAAGTCGCAGCCCAACTCCTCGATCATGGACACCAGTTCGGTGAGGTAGCCCGGCCCGTACCAGTCGTCGCCGTCCAGGAACGTGACGAACTCGCCCCGGGCCGCGTCGATACCGCTGTTGCGCGCCTGGGCGATGCCCTGGTTCGTCTCGTGCCGGATCACCCGGGTGTCGGTACGGTTCTCCGCCCAGCGGTCCACCGCCCATGACGTGGCGTCCGTGGAGCAGTCGTCGACGAGCAGGAACTCGAAGTCGGGGCCCGCGTTGTTGGCGAGACTTCTCAGAGTGCTCTCGGCGAAGGCTTCCACATTGTGCATGGGGACGACGACGGACAGTTTCGGCACGCGGGCCTCTCACGCTCGAAGGTTGGAGATGGGAACAGGCTAACGACGCTCCCGTGTCGAGCGGTGGCGGAAAGGGCGCGGGAAGGAGAACTCCATTCGCAGTGGAAGTGAATTCTCGGTGTTTCAGGCCGTTCCGAAGACGCCGTGCAGTTCCTCGATGTTCGACCGGGTGGTCTTCCACAGGAATTCCTGGGCGGCGTGCACGTCCGCCACCGCCGCCGCGTGGTCGTCGAGGACCGCCGACGCCCGCTCCACGAGCCGGGGCCCCAGGTCCCGGTCGTGCACGGACAGTCCCCACTCCGGGTGCCCGATGTCGGACAGGAAGTAGGCGAGCTTGGGGTGGGAGACGAGGCTGAGGATCGGTGTCCCGCAGCCGAAGGGGATCATCCCGGCGTGCCCGCGCATCCCGATCACCAGCCGCGCACGGGCGTACAGGTCGCGGACGGCGTCGTTGGACAGGTCGTGGAGCTGCTCCACGGGCAGCGCGAGGCCGTGCTCCCGGCGCAGGTCGTGCACGAACTTCTCGTCGGCCGGCATGTGGGCCGCGTACCGCACGTCCGCCCGTTCCCCGAGGCTGCGCAGGGCGCCGGCCGTCTGGGCGAGGAAGTGGCCGTAGTCGTGCCCGAACCGCAGGCCCGCGCGGTCGTACGCGCAGTTGACCAGGACGGTGTCCGAGCGCTCCACCGACGCGAACCGGTCCGGGTCGAGCAGCCGGGCCACCGTGGTCGGACAGGGCTGGTAGCGCACCCGGTCGCGCAGGGCGGCGGGGAGCAGCTCGCGGACCCGGTCGATCGAACCGTGGTTGCGCAGCCCGAAGAACGCGGACCGTTCCACCAGGACCCGCAGGCTCTCGGCGAACCGGTCGCGGCGGTAGAGCTGCCCGTCGAAGACGTTGTAGCCGACGGCGAACACCGCCAGCGGCGCGGTGAGCCGGGCCAGCAGGTCGTCCGGGACGTTCCACTGCCAGTGGCTGTTGCCGTTGGGCGAGGTGTCCGGCAGGAACAGCCCGCCGCCGCCCACGACCACCCCGCGCCGGGCGTTCAGCCGCTCCAGCGACTCCTCGTCGACCAGCCGGTGCACGGGCTGCGCGTACCAGTGGCGCGGGCCGGTGTCGGCGCCGAAGCACCTGCGCACGGCCTCGGGCAGGACCTTGTCCCCGGCGTTCTCCTTGCCCTCCGCGAACAGCGCCACGTGCGCCAGCTGCCGCCCGGCGTCGTCGTCCGGCCGCCGGGGATCCGGCACGTCGGGGCGGGTGCGCACGTGCCAGGCGTGGCAGCCGGCGTCGGTCGGGTCGGACTCCAGGCCCTCGCGGGCGTAGGCGTGCGCCTCCTCCTCCCGTCCGCACAGCCAGGACAGCCGGGCGAGCTGCGCGAAGGCGCGCGGCGCGACGTCGGGGGCGGCCGCCGCCAGCAGCAGGTGCGCCTCGGCCTCGTCGTAGCGCGACAGCGCCATCAGGCACACGCCGAGCGTCTCGTGGCAGCGCGGCGCGTCCAGCCGGTCCGCCACGACCGGGGCGAGGACCTCGACGGCCTCGTCGTAGCGGCCCTGCTGCCGGTACACGTCGGCGACCGTGCGGGCGAGGTCGAGGGAGGGGCGGGCCGCCAGCAGGGGCGGCGCGCAGTGCGCCAGCAGTTCGGGGTGCCGGCGGCCGCGCAGGGCGCAGTAGGCGGCGCGGAACTCCTCGTCGCTCATCTCGAAGCGGCGCCGCGCCTCGGCCGCCGGCCCGTACCCGGGCGCGTCGAACGGGCCCGTGAACCGCAGCACCGCGACGTGCGCGGGCACCGGCGTGTCGTCGTACAGGCGGCGGGTGAGGAAGTCGTACCGCGCGTCCAGCGGCACCAGTACGCCGCCGAGCACGGCACCGAGGTCCGCGGCACGGGCGCCGGAGTCCTCGGCACCGGCGCCGGAGTGTGCGTCACGGGTGCCGGAGCCCTCGGCGCAGGCGTCGGCGAGCCGGTCCGCCAAGGCGTCGTCCACGTCGGCGCGCTGGACGACCAGGAGACCGTCCGGCAGCACCGCGCGCCGCTCCCCGGCCGCCCCGTCGCCCACCACCTGGGGGACCGCGGCCACCCCGTGGCGCAGCCGCAGCAGCTCGCCGAGGTCGCCCAGGACGACCATCGAGGGCCGCAGGACGACGACGGTGTCGTACCCCTCCAGCCGGAAGAGGTCCCCACGGCTCTCCGCCCGGCGCGTGACGAGGCGCGGGTGCAGGGCCCGCAGCGCGTCGAACGAGGCGTCGGGCAGACCGGGGTGGAGGACGACGAAGTCCTCGCAGACCCCCGGGTTGGTCAGCGCGAGGCTGCGGATCAGCGCGGGGAGGGCGGACAGGCCGTCCTCGCCGGTGTGGACGGCGAAGGCGATCCGGCGTCTTCCGGTGACGGTGCTCCGGTCGTCCGCGGAGGCGGCGTGGGTCATCGCAGGGCGATCCTCATCGTGCGGTCGTCGACGTGGGTGGCGCGGTCCATGACCCACTCGGCCTCCCGGGGGCGCAGGCGGCCCGGCAGGGTGAAGCCGACGAGGTCCAGGCGGGGGCTGACGTCCAGGAAGTCCAGGAGCCTGAGCACGGTGAAGGCGGTGGTCGGCGCCGCCCCCCAGCCGTCCTCGCCCAGCAGGGCGGGGTCGGTCAGCGGCCGGCGCAGCGAGACGTCGCCGACGTACTCCTGCGCTCCGGGCACCAGCCGCTGCCGGGCGGCGCGGCGCCAGCCGGCGGCCGGGTCGCCGAACACCAGCCGGATGTCCGCCCGCCGGGACCAGGCGGGCCCCTCCCACGGGGCGTCGCCGCGCAGCGAGACGGCGTGCAGGCCGGTGCGCTCGCCCGTGCCCCCGGCGCGGATACGGAACGCGTCGCAGCGCACCACCAGGTCGTAGCCGTCGATCTCGGCGCCCAGGGCGCTGTCGGCGACGTCGCCCGCGTTGGCGACCACGCAGACCGTCCGGCCCGCGACCAGGCCCCGCAGCCCGCTCACGCCGACCGGCGTGCCGCCGCCGAGCAGCGGGTCGGGCGTCTGGGCCCGCTCGACGAGCCGCCGGTACGAGCCGTACAGCGCCAGGAGGCGGCGCACGGCGGGGTCGCCGAGGCCCTGTTCGGCCACCGCCGCCCGCACGTACGCGGCGAACCGCGGGGCGACGGCGGTGGTGGTCGCGTGGGGCTGTCCGAGCACCTCGGACAGCGGGGAACCGGTCTCGGGGAAGAGCGCGAGGGCCGCGTCGAGACACGCCCGCCGGCGCCGCAGGGTGTCCATCCTGCGGGCGACCTCCGGCGCCGCCTCGCCGTCCGGCAGCAGCGCGATGTAGCGGTCGTAGCACTCCAGGGCCTCGTCGCCGCGGCCCAGCCCGTCCAGCGCCAGGCCGCGCAGCCGCCAGGCGCCCTTGGACCGCTGCCGGATCAGCGTCGCGGTCTCGGCGACGCCGAGCGCGAGGCCGAGCCCGTCGTCCCCGCCCGCCTCCAGCGCGCGCTCGCCGACCTGGAGCAGGGCGTCGAAGGGATCGCCCGCCGGGTCGTCCAGGGCGGCCGCGAAGGCGCCGACGGCCTGGACCAGCCGGACGTGCGGGGCAGCGGTCCCGGCGCCGCGCCCGGCGAGGTACTCGCCGCACAGGCGCAGTCCCCGGGTGAACAGCGCCGGCCTGGCGGCCTCTTTCTGCCGAGCCTTGAACAAACCCGCCAGGGGCATCGTCATGCGTTCCACCGTTCTCCGACCGGAGGCCGAATGTGCCCGAGGCCGACGGTCCGCGGGTGACCTCCCGGCGGACGGCGGGTGAACACTCTTCCCGGCCGGGGTGGCCGGGTCGTTCCCGGCCGGGTGCCGGGTGCCGGGTGCCGGGTGCCGGGTGCCGGGTGCCGGGTGCCGGGTGCCGGGTGCCGGGGTGCCGGGGTCGGTGGTTCGGGCCACCGGCTCGCCCCGCCGCCGCCCGCCCTGGCCTTACCGCCCGCGCCCGCGCCCGCCGCGCCCGCGCCCGCCGCGCCCGCGCCCGCCGCCCCCGCTCACCGCCCCATCGAGCGCCGGATGGCCCGGGCCCGGCGTACCACCTTGCGGGCCGTGGAGTTGTGCGGCAGGAAGCCGAGGCGGGCCGGGATACCGCCCGGCAGGCCCAGCGAGGTGAGCCGCCGCTTCTTGAAGTACCGCCAGGTGCGCGCGTCCAGGTGCCCGCGCAGGTACTCCTCGGCCACCGGACGCAGCTCGGGCAGCACCTTCGGCTGCATCGCGAACCCGACCGTCCGCACCAGCGCGGCGAGCGCGCCGGCGTCCACGTCCGGCCGCCCCCCGGCGACCGCGGCGGCGTCGGCCAGGTCCGGGAGGAGCGCGTCCACCAGGGTCGCGGGGACGCGGTTGCTGTTCTCGTACGGCGTCAGCCGGTCCAGCAGCGTCTCGGTGCCGACCCGGGCGACCGGCAGGCCGTACAGCGCGGACGCGGTGAGCAGCGCCGTGGAGAAGCAGCCGACGACCAGCGCCGGACGTGTCCGCTGGTACAGCACCTCGGCGAGGACCGGCGTCTCCACCACGGTGAGGTCGACCCCGAGCCTGAGGGCCTCCTCCTCCAGTACGCGGGTCCAGCGGGCCGGCGCGGTGGGGTGCGCCTTGAACACCACGCGCGTGTGCCCGAGCGCGGCGACGCCGGTCAGCATCCGCACGTGCAGGGCCTCCTCCTCCTCGGCGGAGAGGATGCCGAGCGCCGACAGGTACTGGCCGAGCAGCACCGCGGGCCGCTCCACGTCCGGCAGCCCGGTACCGGTGTCCGCCAGTTCCGCGAGCACCTTGGTGAACGCCGGCGTCGGCACGATCTCGGGCCCGACACCGAACTCGGTGAGCAGCAGCGGCGTGAGCCCCGGCACCAGGTCGAGGTGGAGCAGCCGCTCCACGCGCGTGCCGACCAGCGGGGCGAGCTTGGTGCGGGTGGGCCCGTAGCTCATCAGGCCGTCCGCGTAGACGGTCAGCGGCGCGTCGGTGAAGATCTGCGCCACGCCGAGCGCCGGGTGCACCTGGATGGACTCCACGGCCAGCGCCACGTCGTCCTCACCGAGCCCCCAGGCCAGCCGCAGGTGCCGCTCCCACAGGGGTACGTCCTCCGTCCGGGGCGACCAGCCACCGGGGTGGAACGGGGCGATCGTCTCGTTCCACGACACCACGTCGTCGAACCGGCCCCGCAGCCGCTCGAACCCGGGCATCGCGTCCAGCGACGGCGTCGTCTCCGGCGTCGCCGCGTTGTTGGCGACCAGCAGGATCCGCCGGTCGGCCGCGTCGAAGCAGCCGCTGTCCAGGGCCGCGGCCAGCGTGGCCGTGCCGTACAGCGTCGACGCCAGGAAGATCTGCGTGGTCATGCCGCCGCCCCCTCGTCCAGCCGTCCCGCGGCGGCCGCGCGGCGTCGCAGCCGCCGCAGCCGCACGGCGCGCTCGGCGTCCATCGAGCCGAGCACCTCCTCCAGCGCCTCCTGCGGCATCCGCCGCAGCGCCGCCGCGCTCCTCGCCCGCAGTATCCGGGCCACGGCGGGCTCGAACCGCTCGATGGAACCGAGGTGGTGGGAGATGATCGCGCAGTACGTGCGCACCGCCTTCGGCACCAGCCGCGCGGCGTCCGGGTCCCCGGCCGCCCCCGCGAGGACCTCGTCGAAGGCGCGGATGAAGTCGAGCTGGCGGACGTCCCCGATCTGGGTGAGCGAGGACGCCACCCCCCGCCGGTAGAACACCCCGAGCAGCCCGGTCACCGCGAAGGACTCCGCCTCCCGGTGCAGCTTCCAGATCCACGGCCGGTCCTCGGCGGTGCGCAGCCCGTCGGTGAAGTGCAGCAGACCGCGCTCGGCCAGCCGGCGGTGGTAGATCCCCGCCCACGCGTAGGCGTAGTCGACGGAGGTGGTGCGGTGGGCGGGCAGGATCGCGTCGCGCGGACGCAGCGCCACGTTGCGGCGGCCGTGCGGCACCCGGTGCAGGGTGCGGTTGCGTCCCGTGCACTGCACGTGGTCGGTGCGTACGAAGTCCACGCCCAGGCGCTCGATCGCCGCCACCAGCCGCTCGTAGTGGCCGGGCGCCAGCCAGTCGTCGCCGTCCAGGAAGGTGAGGTACTCGCCGCGCGCCCGGTCGATGCCGGTGTTGCGGGCGGTCGCCAGGCCACCGTTCTTCTCGTGTATGACCAGCACCGCCCCCGGCAGCTCGCGCTCGGCGCGCGCGAGGAGGTCCGCGGTCCCGTCGGTGGAGCAGTCGTCGACGAGAATGAATTCGACGTCGTCCCGCGCGTTGGCGCGGAGACTCCGCAGGGTGTCTGGTGTGTATTGCCGCACGTTGTAGAACGGCACGATGACGGAGAGCTTGGGCACGTGAGCGACGTTATGCGGCGTCCCGTCATTCGGCTTTACCTGCGCCTTGATACCGGGTGAACGCGGCGTGGCGAAGCGGTGAAGCGAACATTTTTCCGGGCGCCGGACGAGCCGATTCCCCATTCGGCGATGTGCTGTTCACCCTTTGTTGGATTCCGGTTGGGCGGTTCCTAGAAATGGCTTCCTAGCGTCTACGGCGTGCCAGCAAGTGCAACGAAGGCCCTGCGAGTCGCCGTCCTGGCGGACTCCGACACCCGGTGGAAATGGGGCGCGCTCACCGCGAGCCGCATCTCCCCCGGGTCCCCGGAGAACACGGACATCCACCTGGACGGCTACCTCCTGCGCGGCCGAGCCACCCCCACCGCCCGCCAGCTGCGGGAAGTCGGCGTCACCGCCCACTCGCTCCGCGAGGTGACCGCCGTCGAGTTCCTGCGCGCCATGGACGACGCGACGGGGGAGGAGTCCTACGACGTCCTCGTCCTCGCCCTGGTCGGCGGCGGCGTCCAGGCGATGCTGCACGGCCTCGGGCGGGTCTGGCGGGAGCGCGCCGACCGGCCCGTGGTCGTCACCGGCTACGTCGGCGTCGTCTACGAGAAGCTCGCCGACGGCCTGCTGCTGCGCCACGGCGCCGACCTGGTCCTCGCCAACTCCCGCCAGGACGCGGACCGTTTCCGGGCCGTGTACGAGGGGGTCGGCGCCGACGCCATCGGGGTGACCGAGGTCGCGCTGCCCTTCCTGGGCGGGGCCGCCTACACCGGCGAACACGAGCCGTACACGGTCGTCTTCGCCGCCCAGCCCTCCGTGCCGGACAACCGCAGGGACCGCACGTACCTCCTCGAACGCCTGATCCGGCACGCCCGCCGGCACCCGGAGCGCGAGGTGCTGCTCAAGCTGCGCTCCAAGCCCGGCGAACACACCACGCACATCGAGGAACTGCCCTACCAGAAGCTGGTGCAGCGGGCCGACCCGCCGCCCAACTTCCGCCTGGTCTACGGGCACATGGGCGAGGTCCTCGACCGCACCGACCTGCTGGTCACCGTCAGCTCCACGGCGGCCCTGGAGTCCCTGCACCGCCGCATCCCCACGGTCGTCCTCACCGACCTGGGCGTGCGCGAGGCGCTCGGCAACCACCACTTCGTCGGCTCCGGCTGCCTCGCCTCCTGGGACCAGCTCGACGAGGGCCACCGCCCGGCACCCGACCCCGACTGGGTCGCCCGGCAGGGCGTCGCGGCCGAGGGGGGCGCGTACGAGACCGCCTTCGACGAGGCCCGGGAGCGCATCGCCGGACTGCTCGGCCGGCCCGGCGGCCTGCCCCCGCTCGCCCCGTACTACACGCCCGTCACCGCCCCCGGCTACCTCCCCGGCATCCTCGCCCGCCACCACCTCGCCCCCGACGGCACGCCCCTGCCCGGCGCACCGGCCGCCGACAAGGCCCCGGGCCCGGTCCGCCAGGTGGTCCGCCGCGCGGCCCGCGGCGCCTACCGCCACGGCGTCCAGCGCGTCGCCCCGGTGATCCGCCGGATGGGGGAGCTGTGACCACCCCGATACGGAGCACCTCCGCCCCGACCCCGACCCCGCCGCCCACCGCCCCGGCCTCCGGACCCGGCGGACCCACCCCGGCCTCCGAGACCAGCGCGAGCGCCCCGGCTGCCGGGTCCTGTGAGAGCACCTCGACTTCCGAGACCCGCGCGAGCGCCCTGGCCTCGGCGCCCGGCGCCCTGGCCTCCGGGACCAACGCACCCGCCCCGGCCTCCGCGCCCGCCCCGGCCTCCGGACCCGGCGGACCCACCCCGGCCTCCGCGACCACCACCCCCGCGCCCCCCGCCACTCCCGCGCCCCCCGCCACCCCAGCCCAAGGAGCAGAACCCATGTCCACCCCGGAAGCGGGTCAGGGCGCCTCGGTGCGCCGGGTGCTCGCGGTGATCCCCGCGCGCGGCGGCTCCAAGGGCGTGCCCGCGAAGAACCTCGCCCCCGTCGGCGGCGTCCCCCTGGTGGCCCGCGCGGTGCGCGAGTGCCGGGCCACCCGGCTGGTCACGGACGTCGTGGTCTCCACGGACGACCAGGCCATCGCCGCCGCGGCCCGCCAGGCCGGCGCCGAGGTCGTGCTGCGGCCCGCCGCCATCGCCGGCGACACGGCCACCTCCGAGGCCGCCGTCCTGCACGCCATGGACGCCCACGAGGCCCTGCACGGCGCCGCCGTCGACGTGGTGCTGCTCGTGCAGTGCACCAGCCCCTTCATCGCCCGCGAGGACATCGACGGCGTGGCCGGCGCGGTCGCCGAGGGCGGCGCCGACACCGCGGTGACCGTCGCGCCGTTCCACGGCTTCGTGTGGCGCGACGGCGCGGACGACGCGGACCGCACCGGAGCGGACGGCGGCTACGGCGTCAACCACGACAAGTCGTACCGCCCCCGCCGCCAGGACCGCCCCCAGGACCTCCTGGAGACCGGCGCCGCCTACGCCATGGCCGCCCCCGGCTTCCGCGAGCACCGGCACCGCTTCTTCGGCCGCACCGAACTGGTCCGCACCGACCCGGCCCGCGTCCTGGAGATCGACGACCCGCACGACCTGGCCCGTGCCCGCGCCCTGGCGCCCCTCTTCGACGCTGCCCGGCCCGGCGCCCTGCCCACCGCCGCCGACATCGACGCGGTGGTCCTCGACTTCGACGGCACCCAGACCGACGACCGGGTGCTGGTCGACTCCGACGGACGGGAGTTCGTCTCCGTGCACCGCGGCGACGGACTCGGCATCGCCGCCCTGCGCCGCAGCGGCCTGACGATGCTCATCCTGTCCACGGAACAGAACCCGGTCGTCGCCGCCCGCGCCCGGAAGCTCAAGCTCCCCGTGCTGCACGGCATCGACCGCAAGGACCTCGCCCTCAAGCAGTGGTGCGAGGAACAGGGCATCGCGCCCGAGCGCGTGCTCTACGTCGGCAACGACGTCAACGACCTCCCGTGCTTCGCCCTCGTCGGCTGGCCCGTGGCGGTCGCCAGCGCCCACGACGCCGTACGCGGCGCCGCCCGCGCCGTCACCACCGTCGCCGGCGGAGACGGCGCCATCCGGGAGATCGCGAGCTGGATCCTCGGCCCCTCACTCGACGCGCTCGACTCCCTCGACGTACTCGACTCCCTTGAATCCCCCACGATCACCCAGTCCAAGTAAGGAACCCCCTGACATGAGCACCAACTCCCGCATCCGCACCTTCGGCACCCGCGAGGCCGGCCCCGGCCGCCCCGTCTACATCACCGGCGAGATCGGCATCAACCACAACGGTGAGCTGGAGAACGCCTTCAAGCTCATCGACGCCGCCGCCGAGGCCGGCTGCGACGCCGTCAAGTTCCAGAAGCGCACGCCCGAGATCTGCACCCCGCGCGACCAGTGGGACATCGAGCGCGACACGCCCTGGGGCCGGATGACGTACATCGACTACCGCCACCGCGTGGAGTTCGGCGAGGACGAGTACCGCCAGATCGACGAGTACTGCAAGAGCAAGAACATCGACTGGTTCGCCTCCCCGTGGGACACCGAGGCCGTCGCCTTCCTGGAGAAGTTCGACGTCCCCGCCCACAAGGTCGCCTCCGCCTCGCTGACCGACGACGAGCTGCTGCGCGCCCTGCGCGCCACCGGCCGCACGATCATCCTCTCCACCGGCATGTCGACCCCGAAGCAGATCCGCCACGCGGTCGAGGTCCTGGGCAGCGACAACATCCTCATGTGCCACGCCACGTCGACCTACCCGGCGCAGGCCGAGGAGCTGAACCTCCGCGTCATCAACACCCTCCAGCAGGAGTTCCCGAACGTCCCGATCGGCTACTCCGGCCACGAGACCGGCCTGCAGACCACGCTGGCCGCCGTCGCCCTCGGCGCCACCTTCGTCGAGCGCCACATCACCCTCGACCGCGCCATGTGGGGCTCCGACCAGGCCGCCTCGGTCGAGCCGCAGGGCCTGACCCGCCTGGTCCGCGACATCCGCACCATCGAGGCCTCCCTCGGCGACGGCGTCAAGAAGGTCTACGAGTCCGAGCTGGGCCCCATGAAGAAGCTGCGCCGCGTCCCCGGTGTCGTCGCCGAGGCGGAGATCGCCGACGCCGCGGGCGAGCCGGTCACCGTCTGACACCCGGCCCGACACCCCCACCCCACCCCCACCACGGGACGGTCCCACACCGATGAGCCCCCGCGCCGGGAACGCCGGCCCCCGCACTCTCGCCTTCGTCGAGAGCCCGGTACAACTGCTGAACGTGCTGGAGTGGGCGCACACCCGCGCTCCCGGCGCGGAGCTCACCCTCGTGGTCCTGTCCCCGGTCGATCCGATGACCCGGGGCCAGCTGCGCCGCATGGCGGAACTGGCCCGGCGGGAGGGCCACGAGGTCCGCTGGGAGGAGGCCCGGGGTGGTGCCACGGCGCCCTTCCGCACGGTGGGCGGCCTGACCGGCGCCCTGCGCCACGCGGACCGGGTCGTCATGGGCGACCCGTTCTCCCGCTACGTACAACTGCTCCTCACCATCACCCGCGCCCGCGACCTGGTCGTCGTCGACGACGGCACGGCCACGATGGAGTTCGTCGCCCAGCTGGCCCACGGCGAACGCCTGGTGCGCTGGCACCGCAAGGGCAGCCGCCCCGGCCCGCGCGACCTGCTCTTCGCCCCGGTCTCCGGGTCCGCGCGCCGCCGCCTGACCCCGGCCCGGGGCCGCCGCGTGGAGGTGTTCTCCTCCATGCCCATCGAGGACACCCCGGACGGCGTCACCGTCACCGTCAACGACTTCGCCTGGACCCGCGCCCGCTTCGGCCCGCCCCGCATCACCAAGGGCGCCGACATGGTCGGCACCTCCCTGGTGGAGACCGGCGTGGTCGACGGCGACCGCTACCTGGACGCCGTACGCGGCCTGGCGAAGGCCCACGGCGCGACCCGCTACTTCGCCCACCGCCGCGAGAGCACCGTCAAGCTCCACCGGCTGGCGGTGGAGACCGGCCTGGAGATCGTCCGCCCGGACCTCCCGCTGGAGCTGATCGCCCGCCGTGGCCCGATCGGCCGTACGATCCTCAGTTTTCCGTCGACGGTCGTCCACACCCTCCCGCTCGCCCTGGCCGGCACCGAGGTCCGCGTCGCCGTCTGCGACATCGACCCCGCCTGGCTGACCCAGCACGCCTCGCCCCGGGCCCCGGGCTTCCTCTCCGGCGTCACGGGCTCGGCCCGGGACGTGCACCGGCTGTCGGCGGTGGCGGGCACCGCGTAGCCGCCGCCGGTACCGTCACGTGGACAGCCCCCGCGTGGTCCGGCCGTACCGTGGTATCCGTGAGGGGAGCAAGGAAACGGAGTCGGGTGCCGAGGCCGAAGGACGGGTGAGTGTACCCACCCCCGTTCAGAGCCATGCGCCGTGCGGCCAACTTTTCTTCCCCTAACGGGCTGAACTTTTGTTGATCGTGGGACAGTTGACCGCCCCGGCGTCCTACCCTTCAGAGGGTGAAGCAACTGATGTCCCGAGAGACCGAGGCCGATCCGTCCGGGGAAGCGCTGCTGCCCGGCACCCTGCCCGAGGCGCTCCGCGCGGAACTCGTCGCCTTCCGCCGCGACCTGCACATGCACCCCGAGCTGGGCAACCAGGAGTTCCGGACCACCGCGGCGATCAAGGAACGGCTCGAGCGGGCCGGCCTGAAGCCGCGGGTACTCCCCGTGGGGACCGGGCTCGTCTGCGACATCGGCACGAACACGGACTCGGGCCAGTGGGCCGGCGGGCCGCGCATGCTCGCCCTGCGGGCCGACATCGACGCCCTGCCGATCCCGGACACCAAGAGCGAGTGCCCGTACCGCTCCAGCGTCCCGGACCGCGCCCACGCCTGCGGACACGACGTGCACACCACCGTCGTCCTCGGCACCGGCCTGGTGCTCGCCGCGCTGCACGAGCGGGGCCTGCTGCCCCGGCCCGTGCGGCTGGTCTTCCAGCCGGCGGAGGAGGTGCTGCCCGGCGGCGCCGCCGACGCCATCGAGGGCGGCGCGCTCGACGGGGTGCGCCGCATCCTGGCCGTGCACTGCGACCCCCGGGTGGACGCCGGGCGGATCGGCCTCAGGGTCGGCCCCATCACCTCCGCCTGTGACCGGCTGGAGATCGCCCTGAACGGCCCCGGCGGCCACACCGCCCGCCCGCACCTCACCACCGACCTGGTCACCGCCGCCGCCCGCGTGGTCACCGACGTGCCCTCGCTGGTCGCCCGGCGCGTGGACAGCCGCAGCGGCCTCGCCCTGACCTGGGGGCGGATCGAGTCCGGCCACGCCCCGAACGTCATCCCGCAGCACGCCGAACTCGCCGGGACCGTGCGCTGCCTCGACCTCGACGCCTGGCGGCAGGCGCCCGACCTCGTGGTCGGCGCCATCGACGAGATCGCCAACCTGTACCGGGCCAAGTCCGAGATCACCTACGTCCGCGGCGTGCCCCCGGTCGTCAACGAGGTGACCAGCACCGAACTGCTCCAGGCCGCCATGGTCGCCCGGCGCGGCACGGACTCCGTGGAGACCACCGAGCAGAGCCTCGGCGGCGAGGACTTCTCCTGGTACCTGGAGCAGGTGCCCGGCGCGATGGCCCGCCTCGGTGTCCGCCCGCCCGGCGAGCGCGTCATCCGCGACCTGCACCAGGGCGACTTCGACGTGGACGAGCACGCCATCACCGTCGGTGTGGAGATGTTCACCGCGGCGGCGCTGATCGACGCGGTGTAGCGGTCCCGGAGCCCGCCCGCCCGTCGCGGTTGCGTCCGCGGCGGGCCGGAGGCAGCCTGATGCACAAGCGCACGAGGTCGCGCGGCGCGCCCCGGGCACCCCATTCGCTCCCGTTCGATCCGGTGGTTCACAAGCCCGTAACCGGCCAGCGGCACGAATGGGTAACGGCCCCGGGGAACCCCGTTCCCAGGAGTTTCTACGCGCGTTAATCTGCGCCGAACCGAGCGCCCGCTGCGGGGCTTTGGAGAATGGGGAACTTCAGATGCGTCGGACATCGAGACTGACCCGCGCCGCGGTGGGGGTCGCGTCGCTCGCACTCGCCGCCACGGCCTGCGGCGGCACCAGCGGCGAGAGCGACAGCGGTGAGGCGGGCACCAAGGACGACAAGGGCCTCGCCATCGCGTACGACATCGGCGGCAAGGGCGACCAGTCCTTCAACGACGCCGCGTACGCGGGTCTGGAGCGGGCCCAGAAGGAGTTCGGCTACAAGACCGCCGACATCGAGCCCACCGAGGGCGAGACCGACGCGGACAAGGAGCAGCGCCTGGCCTCGCTGGCCAAGCAGGGCTACAACCCGGTCATCGGCGTCGGCTTCGCCTACGGCCCCGCGATGAAGGCCATCGCCGAGAAGTACCCGGACACCACGTTCGGCATCGTGGACTCCGTGGTCGAGGGCAAGAACGTCGCGTCCCTCGTCTTCGCCGAGAACGAGGCCTCCTACCTCGCCGGCGTGGCCGCGGCCAAGGCCACCAAGACCAAGACGGTCGGCTTCGTGGGCGGCGTGGACGTCCCGCTGATCCACAAGTTCGAGGCCGGCTACAAGCAGGGCGTGCAGGACACCGACCCCAAGGTCAAGGTGGTCTCGCAGTACCTGACGCAGACGGCCGAGGAGGGCGGCTTCTCCAGCCCGGACAAGGGCCGGGCCGCCGCCGAGGGCCAGATCGAGAAGAAGGCCGACGTCGTCTACCAGGCGGCCGGCCTGTCCGGGCAGGGCGTGATCGAGGCCGCCGCGAAGGCCAAGGTCTGGGCGATCGGCGTCGACTCCGACCAGTACAAGCAGGAAGCCCTCGCGAAGTACAAGGACCACATCCTCACCTCCGCCCTGAAGGACATCAACGGCGCGGTGTACGCGCTGGCCAAGTCGGTCGAGGACGGCAAGCCGCTGAGCGGCACCCAGACCTTCGACCTGAAGTCCGACGGGGTGGGCCTGTCGGACGCCAACCCGAAGTACGCCGGGATCCCCGGCCTGACGGACGCCGTGGCCGAGGCCAAGGAGGGCATCATCGCCGGCTCCATCAAGGTCAAGACGGAGTAGCCCCGGCGGGACGGACTCCGCGAAGCGGGCGGGCGCCCAGGGGGCCCGCCCGCTTCGGCATGCCCCGGCGGGGCCGCGCCGGCGTCACCCTCCGCCACCCTCCGTTTGCGTCCGGCAAGCCTCACCCGCCCGCACACGGCTCCTTGCTCACGGGCGGATAACAAGAAGGACAGAAGGGGTTTTCAGGCAGGTCTACGCGCGTTAATCTGCGGCGAAGCCAGCGCCGTACTCGAACCGTCCCCGGCGCTTGTACGACAGGAGCACCAGACATGCGCCGGATTTCCCGGATCACGGTCGCAGGCGCAGCGACCGCCTCCCTGGCCCTCGCCCTCTCCGCCTGCGGCGGCACCTCGACCTCCTCCGGTTCGTCGGAGTCCAAGGACGACAAGGGTCTCGCCATCGCCTACGACGTCGGCGGCAAGGGCGACCAGTCCTTCAACGACGCCGCGTACGCGGGCCTGGAGCAGGCGAAGAACGAGTTCGGCTACAAGACGGCCGACGTCGAGCCCACCGACGGCGAGACCGACGCCGACAAGGAGCAGCGCCTGGTCTCCCTGGCCAAGCAGGGCTACAACCCGGTCGTCGGCGTCGGCTACGCGTACGCCGCCGCGCTGAAGAGCGCCGCCGAGAAGTACCCGGACACCACCTTCGGCATCGTGGACGACGCCACGATCGAGGCGAAGAACGTGGCCGACCTCGTCTTCAACGAGGAGCAGGCCTCCTACCTCGCCGGTGTCGCCGCCGCCAAGAGCACCAAGACCAAGACGGTCGGTTTCGTGGGCGGCGTGGACATCCCGCTGATCCACAAGTTCCAGGCCGGCTTCGAGCAGGGCGTCAAGGACACCGACCCGAAGGTCAAGGTCGTCTCGCAGTACCTGACGCAGACGGCCGAGGAGGGCGGCTTCTCCAGCCCCGACAAGGGCAAGACCGCCGCCGAGGGCCAGATCGAGAAGAAGGCCGACGTCGTCTACGCGGCGGCCGGCCTGTCCGGTCAGGGTGTCATCGAGGCCGCCGCCGCCAACAAGGTGTGGGCGATCGGCGTCGACTCCGACCAGTACAAGCAGGAAGCCCTCGCGAAGTACAAGGACAGCATCCTGACTTCGGCGACCAAGGACGTCGCGAAGGCGGTCTACAACCTCGCTAAGTCGGTCGAGGACGGCAAGCCCGAGACCGGTATCGTTCGGGGCGATCTGAAGTCCGGTGAGGTCGGCCTTTCGGACTCCAACCCGAAGTTCGCGGACAACGCCGAGCTCCAGGCAGCCATCAAGACGGCCAAGGAGAAGATCGTCAGCGGCGAGATCAAGGTCAAGAGCAGCTAGGGGGTTTCGTTTGGATCAGGCTGGCTTTGAGCTGCAGCGCCTTGTGGCCGACCCGAGCGGGGTCTGGTGCGTGCAGCTGCAAGGCGGAGGAGGGCGACAACGCGGAGCGTTGGCAACCGACGACAACGCCGCAGATGTGCGTGCCAGACCCCGCGACCCCGGCATGATCCAAACGACACCCCCTAAGAGCTGAGCACCACCTCGAACAGCGTGCAGCCGCGCCGGTCGCACCGCTCGACGGGGTACGGGGAGGACACCTCCGGGCCGTCCTCCTCGTACCCCGTCGTGTCGATGTGCCGCCGCCGCTTTGAGATGCCGTAGGGGCGCTACGCGCGTAGACGGCCCCCGTCCCCAGGAGTGTGCGCCATCAACGCGTCCAGCAGCCCTCCGGCCGGAGCGGCGGTCAACGAATCGGTGACCGCCGTCGAACTCGCCGGGATCACCAAGCGTTTCCCCGGTGTCGTGGCCAACCACGACATCCACCTCACCGTCCGCAAGGGCACCGTCCACGCCCTCGTCGGCGAGAACGGCGCCGGCAAGTCGACTCTGATGAAGATCCTCTACGGCATGCAGAAGCCGGACGAGGGCACCATCGCGATCGACGGCGAGAAGGTGGGCTTCTCCTCGCCCGCCGACGCCATCGCCCGCGGCATCGGCATGGTCCACCAGCACTTCATGCTCGCCGACAACCTCACGGTCCTCGAGAACGTGGTCCTCGGCAGCGAGAAGCTGTACGGCATCGGCGCCAAGGCCCGCCGCAAGATCAAGGAGATCTCCGAGCGCTACGGCCTCGGCGTGCGCCCCGACGTCCTCGTCGAGGAACTCGGCGTCGCCGCCCGCCAGCGCGTGGAGATCCTCAAGGTCCTCTACCGGGGTGCCCGCACGCTGATCCTCGACGAGCCCACGGCCGTCCTCGTGCCCCAGGAGGTCGACGCGCTCTTCGACAACCTGCGCGAGCTGAAGGCCGAGGGCCTGTCCGTCATCTTCATCTCCCACAAGCTGGGCGAGGTCCTCTCGGTCGCCGACGACATCACCGTCATCCGGCGCGGCACGACGGTCGGCACCGCCGTCCCGTCCGAGACCACCCCGCGCCAGCTCGCCGAGCTGATGGTCGGCAGCGAGCTGCCCACCCCCGAGACCGCCGAGTCCACGGTCACCGACCGCGCGGTCCTCACCGTCGACGCGCTGCGCCTCGCGGCCCTGGGCGGCAAGGCCCTGCTGGACGACATCTCCTTCACCATCCACGCCGGCGAGGTGCTCGGCATCGCCGGTGTCGAGGGCAACGGCCAGACCGAGCTGGTCGACGCCCTCATCGGCCTGCGCCACGCCGACTCCGGCACCATCCGCTTCCTCGACCAGGACATCACCGCGCTGCCCACCCGCAAGCGTCGCGAGCAGGGCGTCGGCTACATCCCCGAGGACCGCCACCGCCACGGCCTGCTCCTGGAGGCCCCCCTCTGGGAGAACCGCGTCCTCGGCCACGTCACCGAGAAGCCCAACAGCAAGGGCGTCTGGCTGGACCCGAAGGGCTCCCAGGAGGACACCCGCCGCATCGTCGAGACGTACGACGTCCGCACCCCCGGCATCGACGTCACCGCCGCCTCCCTGTCCGGCGGCAACCAGCAGAAGCTGATCGTCGGCCGCGAGATGAGCCACAAGCCGCGCTTCCTCATCGCCGCCCACCCCACCCGCGGCGTGGACGTCGGCGCGCAGGCCGCCATCTGGGACCACATCCGCGAGGCGCGCCGCGAGGGACTCGCCGTGCTGCTGATCTCCGCCGACCTGGACGAGCTGATCGGCCTCTCCGACACCCTCAGGGTGATCTACGACGGCAGGCTGGTCGCGGACGCCGACCCGGCCACCATCACCCCCGAGGAGCTGGGCTCGGCCATGACCGGCGCCGCGACCGGCCACCTGGAACACGAAGAGACCCCCGCTGACGGCCCGGGTACGGAAGACGAGGCCCGCTGATGAAGAAGTTCGACAAGGAGCGCGTGCTCCTCGCGGTGGCCGGGCCGGTCATCGCGCTCGCCGTGGCCTTCGTGCTGAGCGCGATCGTCCTGATCGCCTCGGGCAAGAACCCGGTCGAGCCGTTCGCCCTGATGTTCGAGCAGGCCGGGTTCTCCGACATCCAGGTCCTGATCATCAACCAGGCGTCGATGTACTACATCGCCGCCCTGGCGGTGGCCATCGGCTTCCGGATGAACCTCTTCAACATCGGCGTCGACGGCCAGTACCAGCTCGCCGCCATGATGGCCGCGATCGTCGGCGCCCACGCGAACCTGCCGGCCGCCCTGCAGATCCCGCTGCTCCTGCTGACCGCCGTCCTCACCGGCGCCTTCTGGTCCGGCATCGCCGGTGTCCTCAAGGTGACCCGGGGCGTCAGCGAGGTCGTCGCGACGATCATGCTGAACGCCATCGCCACCTCCGTCATCGGCTACCTGTGGCTGCCGGACGTCTTCGGCGTCAAGATCGGCAACAACAACACCACCGGCGAGATGCACGAGTCCGGCTGGATCCCCGGCATCGACATGGGCGCGGCCGGAGAGGTCTACGGCCTGGTGATCCTCGCCGTGCTGCTCGGCATCGGCTACTGGGTCACCCTCAACCGCACCCGCTTCGGCTTCGACCTGCGCGCCTCCGGCGCCTCCGAGTCCGCCGCGGCGGCCAGCGGCGTCGACCCCAAGCGCATGGTGCTCACCGCGATGCTCATCTCCGGCGGCCTCGCCGGCCTCGCGGGCCTGCCCATCCTGCTCGGCGACACCCACACGTACAGCCTGAACTTCCCCACCGGCATCGGCTTCCTCGGCATCGGCATCGCCCTGCTCGGCCGCAACAGCCCGGTCGGCATCGCCTTCGCCGCCCTGCTGTGGGCCTGGCTCGACAAGGCCAGCCCCGAGCTGGACTTCCACGGCTACGACAAGGAGATCGCGGTCATCATGCAGGGTCTGATCGTCCTCTCCGTCGTCGTCTCCTACGAGGCCGTCCGCGAGTGGGGCCTGCGCCGCCAGCAGCGCCGGGTCGGCGCGGAGCTGGCCGCCGGTCACGTCCTCGGCGCCACCGACAACTCGAAGAAGGAGGTGGCCGGCCGATGACCGCTCCGACCACAGCGACCGACGTCAACCAGCCCTCGCTGCAGCCCACGGCGCCGACCGGCCGCCGCCTGTCGCTGCCCGTCCTGATGCTGGTCATCGCCGGCGCCCTGGCACTGACCTCGATCGTCCGCCTGATCACCGGCGCCGACGGCATCACCAACGTCAGCCAGATGTCCACCGCGCTCCAGCTCGCCGTGCCGATCGGCCTCGCCGGTCTCGGCGGTCTGTGGGCCGAGCGCGCGGGCGTCGTCAACATCGGCCTCGAGGGCATGATGATCCTCGGCACCTGGTTCGGCGCCTGGGCCGGCTTCCAGTGGGGCCCGTGGACCGGTGTCCTCGTCGGCATCATCGGCGGCTGCCTCGGCGGCCTGCTGCACGCCATCGTGACGATCACCTTCAACGTCAACCACATCGTCTCCGGCGTGGCCATCAACATCCTCGCCCTCGGCGCCACCCGCTACCTCGCCCCGCTCGCCTTCGAGGGCCACCAGGGCGGCTCGGCCAAGCAGTCCCCGCCGGTCGAGTCCCTCGGCCACTTCACGGTGCCAGGGCTGTCCGACGGGTTGGTGAGCCTCAACGACAAGGGCTGGTTCCTGATCTCGGACATCGCCGGCCTGCTCGGCGGCCTGGTCACCAACGTCTCCTGGCTGACCCTGATCGCCGTCGCCCTGATCCCGGCCACCTGGTACATCCTGTGGCGCACCCCGTTCGGCCTGCGGCTGCGCTCCTGCGGTGAGAACCCGGTCGCCGCCGAGTCGCTCGGCGTCAACGTCTACAAGTACAAGTACCTGGCCGTGATCATCTCCGGCGGCCTGGCCGGCCTCGGCGGCGTCTTCCTCTCCATCGTCGCCAACCCCTTCTACCTGGAGGGCCAGACCAGCGGCCGCGGCTACATCGGCCTCGCGGCGATGATCTTCGGCAACTGGATGCCCGGCGGCCTCGCCATCGGCGCCGGCCTCTTCGGCTACACCGACAGCCTCAACCTGCGCGGCGGCTCCGCCAACGTGCACGCCCTGCTGCTGCTCGGCGCGCTGCTGCTGGTCGCCGGCGCCATCTGGCTGGCGATCCGCAAGAAGTACGTCAAGGCCGCGATCACGCTGGTCGTCGGCGCCCTGGTCTTCGCCTGGTACGCCACCACCGACGACGTCCCCAACCAGGTCGTCTCCGCCACGCCGTACGTCGTCACGCTCGTCGTCCTCGCGCTGTCCGCGCAGCGCCTGCGGATGCCGAAGGCGAACGGCATGCAGTACCGGAAGGGGCAGGGGAAGTGACCGACGTCGACTGGGGCGCGCTGCGCACGGCGGCCCGCGAGGCGATGGCCCGTGCCTACGCCCCGTACTCCGGGTACCCCGTCGGCGCCGCCGCCCTGGTCGACGACGGCCGCACCGTCACCGGCTGCAACGTGGAGAACGCCAGCTACGGCATCGGCCTGTGCGCCGAGTGCGGGCTCGTCTCCCAGCTCCAGCTCACCGGCGGCGGCCGGCTGACGCACTTCACCTGCGTCGACGGCCACGGCGAGATCCTCGTCCCGTGCGGCCGCTGCCGGCAGCTGCTGTACGAGTTCGGCGGCCCGGAGCTGCTGCTGCAGACCCCGGCGGGGATCGTCCCCCTGTCGGAGATGCTCCCGCAGGCCTTCGGCCCCGACCACCTCACCAAGTAACTCCCGCACATCCCGTAATCCCGTTAGGAAGAGCCAGCCATGGCCATGGACGTCATCTCCGTCATCCGCACCAAGCGGGACCGCGGCGAACTCAGCGGTGAGCAGATCGACTGGGTCATCGACGCGTACACGCGCGGCGAGGTGGCCGACGAGCAGATGTCGTCGCTCGCGATGGCGATCCTGCTCAACGGCATGAACCGCGGCGAGATCGCCCGCTGGACCGCCGCGATGATCGCCTCCGGCGAGCGCATGGACTTCTCGTCCCTGTCCCGCCCGACCGCCGACAAGCACTCCACGGGCGGCGTCGGCGACAAGATCACCCTGCCGCTCGCCCCGCTGGTCGCCGCCTGCGGCGCGGCCGTCCCCCAGCTCTCCGGCCGGGGCCTCGGCCACACCGGCGGCACCCTGGACAAGCTGGAGTCCATCCCCGGCTGGCGCGCGCTCCTGTCCAACGAGGAGATGCTGAACGTCCTGGACGGGGTGGGCGCGGTGATCTGCGCGGCCGGCGACGGCCTCGCCCCCGCCGACAAGAAGCTGTACGCCCTGCGCGACGTCACCGGCACGGTCGAGGCGATCCCGCTCATCGCGTCCTCCATCATGTCCAAGAAGATCGCCGAGGGCACCGGCTCCCTGGTCCTGGACGTGAAGGTGGGCTCGGGTGCCTTCATGAAGACCATCGAGGACGCCCGCGAGCTGGCCTCCACGATGGTCGGCCTCGGCACCGACCACGGCGTGAAGACGGTCGCCCTCCTCACGGACATGGCGACGCCCCTCGGCCTCACCGCGGGCAACGCCCTGGAGGTCCGCGAGTCCGTCGAGGTCCTGGCCGGCGGCGGCCCCTCCGACGTGGTCGAGCTGACCCTCGCCCTGGCCCGCGAGATGCTCGACGCGGCGGGCCTGCCCGACGCCGATCCGGCGAAGGCCCTCGCCGACGGCTCCGCGATGGACGTCTGGCGCCGCATGATCGCGGCCCAGGGCGGCGACCCGGACGCCCCCCTGCCCACGGCGAAGGAGCAGCACGTGGTGAAGGCGGGTGCCTCCGGCGTCCTGACCCGCCTCGACGCCTACGACATCGGCGTCGCCGCCTGGCGCCTGGGCGCGGGCCGCGCCCGCAAGGAGGACCCGGTGCAGGCCGGTGCGGGCGTCGAACTCCACGCCAAGCCCGGCGACCCGGTCACGGAGGGCCAGCCCCTGCTGACCCTCCACACCGACACCCCGGACCGCTTCGCGTACGCCCTCGCGGCGGTGGAGGGCTCCTACGACATCGCCCCCGCGGGCACGGCCTTCACCGCCTCGCCGGTGGTGCGGGAACGTATCGCCTGACCAGCGGATTCCTCGATCGGATGAACGGGACCGGTGGACCTCCACCGGTCCCGTTCGGCATGTTGACTGACGGGATGCGGGAATCCGAGGCCGACTACATCCTGGCCGACAGCGTGTGGGACGAAATCGTCTGGGTCTGGCGCCGGACAGAGGCCCCCAAGGGCTGCAAGGTGGAGATCGTCGAGGGCCTCGTCACGGTGGCTCCCCTCTCCTCCCTCGCGCACCACCACATCACCGAACGCGTCCAACGGCGCCTCTGCGACGTCATCCCGGAGGACTGGGGCGTCTACCAGCGGCTCCCCCTCGCCGTGCCCGGCCGACTCGGTCTCTTCGAGCCGGACCTGGCCGTGGTGCCGGAGGCACTCCTGCGCGCGGGAGACGAGCAACTGATCCCCGCGTCTAGGGCCGAGCTGGTCGGGGAGATCGTCTCCCCGGCCACGGCGACCAACGACCGGATCCACAAGCTCGCGGGCTACGCCCAGGCAGGCACCCCGCTGTACCTCCTGATCGACAGCCTGGCGCCGGGCGGCCCGACCGTCACGCTCTACGGCGAGCCCGACGGCGAGACCTATCGGGTCCTGTACGCGGGGAGAGCCGGCGACCCCGTCGTGTTGCCGGCGCCCTTCCGATGCACGCTGCACACCAGCGAGTGCCGAGGGCGCTGACTCACCCCAGCACCGCCGCCACCCCCACCAGCACCGGCACCGAGACCACCGTGGACACCAGGATCGCGTCCCGCGCCAGCCGCTCGCCCACGCCGTAGGTCGACGCGTACGTGTACAGGTTCTGCGCCGCGGGCAGCGCCGACGTCACCACCACGTCCAGCAGTTGCGCGCCCCGCAGGCCGAAGACTCCGGACGCCAGCGCCCAGGCCACCGCGGGCTGCCCCACCGTCTTCAACGCCACGGCGAGCAGCACGGGCCGCCGCTCCACGCCCCGCAGCGGCATCGTGGAGCCGCACAGGGAGATGCCGAAGGCCAGCAGGACCGCTGGGACGGACATGTTGCCGATCAGGGTCACCGGGTCCATCACCGGGTCCGGTACGCGCAGACCGCTCGCGGCGACCGCGACCCCGGCGAGCGAGCCCAGCGCTATCGGATTGCGCAGCGGCGTCAGCAGCCGCCGCCACAGCGGGTCCTTCCCGTCCCCGCCCGCCAGGTCGAGGATCGTCACCGCCACCGGCGTCACCAGCACCAGCTGGAACAGCAGTACCGGCGCCACCAGCGAGGCGTCGCCCAGTACGTACACGGCGATCGGAATGCCGAGGTTGCCGGAGTTGACGTAGCCGGAGCACAGGGCGCCGATGGTCGTACGGCCCACGCCCCAGCCCCGTACGACGCCCACCGCGACGAAGACACCGGCCACCGCGAGCGTGGACAGCGCCGTCACCAGCAGCCTGCTGGAGAAGACCACGGACAGGTCGGCCGTCGCCAGCGTGGTGAACAGCAGGGCGGGGGAGGCCACGTGGAAGGCGAGCTTCGTCAGGACCTCGCGGCCCTGGGGACCGAGGTGTCCCCGCAGGCCCAGCACATAGCCGACGGCGATGACGGCCGCGATCACCGCGAAGCCGGTCAGCACCCCCTGCACGGCACCTCCCCGCCGAGCGGACGGACCTGCGACGGCATGGCGGGAGGAGCGGATGCGTGGGGCATACAGCAAACCCTGCGGGGGCAGGGCGGCGCAGGTCAATGTGATCTCTGATGGCGGGCACCGATGAGTTCCCGGCCGACGCCGGGTCTACCGCACGTGGACGCCGTGACACCCGCCGTACTCGTGCTGCCGGGGCCTGTCTCCCGAGGGGAGACACCCCGGCTCTGCGACGAGGTGCGCGCACTGCTGGACAGCACCCGCGCCGGGGTGGTCGTCTGCGACGTCGGCGGGCTGGGACCGCCGGGGCTCGCCGTCGTCGACCTGCTGGCCCGCCTGGAACTCACCGCCCGGCGGGCCGGCGGCCACATCCGCCTGCGCGACCCCGACCCCGGGCTGCACGCCCTACTCGACCTCGTCGGCCTCCGCTTCGAGACGGAGCGGCAGGTCGAACAGCGGGAACCACCGCTTGGTGTCGAGGAAGCAGTGGAACCCGGTGATGCGGCCGTCTGAGATCTCCAGCACCTGGACCGCCCACGGCGCGTACCCGCCGGCCTCCTCGTCCGGCTTGTAGTGCGCGAAGGCCGGCAGTCCGTTGGCCTGGACCGGGACCAGCCGGGAGTTCGCGCACGCCGCGCCGAGCGTCGTCATGAAGCCGGTGATGTCCGAGGGACCGGACAGCCACAGGTCGAACGGCGGCATCGTCATGATGGCGTCCTCGTGCAGCAGCGCCGTCAGCGCCGTCATGTCGTAGCCCTCGAAGGCCGCGACGTACCGCTCCAGGAGCTTCTGCTGCTCCTCGTCGAGCGGGTCGGACACCGCCGCGTCGTCCCCGTGGTCCGCCCGCTCGGCCAGGGTCGCGCGGGCGCGCTGCAGGGCGCTGTTGACGGACGCGACCGTCGTGCCGAGCAGCTCGGCGACCTCGCTCGCCTTCCACGCCAGCACCTCGCGCAGGATCAGCACCGCGCGCTGCTTGGGCGGCAGCTGCTGGAGCGCGGCCATGAAGGCGAGCCGCACGGACTCCTTGGCGACGGCGGCCTCGGCCGGGTCGGCGGTCGAGGGCAGCACGCGGGCGTCCGGCATCGGCTCCAGCCAGGTGTGGTCCGGGCGGGGGGACAGGGCCGCCTGGGCGAGCGGCGTGGAGTCCGTCAGGTCCATCGGGCGGGCCCGTTTGTTGCCCGCGGTCAGCATGTCCAGGCAGACGTTGGTCGCGATCCGGTAGAGCCAGGACCGGAGACTGGAGCGGCCCTCGAACTTCTCGTAGCTCCGCCAGGCGCGGACCAGCGTGTCCTGCACCGCGTCCTCGGCCTCGAAGGAGGAACCGAGCATCCGGTAGCAGTACCCGGTCAGCTCGGTCCGGTGCTTCTCCAGCGCGGCATCCAGCTCCGTCGTCATGGTGCCGTTGGTCATCGTCCACCCACCCCTGTGGCCGTCACGTCGTGCGCGTCTTCGCGCCCCGCACTTCGGAAGCTACCGCAGGGGACTGACAATGGCCCGTGGAGTTGGGAAACCCGCAGGTGGGGGCGGTGAGCTGGAAGGGCCCGGCCGCCGGATCGCGGCCGGGCCCACCCGGAGGACGGGGAGCCCCGCGGATCAGGCCCGGGCCGGCGTCCCCGCCGCCGCCGTGCGGCGCGCCGCCAGCGTCCCGGTCACCGTGATCGCCACGACGCCCAGCACCGCCAGCAGCCCCACCCCGACCGTCCCGGCCCAGCCGCCGGAGTGGAAGGCCACCGCGCCCGCCGTGCTGCCCGCGCTGGAACCGACGTAGTACGCGGACTGGTAGAGCGCCGACGCCTGGGCCCGCCCGTGCCGGGCCGTCTTGCCGACCGCCGACGAGGCCACCGCGTGCCCGGCGAAGAAGCCCGCCGTGATCAGCACCAGGCCCAGCAGGACCAGCGGCAGCGAGGGCGCCAGGGACAGCAGCAGACCCGCCGCCGTCGTGCCGCCGCCCAGGTACAGCGCCCCGCGCCGGCCCAGGCGGCCCACCAGGCGGCCCGCCGTCGACGCCGAGACCGTGCCCACCAGGTAGACCAGGAAGACCGAGCCGATCAGACCCTGCGGGAGCGAGAAGGGTGCCTCCGCCAAGCGGTAGCCGATCACCGTGTAGACGCCGCCGAACACCGTCATGAACAGCGCGCCGATCGCGTACAGGCGCCGCAGCAGCGGGTCGGCGAGGTGGTCGCGGACCGTGCGGACCAGGACCCGCGGGCGCAGCGAGCCCGGGGTGAAGTGCTTCGGCGCCGGCAGCAGCATCCGGAAGGCCACCGCGCACGCCACCGCGACCACGCCGATCACCCCGACGGCGATCCGCCAGCCCCACTCCTGCGCGACCCAGCCGGTGATGACCCGGCCGCTCATCCCGCCGACGCTGTTGCCCGCGACGAACAGGCCGATCGCGGTGACCAGCGCCCGCGGCGTGACCTCCTCCGCCAGGTACGCCGTCGCCGAGGCCGGCAGCCCGGCCAGCGCCGCGCCCTGCACCGCGCGCAGCGCGACCAGCGCCGGCAGCGACGGGGCGAAGGGGACCAGCAGCCCGACGGTCACCGCGACCGCCAGCGACGCCGTCATGACCGTACGCCGTCCGAAACGCTCCGACAGGGCGCTCATCGGCAGCACGAACACCGCGAGACCGCCGGTCGCGGCGGCCACCGTCCAGCTCGCGTCGCTCGCCGTGACGCCCATGTCGCCCGAGATCAGCGGCAGCAGGGCCTGGGTGGAGTACAGCAGCGCGAAGGTCGCGACGCCCGCGAGGAAGAGGGCGAGACTCATCCGGCGGTAACCGGGGCCGCCCGGGGTCATACGGGTGTCGCGGGCGTCGGAGGCGTCGGGGGTGGTGACGGGTGCGGCGGCGCCCACGGTGGTGGACGCCCCGGTATCGGCGGGAGTCATACCGGGACCGTACGAAGCCCTCGACTCATCCGTCCAATGCATAGAATGGCCATAATCGTTCCCATGGTGCATCAGCCAAGCTCACAGGCCCGCCTGTCACCGTCCGGTGACACGGAAGACATCGTCGCGCTGCTCGCGCCCCGCCTCGCGCACTTCGCCGGAGTGGCCCGCACCGAGCACGTCACCCGCGCCGCGCAGGAGATGAACGTCCCCCAGTCGACCCTCTCCCGCGCCCTCGTCCGGCTCGAGGCGGACCTCGGCGTCGACCTGTTCGTCCGCCGCGGGCGCACGCTCGCGCTGACCGTCGCCGGGCGCACCTTCCTCCAGTCCGTGGAACGCGCCCTCGCCGAGGTCGAGCGCGCCGCCGACGAGGTCCGCGCGGACGCCGACCCGGCCACCGGCAAGGTCGCCTTCGGCTTCCTGCACACCATGGGCGCCGAGACCGTCCCCGGCCTGCTGCACGCCTTCCGCGCCGACCACCCCCGCGTCCGCTTCAGCCTGGTCCAGAACTACGGCGAGGCCATGCTGGAGCGCCTGCGCGCCGGTGAGCTGGACCTCTGCCTGACCTCCCCGGTCCCGGACGCCCCCGACCTGGTCGCCCGCCGCCTGGACGAGCAGAAGCTGCGCCTGGTCGTGCCCGCCGACCATCCGCTGGCCGCCCGGCGGCGCATCCGCCTCGCCGAGGCCGCCGACGAGAACTTCGTGACCCTGGAGCCCGGCTACGGCCTGCGGCGCATCACCGACGCCCTGTGCAAGGAGGCCGGTTTCCGGCCCAGGGTGGCCTTCGAGGGCGAGGAGGCGGAGACGCTGCGCGGCCTGGTCGCGGCGGGCCTCGGCGTCGCCCTGCTGCCGCCGCCCGCCGTGCCCCGCCCCGGCGTCGTCGAGCTGACGGTGACCGCCCCCCGCGCGGCGCGCGAGATCGGCGTGGCCTGGCTGGCGGGGCGCACGGACACGCCCCCGGTGGCGGCGTTCAAGAAGTTCCTGCTGTCGAGGCGGGGCCACCTGCTCCCGTCCTGACCCCGGCCCGCCATCCGCGCACGGCGCCCCCGCCGACGCCTCTACCGCCGCAGCGACTTCGCGACGCCCCTACCGTCGCAGCGACTTCCCGAACCCCACCGCCAGCGGCATCCGCAGCCCGAGCGGAGGGGGAGCGGCCAGCGCGTCCTCCACCGGACGCGCGAAGGCGTGCCCGAACAGCGCGCCCATCACGAAGTCCTCGGCGAGGGCGGCGACCTCGTCGCGGTAGTGCCGCAAGCCGTGGCCGTCGGAGTGCACTTCGAACCGGCAGACCTCGCGGTTCGTCTTCTTCGCCCGGGCCGCCAGCCGGAACGACAGCTCGGGGTCGCTGCGCTCGTCGTTCGTGCCGTGCACGATCAGCACCCGGCGGCCGGCGAGCTGCTTCACCGGTTCGGGTGGCGCGGCCACGTCCTCGTCGGGCAGCCAAGGGGCGATCGCCAGCACCGCGTTGACGGCCTCGTGCCCGCCCGCGCGCAGCGCGGCCCGCCCGCCCATCCCGATGCCGACCAGGCAGAGGGGGACGTCGCCGTAGCGCCGTACGGCCTCGTCGGCTGCCCAGTCGGCGTCCCGCGCGAGGTGCGCCTCCGCGCCGTTCCAGCCGCGGTAGCGGTAGTGCACGACATGCGCGGCCAGCCCCTCGTCCCGCCCCGCGCGCGTGAGCCGCCGCCCCAACGCGCGTACGGACGCGGTCGCCAGCAACGGTGACGGCCTGCGGCCGGAGACCTCGTCGCCCGCGGGCAGCAGCAGCACCACGCCGCTCACCGCCGTCCCCTCCGGACCGAGCGTTCGCCCCAGCCGGGCCCGACGGACCGGCGTCGCTTGCTGTGCCATGGCAGAACATTCTCAGAAGACCGGGTGTACGCCACCCGTCCTCGCAGTCACCGTTACATATCGACGGATCCGTACACCGGGCCGCCACTTGACGGGTCCGCGCATTCACCCGGCGTTCTACGCGCGTAGGAAATACAGTGGGGAGATGACGAGCCAGAGCACCGCGCAGAGCGCCGCGAGGACTCCGACGCCGGACCAGATCCGCCGGGCGCCGAAGGTTCTGCTGCACGACCACCTCGACGGCGGGCTGCGGCCCGGCACCGTCGTCGAACTCGCCCGGGAGACCGGCTACGAGGGCCTCCCCGAGACCGACGCCGACCGGCTCGGCACCTGGTTCCGCCAGGCCGCCGACTCCGGGTCCCTGGAGCGGTACCTGGAGACCTTCTCGCACACCGTCGGCGTCCTGCAGACCCGGGACGCGCTGGTCCGGGTCGCCGCCGAGTGCGCCGAGGACCTCGCCGAGGACGGCGTCGTCTACGCCGAGGTGCGGTACGCCCCCGAGCAGCACCTCGAGCGGGGGCTGACCCTGGAACAGGTCGTCGAGGCCGTCAACGAGGGCTTCCGGGAGGGCGAGCGGCGCGCACGGGAGGGCGGCCACCGCATCCGGGTCGGCGCCCTGCTCACCGCGATGCGGCACGCCGCCCGTTCCCTGGAGATCGCCGAACTCGCCAACCGCTACCGCGACCTGGGCGTCGTCGGCTTCGACATCGCGGGCGCCGAGGCCGGCCACCCGCCCACCCGCCACCTGGACGCCTTCGAGTACCTCAAGCGCGAGAACAACCACTTCACCATCCACGCCGGCGAGGCGTTCGGGCTGCCGTCCATCTGGCAGGCCCTCCAGTGGTGCGGCGCCGACCGGCTCGGGCACGGCGTGCGCATCGTCGACGACATCCAGGTCCACGAGGACGGCACGGTCAAGCTGGGGCGGCTCGCCTCCTACGTGCGGGACAAGCGCATCCCGCTGGAGCTGTGCCCCAGCTCCAACCTCCAGACCGGCGCCGCCGACTCGTACGCCGAGCATCCGATCGGCCTGCTGCGCCGCCTGCACTTCCGCGCGACCGTCAACACCGACAATCGGCTGATGTCCCACACGAGCATGAGCCGGGAATTCGAGCACCTTGTCGACGCGTTCGGTTACACGCTCGACGACTTGCAGTGGTTCTCCGTCAATGCGATGAAATCAGCGTTCATTCCTTTCGATGAACGACTGGCCATGATCAATGACGTCGTGAAGCCCGGATACGCGGAACTCAAATCCGAATGGCTGTTCCAGCACACCGCCTCTACCAGCGGTTTTTCCGAGGGTGGTGTCTGAGCGAGGGGTGACGATAATACGGAAACGCGGACGGCCTTTCACAATCCGTCCGCATTTCGATGTTTGCCGGGAGGGGGGCCGCGTGTTTACGGTCGAGGACCGCTCACATCCCCGTCATCCATTTCGAGGACGCATTTCATGAAGCAGTCTGCTGCCAAGACCCTCGGTGTCGCCGCCCTCGGTGCCGCCTTCGCCGCCGCCGGCGCGGGAGCGGCCAACGCGGCCACCGCGGCCCCCGCGCTGCCGGACACCGCCCAGACGGTGGACTCCGTCGTCCGCACGCTCCCCGCGGAGACCGTCTCCCAGGTCGTGCCCGGCGCGGGCAACGTGCTGGAGCAGGGCCGCCACGTCTCCGGCACGGGTCTGACCGCCGCGCAGCCGGTCGTCGAGCAGGTTCTCGACGAGCAGCTCTCCAACGGCCCGACCAAGCCGGTGGCCGGCCTGCTCGGCGGTCTGCCCGCCAAGGGTCTGCCCACCAAGGGCCTGCCGGTCAACGGCCTCCCGATCGGCGGCTGACCTCGCGCGGCTGACCTCGCGCCTCCCCACGCGCCGAAGGGGCGCACCCGGAGTCACCGGGTGCGCCCCTTCGTGTACCAGAGGGAGGCGGGGGGGTGGGGTCCTCGGGCCCGTCACCAGGCCGTACGGGCGGCCTTCTCCTCGGACGGCAACAGCAGCCACAGGGCGGCGTAGAGCAGGAACTGCGGGCCGGGCAGCAGGCAGGAGACCAGGAAGATCACCCGCATCGTGGTGGTGGAGGTGCCGAAGCGCCGGGCCAGCGCGGCGCACACTCCGCCGATCATGCGGCCGTGGGTGGGGCGGGCGAGGCGGGACATCGCGGCTCCTTCGTCAGCGTGTGGTGGGTCCGCCGATCGGCTTCCCCTTCATCTGCCCTCCACGCTACGGAGACGAACGGCGCAAAGCGTCGCTCTACGGGGCGATACCGACCCTGGGAATCGTCGGGGTCCGACCCTGAGCGGGCTCGTCCCGGGGGAGGTCCTCCCGCGTTCCGGGCTCGGACCTGCGACGGAGCCGGGCCCGCCCCGCCGGGACGAGGGCGAGGTGCACCAGGGCCACGCCCAGCGTGTTCAGCAGCAGCGAGTCGACGTCCACGAGCTGACCGGGCACCCCGGTCTGCAGCAGTTCGATGCCCAGCGACAGCAGGGCGGCCGCGGCCGTGGTGCGCAGCAGCGAGGCCAGCGGCGAGACGGCCAGCCGGCCGCCCGCCATCGGCAGCAGGACGCCCAGCGGCGCCAGCAGCGCGAGCGACCCGCCGAGCGCCATCACCGCGGCGGGCCAGCCGAGCGCGAGGTCGGCGCGGATCCCGTCGAACGGCCGCAGGTTGGGCGGCAGCACCCAGGGGACGTCCAGCGGGCGCAGCGTGTACCAGGCGACGAACACGAGGTGTGCGACCAGGAAGACGCTTCCTGTCGCACGGATGCGGAGCGCGACGCTGCCGCCGGGGAACCCATGACGCTGCACGTCCCCCTAGACGCGGCCGCCGCCGCACTCGGTTCCGGCCTCTCCCCCGCGAGGGTGAGGCTTGCGCCACACGGCCCCCGGTGCCGCCCCGGCGCCCCTGCCGTCAGCCGTCGGCGACCTCGGTGGAGGGCGGTTCGTTGCTGCCCGGCCGGGCGCGGACCTCGTCCGTGCAGGCGTAGCGGCGCGCGGGCCGGTCGGCGGGACCGGCGAGGACCACGGAGCCGTCGCCCTCGCCCGCGGCCGAGTCGGAGAACGTGCACACGACCTGGGCGAGGGCGTACGAGGAGAGGTCGTCCGGGGCGGTGCCGAGGCGCAGCGTGTCCTCGGGGTCGCCGGGGCGCGGCCCGCTCACCGTGATCGGGCCGCGTACGTCCGTGGTGTACCCGGCCTCCTTCTCCGCGGCCGACGGCGGCGCCGCGAGCCGGTCCAGCAGCCCCTGCGCCAGCAGCACCCGCCGCTCGGAGTCCGCCGACCCGTCCGGCACCCGCACCGTCCGGTCCACGGCCACCAGCGACGAGCCGCACAGCAGGAACATCCGCACCGGCACCCCCGGCGCGCCCTGCGTCGACAGGTCCGGCCCGGCGAGCGAGCAGCGCACCCGCGACGGCGCCGGACCGTAGTCCGTGGGCACCTCCGTGGCCCGGATGCCGCACCCGGTCAGCAGCACGGCCGCCGCGACCAGTACGGCCGGCCCGGGAAGCGCCGTCAGGCGGCGTACGGTCATCAGGCCTGTCCCTTCGCGTCCGTGCCCTTGCCGTTCCCGTCCCCCGAGGCGTCCCCGGCGTCGTCGGCGTCCTCCTCCGGCGGCTCGGACGGGTCCTGCGGCAGCCGCAGCGTGAACACCGCGCCGCCCTCGGGAGAGTTCTCGGCGGTGATCCCACCGCCGTGGATGTGCGCGTTCTCCAGGGCGATGGACAGGCCGAGCCCGCTGCCCTCGGAGCGCGGCCGGGAGGCGCTCGCCTTGTAGAAGCGGTCGAAGACGTGCGGCAGGACGTCCTCGGGGATGCCGGGCCCGTGGTCGCGCACCCGGATGACCACCTCGTCGTCCGCCCGCGCGACCGACACCCTGACCGGCGATCCGCCGTGCTTGAGCGCGTTGCCGATCAGGTTGGCCAGGATCACGTCCAGCCGGCGCGGGTCGAGCCGGGCGTGGATGCCGCGCTCGGCGTCCAGGTCGACGGCGTCCAGCCAGGCGCGGGCGTCGACGCAGGCGGTGATCTGGTCGGCGACGTCGACGTCGTCCAGGACCAGCCGGGCGGTGCCCGCGTCGAAGCGGGTGACCTCCATCAGGTTCTCCACCAGGTCGTTCAGCCGCCGCGTCTCGCTGACCACCAGCCGGACGGCGGGCTCGACCATCGGGTCGAAGCTGCCGCCCTCGCCCTCGCCCGCGAACTCCAGCTCCTCCTCCAGCACCTCCGTCACCGCGGTGAGCGCCGTCAGCGGCGTACGCAGTTCATGGCTCATGTCCGCGACGAAGCGCCGGGAGGCCTGCTCGCGGCCGGCCATGTCCGCCACCCGCTTCTCCAGCGCCTCGGCGGCGCTGTTGAAGGTGCGGGACAGGTCGGCCAGTTCGTCGGTGCCGGACACGCGCAGCCGGGTGTCCAGCTTGCCCTCGCCGAGCCGCCGCGCCGCGACCCCGAGGCGGTGCACCGGCTTCAGCACGGTCGTCGCCAGGGCCTGCGCGAGCAGCGCGGAGCCCAGCAGGGCGAGCGCGGTGGCGATCCCCAGCGACCAGGCCAGTGAGTTCAGGTCCTTGGCCTCCGGCTCCAGCGACTTGAGCATGTAGCCGGTCGGCCCGCCGCCGATCACCTTCGTGCCGGCCACCAGGTAGGGGGTGTCGTCCTCGGTGATCCGCTGCCAGTACAGGTGGTACGGGTGCTTGTTGGCCGAGGTGACCTTCTGCTCCTTGTTCACCGCCGTGCGCAGCGACTGGGGCACGTCGGCCAGCGCGAAGCCGCCGAGGCCCCCGGAACTGCCGTACACGGTCTCGCCGTCGGCGTTCTCGGCGACCAGCAGCACACTGAACCGCTGGCCGCTGCCCGCCATCTGCCCGGCGGTGTGCTGCAACTCGTCCTGCGTGGGGTGCTCGGACAGCGCGCCCGCCCGGTTCTGCATCTCCCGCTCGAAGTCGCGCAGCACGGCGTCCTGGGTGCGGGTGAGGACCGCCTCCCGGTTCAGCCAGTACGCGATGCCGGACGCGGACACCGCGGCGGTCAGCGCGACCAGCCCGAAGACGAGGACCAGCCGCAGCCGCAGGCTGGTGAAGCGCAGCCCGGACCAGAATCCCTTGCGCACCGCGGCCAGGCCGCGTGACCCCCCCTGGTGTTCCTCGGTCACTGAGGCGGATCCAGCCGGTAGCCGACGCCCCGCACGGTACGGATCAGGGTCGGGGACGACGGCACGTCCTCGACCTTGGCGCGCAGCCGCTGCACACAGGCGTCCACGAGGCGGGAGTCGCCGAGGTAGTCGTGCTCCCACACCAGCCGCAGCAACTGCTGCCGGGACAGCGCCTGGCCGGGCCGCCGGCTCAGTTCGAGCAGCAGCCGCAGCTCGGTCGGGGTGAGCTGGAGGTCCTCGCCGTTCTTCGTCACGGTCATCGCCGACCGGTCGATCACCAGGCTGCCGAAGCTCGCCGAGTCGCTGGACTCCCGCTCGCCGCGCCGCAGCACGGCCCGGATACGGGCGTCCAGCACCCGGCCCTGGACGGGTTTGACGACGTAGTCGTCGGCGCCCGACTCGAGACCGACGACCACGTCGATGTCGTCGTTGCGCGCGGTCAGCAGGATGATCGGCAGCTGGTCGGTGCGCCGGATGCGGCGGCACACCTCGAAACCGTCGATGCCGGGCAGCATCACGTCCAGCACGATCAGGTCCGGCCGCTGCTCGCGCAGCAGCTTCAGACCGTCCTCACCGCTGGCAGCGGTGGCCACCCGGTGGCCCTGGCGGGTCAGGGAGAGCTCCAGGGCCGTACGGATGGCGTCGTCGTCCTCGATCAGCAACAGGGAAGGCACGGGCTCATTCTGGCCCATGGAGGGGGTGCGGTACGACCTGTGGGTCCCGAAGAACGTCCGCACCGCCGCCGGACCGTGTGAAGGAACCGTGGGACAGCGGTGAGGATCGCTGTGACAGCTCTGTGACAGTCGGCGGACACGGCCATGAAGTCACCCCGGCAAGCTTTTCGTCACAGGCAACACAGCACGTCGCAGTACAGCACGTCGCACCACAGCAGGCCGAACACCGGAAGTCCACGACGGGGGGCGCGAGATGAACACGCTGAAGGGCACCAGCACCAGCGCAGTGATCACGCGTCTGCACGACGTGCACGCACACCGGGGTTCCGAGAAGTCCGGTGCCGCTGTGAGCGGACGGGGGTGCGCTCGCGGTACCGGGCGTCAGCACACCGCGTACATGGCGGTGGTCGACGCGCGTCAGGGGGAGACGCACGGGGGAAGCGCGTACGGGGAGGCAGAGGGGGAGCGCCGTTCGCTGTCGGAGGCGGAGTTCACCGCCTACGTCCGGGAACGGCGCGCCTCCCTGTACGCCACCGCCTACCACCTCACCGGTGACCGTTTCGAGGCCGAGGACCTGCTGCAGAGCGCGCTGTTCTCGACCTACCGGGCGTGGGAACGGATCAGCGACAAGGCCGCGGTCGGCGGATACCTGCGCCGCACCATGACCAACCTGCACATCAGCGCCTGGCGGCGCCGCAAGCTCAACGAGTACCCGACCGAGGAACTGCCGGAGACGCCCGGCGACACGGACGCGATGCGCGGCACGGAACTGCGCACGGTCCTGTGGCAGGCGCTGGCCCGGCTGCCCGAACTCCAGCGCACCATGCTGGTCCTCCGTTACTACGAGGGCCGTACGGACCCGGAGATCGCGGACATCCTCGACATCAGTGTCGGCACGGTGAAGTCCAGCATCTGGCGCTCGCTGCGCCGGCTGCGCGAGGACGAGGTCCTCAGCTTCGGCCGTGACCGGGAGGACGCCTTCGGCGAGTTGGTCGCCTGAAGGTCGGGGGGTCCGGGGGGACCTCCGCAAAAACCCGTGAAAAAAAGTTCGAGCCGGGGTGTATCAGGGGGAGGGGACCGGGCTCTTACTCACGGGGAAGCACCACGGGGGGACACGGGGGAACAGCGGGGGGAACGGGGAACACGGGGGAAGCACGGGGGAGCGGAAGAGAGCGGGACTGGAGGGCCGGGGGGTCCGTCCAGTCCCGCTCTTGCGTGTGCGGGGTCGCCCGGGGGTCTCAGGCCGCCGTACGGGCCGTGGCGCACCGTCCCGCGGCGGCGGCCGCCAGCCGGCCCATCGCCTCGTCCCGGTCGCAGGCGTACGCGCCCAGCGCGGTCTGCCGCGCGATGACCGACCGCTCCTGCCGCATCAGCCGCCAGCCGCGGCGCAGCAGGAACGGCACGGACTTGCGGCCCTCCTTCAGATCCCGCAAAAAACGGCGGCGGAAGGTCGTCACCGGGCCCCGGCTCAGGCACAGCGCGTCGGCCAGGACGCCCAGGTCCCGGCAGCGGGCCACGAGTTCGGCGGCGAAGATGCCCTCCGCGAGGAACAGCGGCGTCCGCCCGATGTCGACGCTCTCCTCGCCGGTGCGGGCGCTGAGCCCGAGGTCGTAGACGGGCACCCGCGTACGGCCCGTCCGGCACAGCTCCGTGATGGCGGCGACGGCGGCGTCCGCGTCCCACGAGCCGGGGTGGTCCCAGTCGATGTCGGAGCTCAGGGGCACCAGCGGCAGCGTCGGGTCGGAGCCCTCCTTGTAGAAGTCGTCGAGCCGCAGCACCGGAAGACCGGAGCGGGCGGCGAGGAGGGACTTGCCGGAGCCGGACGGGCCGCAGAGCAGCACGACTCGCGTGGGTATGGGCGGATGGGAGCTCACGGGACACCAGTGTGCGGCATCGTCCGGCCGCCGTACGACCCCGAGGGGCGACTTTGCAGCGCGCCTCACACGGCGGACACGGTGCGCGGTGACCTGATCACCGTCCGCGCGGTTAGCACGGTAGTCCGTAGCAACTCACACCCAGAGGTGGCAGCAGCGATGGCCCGACACGCGTTCCCCCGCCCCCCGCACGCCCAGCGCGCCCTGTTCGCCCTCGCGACCGCCGGCGCGGCCCTGGCCGCAGGCGCCGCGACGGCCTCCGCGGACGGCGGCGAGACCCTCGCGGGCCTGGCGCACACCCGCCCCACCTCGCTGGGCAACATCGATCCGCAGGCGGGCCTCCAGGCGGTGACCGGCACGGTCGGCTTCGTCACCGGCCCGGTCGCGGACCTCAAGCCCAACCCGCTGGCCGGCACCGGCGTCGACCCGCTCGACAACGGCGTCGGCACGAAGGTGGCCGACTTCCAGCCGCTCACCTCGACCGCGCTGACCGGGCCGGTGGCGCAGGCCCGGTCGCTCGGCGCCGTACCGGTGCTGGGGCAGGCGACCGAGCTGCTGCGCTGACGCCGCCGCCCGCGCCCGGCGCGCGAGACCCGCTCCCGGCACGCGAAGAGCCGCGCCCACCCCGGACGGAGGGAGGGCGCGGCTCGTCTCGTGGGGCGCGGGCGCGGGTCCCGCCGGGCCTCAGTAGGAGGAGCCGGACGCGCCCAGCGCGCCCGTCGGGTGCCAGACCGTCTTCGTCTCCAGGAACGCCGTCATGCGGTCGATGCCCGGGGTCGCCGACCAGTCGGTCTCGTCCACAGGCTGTGGACGAAGGACGCGCTTCAGGTTGTCCGCCGCCGCGATCTCCAGCTCCTTCGCGAGCGACTCGTCGGCGCCCGTGAGGTCGATCGCGTTGACGTCCTGGTGCGCGGCGAGCGGGGCGGCGATCTCCGCCGTACGGCCGGACAGGACGTTGACCACGCCGCCGGGGAGGTCGGAGCTGGCCAGCACCTCGCCCAGGGAGAGGGCGGGGAGCGGGGACTTCTCCGACGCCACCACGACCGCCGTGTTGCCGGTGGCGATCACCGGGGCGACGACCGAGACCAGGCCGAGGAAGGACGACTCCTGCGGGGCCAGGACGGCCACGACGCCGGTCGGCTCCGGGGAGGAGAGGTTGAAGAACGGGCCCGCCACCGGGTTGCCGCCGCCGACCACCTGGGCGATCTTGTCGGTCCAGCCCGCGTACCAGACCCAGCGGTCGATCGCCGCGTCCACCTGGGCGGCGGCCCTGGACTTCGACAGGCCCTCGGCGCCGGCCACCTCCGCGACGTACTGGTCGCGGCGGCCCTCCAGCATCTCCGCGATCCGGTACAGGATCTGGCCGCGGTTGTACGCCGTCGCGCCGGACCAGCCGCCGAACGCCTTGCGCGCGGCGACCACCGCGTCGCGGGCGTCCTTGCGGGAGGAGAGCGGGGCGTTCGCCAGCCATGTGCCCTTTGCGTCGGTCACCTCGTACACCCGGCCGCTCTCGGAACGCGGGAACTTCCCGCCGACGTACAGCTTGTAGGTCTTGAAGACCGGCAGTCGCGGTTCGGTCTTCTCCGTCTTCTCAGACATCGAGGTACGCCTCCAGGCCGTGGCGGCCGCCCTCGCGGCCGAAGCCCGACTCCTTGTAGCCGCCGAACGGCGAGGTCGGGTCGAACTTGTTGAACGTGTTGGACCAGATCACACCCGCGCGGAGCTTGTTCGCCACCGCCAGGATGCGCGAGCCTTTCTCCGTCCAGATGCCCGCCGACAGGCCGTACGGCGTGTTGTTGGCCTTGGCGACCGCCTCGTCCGGCGTGCGGAAGGTGAGGACGGACAGGACCGGGCCGAAGATCTCGTCGCGGGCGACCGTGTGCGCCTGGGTGACGTTGGTGAAGAGCGTCGGGGCGAACCAGTAGCCGGTCGAGGGCAGGTCGCAGGCCGGGGACCAGCGCTCGGCGCCCTCCGCCTCGCCCTGGTCGGCGAGGGAGGTGATCCGGGCCAGCTGCTCGGCGGAGTTGATGGCGCCGATGTCGGTGTTCTTGTCCAGCGGGTCGCCGAGGCGGAGGGTGGACAGGCGGCGCTTGAGGGAGTCCAGCAGCTCGTCGTGGACCGACTCCTGGACCAGGAGGCGGGAGCCCGCGCAGCAGACCTGGCCCTGGTTGAAGAAGATGCCGTTGACGATGCCCTCGACGGCCTGGTCGATCGGGGCGTCGTCGAAGACGATGTTCGCGCCCTTGCCGCCCAGCTCCAGGGTGAGCTTCTTGCGGGTGCCCGCGACCGTGCGCGCGATCTCCTTGCCGACGGCCGTGGAGCCGGTGAAGGCGACCTTGTTCACGTCGGGGTGGGCGATCAGCGCGGCGCCGGCGCGGCCGTCGCCGGTGACGATGTTGACGACGCCCCTGGGCAGGCCCGCCTGACGGCAGACGTCCGCGAAGAACAGGGCGGACAGGGGGGTCGTCTCGGCGGGCTTCAGCACCACCGTGTTACCGGTCGCGAGCGCCGGGGCGATCTTCCACGCCAGCATCAGGAGCGGGAAGTTCCAGGGGATGACCTGGCCCGCGACGCCGAGGGGGCGCGGGTTCGCGCCGTAGCCGGCGTGGTCGAGCTTGTCGGCCCAGCCCGCGTAGTAGAAGAAGTGCGCGGCGACCAGGGGGAGGTCCGCGTCGCGGGTCTCCCTGATCGGCTTGCCGTTGTCCAGGGTCTCCAGGACCGCGAGTTCGCGGCTGCGCTCCTGGATGACGCGGGCGATGCGGAAGAGGTACTTCGCGCGCTCGGAGCCCGGCAGCGTCGACCACTTCGCGAAGGCCTTGCGGGCGGCCGCGACGGCGCGATTGACGTCCGCCTCGCCTGCCTCGGCGACCTCGGAGAGGACCTCCTCGGTGGACGGCGAGACCGTCTTGAAGACCTTGCCGTCGGCGGCCTCGGCGAACTCGCCGTCGATGAACAGGCCGTAGGAGGGGGCGATGTCGACGACCGCGCGGGACTCGGGCGCCGGAGCGTACTCGAAAACAGGTGCCATGGTGATCAGTCCACCGTCACGTAGTCGGGGCCGGAGTAGCGGCCGGTGGCCAGCTTCTGGCGCTGCATCAGCAGATCGTTCAGGAGCGAGGACGCGCCGAAGCGGAACCAGTGGTTGTCCAGCCAGTCCTCGCCCGCCGTCTCGTTGACCAGGACCAGGAACTTGATCGCGTCCTTCGCGGTGCGGATGCCGCCGGCCGGCTTCACGCCCACCTGGACGCCGGTCTGCGCGCGGAAGTCCCGGACCGCCTCCAGCATCAGGAGCGTGTTGGCGGGCGTGGCGTTCACCGCGACCTTGCCGGTGGACGTCTTGATGAAGTCGGCGCCCGCCAGCATGCCGAGCCAGCTCGCGCGGCGGATGTTGTCGTACGTCGACAGCTCGCCGGTCTCGAAGATGACCTTCAGACGGGCGGACGTGCCGCAGGCCTCCCGTACGGCGGTGATCTCGTCGTACACCTTCATGTAGTTCCCCGCGAGGAACGCGCCGCGGTCGATGACCATGTCGACCTCGTCGGCGCCCGCCGCCACGGCCTCGCGCACGTCGGCCAGCTTGACGGCCATCGAGGCGCGGCCCGCCGGGAACGCGGTGGCGACGGAGGCGACCTTCACGCCGGAGCCGGCGACGGCGGCCTTGGCGGCGGGCACCATGTCGGGATAGACGCAGACGGCAGCCGTCGACGGGGCCGAGCGGTCGGTCGGGTCGGGGCGGACCGCCTTCGCGCCGAGCGCCCGGACCTTGCCCGGGGTGTCCGCGCCTTCCAGCGTCGTCAGGTCGACCATCGAGATGGCGAGGTCGAGGGCGTACGCCTTCGCGGTGGTCTTGATGGAACGGGTGCCGAGCGAGGCGGCGCGCGCCTCCAGGCCGACCGTGTCGACGCCGGGCAGCCCGTGAAGGAAGCGGCGCAGGGTGCTGTCGGACGCGGTGACGTCGGCGAGTCCGTGTGCGGGAGCAGCGGATGCAGTGGTGGGCATGGTCACCAGGCGAGCATATCTACGCGCGTAGCGGCTGTACAGCCCCGGGCGGTTCTTCCGTGCGCGGGCACCGGCTGCGGGCCTGGGCCTTACGTCGTGCACAATCGGCAGCATGACGACCCCGGAGTCCCAGTCACCACCGCCGCAGCCGCCGGTACCCGTGTCCAAGGACCGGATCTACCGGTCGCCCGCGGGCCTCGCCGGCGGCGTCCTGCTGCTCGCCCTCGCCCTGTGGCTCGGCATCGACGCCGTGGTCGCGGGAGAGGGACGCACTCCGTGGATGGCCGTGGCGGCGCTGCTGTTCCTCGTGCCGCTCATCGTCGCCTACACCGTGCGGCCCGCCGTCTTCGCCGACGACGACCGGCTGCGCGTGCGCAATCCCTTCCGGGTGATCGTGCTGCCCTGGGGGCAGGTCGCCTCGTTCCGGTCCAGCTACTCCAACGAGGTCTTCACCGAGTCCGGCGACAAGTACCAGCTGTGGTCCATCCCCGTCTCGCTGCGCGGCCGCAAGAAGGCCGCACGGCAGGAGGCGCGGCGGGCCGCGGGGGGCGGCCGGGGGCGCGGGGGCCTGTTCGGGGGCTTCGGCGGGGGCGGTGCGCGGGGTGACCTCGGTGGTGCCGGAGGTGCCGGGGGTCTCGGGGCCGACGGGGGTGCGGGGGTGGCCGACGGGCCGGTGCGGGCGGAGACCGACAAGGTCATGGACGAGCTGCGCGCGACCCTGGAGGCCCGCAAGCCGGCGAATACCTCCCAGGGAGAGGTGACGGTGCGGTGGGCCTACGAGATCGTCGCGCCGGCGGCGGTCGGGGCGGTGCTGCTCGCGGTTCTGCTGGGGATCGGCTGACGGTTCGGGGGGAGGGGGGAAGGCGGGCGCTCGGGTTCGGGGGTGGGCGCTCCGTTCAGGGGTGAGTGCGTTTCAGGGGGCCGCGGACCAGATCAGGAGCATGTACGCCCCGCAGTACGCCGAGCCCAGGGCCGCCGCCGTCAGCGCCAGTGCGCGCAGGCGGCGGGACGCGCGGGACAGGTACCGGGCCAGGGGCAGCAGCAGGGGGAAGGCCGGGAGCAGGAAGCGGGCCCGGGAGAAGTACACGCCGCCGCTGCCCAGGACGATCGCCAGCATGACGCCCGTGAAGACCAGCAGCGCGGCGGGCTGGCGGTCCCCCACCGACAGGCCGAAGAGGACCACCGACGCGATCAGCGTCAGGGTCACCACGACCAGGAACAGCTGGGGCGTCGGGTCGTGCCACAGCAGCCACCGGATCTGGTGCAGTGTGCGCCGGCCGCCGTCCACCTCGTTGTACCAGAGCCGCTGTACGGCGAAGTAGCCGTCCCAGCGGCCCAGGCGCAGGCCCACCCAGCCGAGGTACGCGCACCAGCCGAGCGGCGCGAGGAGCGCGGCGGCGAGCACGCGCGGGGCGAGGGTGCGGTGCCGGGCCAGGTGCAGCAGCGCGGTCGCCGTGACCGCCGCGGCCACGGCGATGCCGGTCGGGCGGGTCAGGCCCGCCAGTACGGCGAAGCCCGCCGCCCACAGCCAGCGGCCCGTCAGCACCGCGTACAGCGACCAGGCCGCGCAGGCCGTGAACAGGGACTCGGTGTAGCCCATCCACTGCACCGCCCCGACCGGGAAGGCCGCCCACAGCGTGGTGAGCAGGACACCGACGCGGCGGCCGTGCAGGCGGTCGCCCACCGCGAAGATGCCCCACGCCGCGACGAGGGAGGCGACCACGGCGACGCCGAGACCGGTGGAGGCGCGCGTGCCCGGCGTGAGGACGGCCACCGCCTTGACCAGCACCGGGTAGAGCGGGAAGAAGGCCAGGTTGTTGGTGTTGGGTGTGGTGCCCAGCTCGTGGTCGTAGCCGTGGTCGGCGATGGCGAGGTACCAGTCGGAGTCCCACTGCGCGGCCAGGTTCACCCAGAGGTCCTGGTGGCGGCGGGGCGCCCAGACGGCGAGGACGAGCAGGCCCGTGACGCGTACGGCCAGGTAGGCGCCGAGGGCGGGGGCGGCTCGGCGGGCCGCGCGGTGCGCGGTGCGCAGCAGGCGCCGGGCGTGGGCGCGGGCGCGGTCGCGGGCGTGACCCCGAGGGGGCGGGGTGGGGGTGGCGTCGGTCCGGGGGCGCCGGGTGCGGGGGATGTGTCCGCTGGGGGTGGTCTTGGGCGCGGTCGAGGACACGGCGGCTCCCTGGCTCCTTGGGGGGTCCGGTTTCCGGTCCACCGTTGCCCGGAGGGGGGCCGGGGAGGGGGAGGGTGGGTCGCGGGGGCGCGGGAAGTCACCCGATGGGGTGCCCCCGGCTGGGGGCACCCCGTGGCGGGCGGGTGACGGGGTGACGGGGGGAGGGGGGTGACGGGAGGGGCGGAAGGTCAGATGCCCGCTGCTGTGGAGAGGTCCCGCTTGAGGGCCGTCAGGACCTCCTCCGCCTCGGCGCGGGCCGCGGGGAGGCCGGCGCGGTCCGTGACCGGGACGACCACCTCCAGGTAGCACTTCAGCTTGGGCTCCGTACCGCTCGGGCGGACGATCACCCGGGCACCGTCGAGGGTGTAGCGCAGGCCGTCCGTGGGAGGCAGCGTGTCCGTGCCCTTGGTGAGGTCCTCGGCCTTCGTGACGGGGCGGCCCGCGAGAGCGGCCGGGGGCCGCTCGCGCAGGCGGTGCATCGCGGCGGCGATGACGGAGAGGTCCTCGACGCGGACCGAGAGCTGGTCGGTGGCGTGCAGGCCGTGCTCCACGGCGAGGTCGTCCAGGAGGTCGAGGAGGGTGCGGCCGGCCTCCTTGAGGGTGGAGGCCAGCTCCGTGATCAGGAGCGCCGCGGTGATGCCGTCCTTGTCGCGTACGCCCTCGGGGTCGACGCAGTAGCCGAGGGCTTCCTCGTAGCCGTAGCGGAGGCCGTCGGCGCGGGCGATCCACTTGAAGCCGGTGAGGGTCTCGACGTGGGGGAGGTTCGCCTTCGCCGCGACGCGGCCGAGGAGGGAGGACGACACGATCGACTCCGCGAACGTGCCGTGCGCTCCGCGGGCGACCAGGTGGGCGGCGAGGAGGGCGCCGACCTCGTCGCCGCGGAGCATGCGCCAGCCGGGGCCGGTCCCTTCGGGGACGGCGGAGGCGGGGACGGGGACTGCCACGGCGAGGCGGTCGGCGTCGGGGTCGTTGGCGATGACCAGGTCGGGGGCGGGGGTCGTCGCGCGGGCCGTCGCGAAGGCGAGGTCCATCGCGCCGGGCTCCTCCGGGTTGGGGAAGGCGACGGTGGGGAAGTCCGGGTCGGGCTCGGCCTGCTCGGTGACGAGGACGGGCCGCGGGAAGCCGGCTCGGGCGAAGGCGGCGAGGAGGGTGTCCTTGCCGACGCCGTGCATCGCCGTGTAGACGGTGCGGGCGGTGCGGGGGGAGTCCTTGGCGAGGACGGCGTCCGTGCGGGCGAGGTAGGCGTCGAGGACGTCTTCGCCGAGGGTCTGCCAGCCGGTGGTGGGGCGGGGGACGTCGTTCAGGGAGCGTACGGCGTCGATCTCGGCGGCGATGCCGGCGTCGGCCGGGGGGACGATCTGGGAGCCGTCGCCCAGGTACACCTTGTAGCCGTTGTCGCGGGGTGGGTTGTGGCTGGCGGTGACCTCCACGCCGGCGACGGCGCCGAGGTGCCGGATGGCGAAGGCGAGGACCGGGGTGGGGAGGGGGCGGGGGAGGACGGCCGCGCGCAGGCCGGCGCCGGTCATGACGGCGGCGGTGTCGCGGGCGAAGTCCTCGGACTTGTGGCGGGCGTCGTAGCCGATGACGACGAGGCCGGCCTCGGTGTCCCCGTGGGGGGTCCCCTGCTTCTTCAGGTACGCGGCGAGGCCGGCGGCGGCGCGGATGACGACGGAGCGGTTCATGCGCATCGGGCCGGCGCCGAGTTCGCCGCGCAGGCCGGCGGTGCCGAACTGGAGGGTGCCGGAGAAGCGGGCGGTCAGCTCGGCGTGGTCGGCGGTGTCGAGGAGCCCCGCGAGTTCGGCGCGGGTGTCCGCGTCGGGGTCCTCGGCCAGCCATGCCCTGGCCCGTGCGAGGAGGTCGTCTTGCACGTCGGTCAGCCTCTCGTCGTGTGTCGGTCGTGGTGGGGCCTGCCTGCGGCGGCCTGTGCGGTGGGTGGGGGTGCGCGTAGCGCGTTCGGTTGTGTGGGGGTCGGGGCCGGGCCGGGGGGTGTC